>CAXMQV010000001.1:0-30822 GCA_964195905.1 uncultured Gammaproteobacteria bacterium
CCGAGTCGGCGAGCAGATACTGCACCTCGGGTGCCGGGTTGGTGGGATACAGACCCATGCTGGCTGCTCGGACCGACACGGCCGCCAGGTCGGCGAAGACCCACTCGGGTCGATTCTCCGAGTGGACGGCAACCCGGTCGCCCGGCTCGATTCCGAGGGCGAGCAAGGCATGCCCAATCGTCAGCACTGATTCCCAGTACTCGGCAAAGGTGATTTCGCGCCAGATACCCAGGTTCTTCTCCCGCAAAGCGACCCCATCGGGAGACCGATCCGCCCAATCCCGCAATCGGGTGGCGATCGTTGCGATGCCGATCCGGCTGGGCTGGGCTTCGGTCATGGTCATGGGGTCCCTCCAATAACTTTGTGCTCCTCGCCCAGGTAGGCCCGGATGACGTCCGGATGGTTCTGAACCTCATCGGGTGTTCCGAGTGCCACCGATCTCCCGAAATCGACGACGGCCACCCGGTCTGCCAGATCCATGACCATTCGCATATCGTGTTCGACGAGAACAATGGCTATGCCCAACTCATGGCGGATATCCAGAATGAACCTGGCCATGTCCTCGGTCTCTTCCAGGTTCATGCCGGCCACCGGCTCGTCAAGCAGGAGGAGACGTGGTTCCATCGCCAGCGCTCGTCCAAGCTCGACCCGTTTCTGAACGCCATACGGCAACATGCCGACGAACGACTTGCGGAACGGCTCGATCTCCAGGAAATCCACGATGTCCTCGACTACTTCCCGGTGCCGGAGCTCCTCTCGTCTCGCCTTGCCGAAGTAGGCCATGGCAGCCAGGGACCCGTACTCGACGTGAAGGTGTCGGCCAAGCATGAGATTGTCCAGCACCGTCAGGTGCTCGAAGAGCTCGACATTCTGGAACGTCCGGGCCATCCCGAGTGCAGCGATCCGGTCCGGCTTCATGCCGATCAGTTCTTCGCCCAGGAAGCGGATCGAGCCCTGCTGGGGCGCGTAGACCCCCGACAGACAGTTGAACATCGAAGTCTTGCCGGCGCCGTTCGGTCCGATGATCGCAAACAACTCACCGTGCTCGACGTGAAACGACACATCGTCGAGCACCTTGAGCCCACCGAAGCTGAGGTGAATGTTCGTGAATTCCAGAAGCGGGCCATCGTGATCCACCCGGTCTGCTCGCAAATACTCGCCAAGATTGCGCTCGTGAAGTGTCATGCCCAGCGCTTCTTTCGTCGGTAGTGCTTGACATCCCGAAACGACTTGACGCTCTCGTCGCCGCCCAGTCCGAGATAGAACTCGCGCACGTCCTCATCGGCCAGCAAGGCGTCGGCCGGCTTATCCATGACCAGCTTGCCGTTTTCCATCACGTAGCCGTGAGAAGCGATCGAGAGGGCCATGGTTGCGTTCTGCTCGACGAGAAGGACCCCGGTCCCCTGGGCGTTGATCTCGACGATTAGATCGCGGATCTGCGCAACGAGCATCGGAGCCAGCCCCAGGCTGGGCTCATCCAGGATCAGATAGCGTGGCCCGGCCATGAGGGCGCGACCCATGGCAAGCATCTGCTGTTCGCCACCCGACAGGTAGCCGGCAATGGCTCGGCGGCGATCGGCCAGGACCGGAAACAGGGTGTAGACCCTTTCGAGATTTCCGGCCATGCCGGCTCGACTCGTGTGGGCCCCAACCCGGAGGTTCTCTTCGACGGTGAACTCGGCGAACGTCCTCCGCCCCTCCATGACCTGGGTGATTCCGCTCTCCACGATCTTCGAAGCCGGGTAGCGGTGGATGGGCACGCCATCGAGCGTGATTTCGCCCTTCGTGACCTCGCCGGTGTGAACATCGAGCAAACCCGACAGGGCCCGCAGCGCGGTGGTTTTGCCTGCACCGTTGGCACCGAGCAATGCGACGATCTTGCCGTCGGGGACCTCGAGGCTGATACCGCGCAGAACCAGGATGACGTCGTTGTACACGACCTCGAGGTTCTTGACGGCGAGCATCTGCCTCCCTTGCTTCAGAGCGGTGCCACAATACCAACGCCCTAACCTCCGTGTCGTGGCACCCGGTCGCGAAATCCTTGAATCGATCGCAGGCGGCGACCCGATCCCCCATCTCCGAGATGATCGATCTGAGGTGCGCCGACTGGCAGTAGCCGCTTGCTCCCGGCTCGGCCGAGACGCCCTCGAACCGCTCAGCGAGCTATCGGCTCATGATCCTGACGAAGAAGTTCGCGCCGAAGCGATCGAGGTATTGGGCCTACTCGGCGAGGCCGCCTCCGCAGCCGTGCTGGCAGCTCGCGGCGACTCGTCGATGCGAGTGGTCGAGGCAGCAACCACCGCCCTCGGCGAAATCGGCGACTCGGCCTTTGTGCCATGGCTGATCGAAACGAGCGCCCACCACGAGAACGCTCTCATCCGGGAGGCGGCCATCGCCGCGCTCGGGTCCATCGGCGACGAACGCTCGATGCCGACCCTGCTCGAGGCGGTGCGGACCGGCAAGCCGCAGATTCGCAGACGAGCCGTCGTCGCGCTCACGGCGTTCGACGGGCCCGAAGTCGAAGCCGCCCTCACCGTCGCCCGCCTTGACCGCAACCCCATGGTCCGGGAGGTGGCGGAGATGGTATTGGGGAGATCACGGCCCGATGAGGGTTCGACCTAGTCAACAGTCAACGGTCAACGGTCAACGGTCAACGGTCAACGGTCAACAGAAGTACCTCTATCTCATCTCACTGTGAACTGTGATGCGGTGGGCGGTTCCGGCCGGTGGGCGGTTCCGGCCGGTGGGCGGTTCCGGCCGGTGACCGGTGACAGGTGACAGGTGACCGGTGGGCGGTTCCGGCCGGTGACCGATGACCGATGACCGGTGACCGGTGACCGGCTGCCAAAGGCCGCCCCTACGCTCCCTCGATCCACTCGGAGCCGCCGTCCCAGTGCTCTTGCTTCCAGATCGGTGCCCTGGCTTTCAGCTCGTCGATCAGGAACCGGGCAGCCTCGAAGGCATCGGCACGGTGGGCAGAGCTAACCACGACGGCGACCGAGATGCCTCCGACGTCCACCCGGCCCGTCCGGTGCTCAACGGCTACGGCAATGACCGGCCAGCGGGCCCTGGCCTCGGACACCAGCTCGGAAACTTTGCCTTCGACGAGCTCAACATACGCCTCGTACACGAGGTGTGAGACCCCGGATCTGCCTGGGGCGTGATTGCGCACGGTGCCGAGGAATGAGACGACGGCACCGGCGGTTGGATCGGACACGAGATCGAGAAGAGAAGCCGGGTCGAGCGGTGATTCAGAAATGCGCACGAAGTCCCGATGTCTGTTATCGACCTCAAAGCTCTCATCGACCATACAATTGACGATAATGCACGACCCAGAACGACTGCCCATCGAGTGGCCCGAACCGGTCACCACCCTTCCAGGTCCCGACGCCACGCCGCCGGCCCCGGCTTACCCACCTCGTACCGGGTGGCTGGTCCCGATGGTGGCGGGCTTCCTCGGAGCAGGAGTCGCCATCGCAACTGTGCTCGTTACCGGTATCGGGCAGTCCAACGAGGCACCCATTGAGCGGGTAACCGAGATCGTGCGCACGGAGATTGCAACCCCCGTAAACGTGACCACCAATTCGCACGCCGCCGCCGTCGCCAGGCGGGTGGTGCCGTCGGTCGTTACCGTCGAAATCTTCTCAGGCCCCGCTCTCGTCGGGTCGGGCTCAGGCGTGATCCTCGACGCCGAGAACGGCTACGTGGTCACGAACGAGCATGTGGTGGATGACAGCACCACCGTCGGGATAGTGCTCTCCGACGGCCGGCGCTACGAGGGAACCGTGCTCGGAGTGGATGCGCTCACCGATCTGGCAGTCGTCCAGATCGACGCCGAAGGCCTCCTCGCCATTGAGCGAGGCACAACCGACCATCTCGAAGTCGGCGATACCGCAATCGCTATCGGGAACCCGCTCGGTCTCCTGGGCGGCCCGACCGTGACGGTGGGAGTTCTGTCTGCCTTCGACCGGCTCGTCGAAGGCGGCGTGGATGACGAGAACCTGTACGGGATGGTTCAAACCGACGCTCCATTCACGCGCGGATCGAGCGGCGGCGCCCTCGTTGACGACCAGGGCAACCTCATTGGCATCACCACGGCTGTTGGGGTGAGCGATCTCGGGCCCGAGGGGCTTGGCTTCGCGACTCCGATCGAGGTCGTCAACCGGGTAACCGATGAGATCATCGCCAACGGTTCGAGCGGGCACGGCTTCCTGGGAATTCTCGGTACGACGCAACTGGCCTCGCAACCGGACGGCGGACAGGCACCGGTCGGCGTGCTCGTTTCGGAGTTGCTGGAGGGTTCGAGTGCCGGGGACTCCGGCATCGAAGCCGGCGACATCATCACGACTGTGGACGGTCGGCTCGTCACCACCATGGAGGGCCTCGTCTCAACGCTGCGTCGCTTCGGTCCAGGCGACTTCGTCGATGTCGAGGTCAGACGGGCGGGCACCCCCGTGCGGGTCACCCTCGAGCTCGGCGACCGAACAGATACTCCATGAGCGACAACATCTTCGATCGCCTGGCAGAGCTGCTCTCGTCCTCCGGTCCGGTCAACTGGGGCCTGGCCGGGGAGCTGGGAAGCAGCGTCGCCGGCGACCCGGGGACCGTCCCATCCGATGCGGTTTCCTACTGGTCTGGCCTGGTCGACACCGCCCAGCGCATCCTGGCGGATTCCACCCCCGTTGATCTCATTCCCCCGCCGGTGACCGTGCTCGACCGGCGCGACTGGACGACAAGGACCGTTTCGGGCTTCGAGTACCTCGCAGTGCCGCTCGCTTCGACTCTGTCGGCCGACGAGTCGAATCCGTT
Organism: uncultured Gammaproteobacteria bacterium; assembly: GCA_964195905.1. Taxonomy (GTDB): domain Bacteria; phylum Actinomycetota; class Acidimicrobiia; order Spongiisociales; family SHLN01; genus SHLN01. Next base: position 4,810 of record CAXMQV010000001.1, read on the forward strand.
CGCTCCCATCTTCTCCATCATGGTCGGGCTGCAGGTTGGCTCGATGGTTGGCTCTCTGAGTCACCGGGTCCTCGCCAATTTCGATGCCGCCCTGCCGCCGCTCGGGGCCGGACGACTCCAATTCGTCGCCCCCAACATCAGCGAGTTCACCGAATCCCATGGTCTCGACACGCACCAGACCCATCTGTGGGTGGCAGCTCACGAGCTGGTTCAGAACAACCTCCTCTCCCTGCCCGACGTGGAGGCACGATTCCGGTCCCTCGTTGCCACCTATGTCGGTGACCTCGAGCTCGACCCCGAGTCGCTCCCGATGGGAAGCGGCGACCTCGACCCCGAGCGCCTCGGCCAGATGATGCAGGACCCTTCCTTCCTGACCGGTATGTTTTCGGGACCAAATCAGGAAGCCAATCTGGCCGACATTCAAGCCTTCCTCGCCGTCATCGAGGGTTACGTCGGGCACTTGCTCAACCAACTCGACGCCAACCTCATCCCCCAGCTTGGCCGGATTCGGGAAGCCGTTGACCGCCGGCGGGCGACGCCTTCCCAGGGTGAGGTGTTCCTCCAGAAGCTGCTCGGCATTGAGTTGCGGCGCCCCGAATATCGGGCGGGAACAGCCTTCTTCGAGGAAATCGAGCGGCGATGGGGAACCCAAGCCTCGGCTACAGTGTGGACCGGTGCCGAGGGTCTCCCCGACGGCACCGAACTGGTTGACCCCGTTTCCTGGGCAGCGCGGACACTGTTGTCGTAAGGCTCAATCAGGCCCGAACCCCGGCCGATAGCTAATGAGTCCCAATCTGATAGGCCTATGAACGACATCTCACCCCTCGATCCGACGATCCCCGGCGCCGTCTGGAGATACAAATGGCTCGTTCTGTTCATCGTGGTCGGCGGTGCTGCCCTGGGAATCATCTGGGCCTCTTTCACCGATCCGGTGTTCACGGCCAAAGCCGAGCTCATCGTCGAAGATCCGGGCGCGATCAGTGTGTTCGATACGCCCGGCTCGGCTGAGTCGAAGCGCTATACGGCCGACCAGATCCAGATACTCGACTCGCCTGCCGTTGAGGATGCTGCAGAGGAGCTCGTGCTGGCCCAGCTCCCCGATTTCGACCGGGATGTGAGCAGCATGTCGACCATCGGCGGTGACTCTGACAGCAGCCTCATCACGATACGCGTGTCGAGCCCCGACGGATCGGAAGCCCAGATCGTCGCGAACGCACTCGTCAGCGCCTATCAGCAGATCAAAGAAGCCACTGCAGAAGCCAGCGCCCGGTCGGCCCTCGACGAACTGGACGCCTCTCTCGAGCTGGTCGACAACCAGGTGATTGACATCCAAACACGAATGGCACTGGCGCGATCAACCAGCACCCAGCGCAATGAGCTCGATGTTCAGTTCATCGAGGCGGTCGACCGCATCATCGAGCTCCAATCCCGACTGCCCACTGCGGGAGCCGGGGCTGAGGCGATCCGGCTAGAACTCGCCGATCTGCTCCTTCAGGTCCAGACGTATCAAGAGATCCAGACAGCCGAGAGCACAAATCCGACGCTGAGCCCGCTCATCCAGGAGCTCCAGAGCACCATCGCGCGACGGGCCACGCTCGAGTCCCGCCGCGATGAAATCGCAGTCGATTCGAAGCTGGTAACCCGCGGAATTGCCCTGACTTCACCGGCCAGATTCCCTTCGGGCGATGGTCGCGAAGAGAGCCGGGCGGGCTTGATCGGAGCAGTTGTCGGCGCCCTCGCAGCCCTCGCCATTGCCTATTCGGTCGCCATCCGGCGTCGGAGCTTCGATAATCGTGCCGAACCGGAAATCATCATCGATGCGCCCATCATCTCGGAGGTTCCTCGCTTCGGAGACGAGGGAATCACCTCGTCGCTGCCGGTCCAGGACATGCCTCAAACGAGAACGGCTGAGTCCTTCCGCTTCGCGGCGGCCGCCATCGATATTCAATCGGCCGCTTCGGGCGCCCGCTCAATCGTCGTTATCTCGGGCAACGCCCGGGACGGCAAGACCACTGTGTTGGCCAACGCCGCCATGGCGGCGGCACGGGAAGGCAATCGGGTGCTCGTCATCGACGCCGACTTCGGGAGCCAGAACCTGAGCCAGCTTCTGGTGGGAAACATCCCGCCTGCTACCGGCATAACGGAGGTAGTAGAAACGGGCGCCGACCTGCGCAGGGCGATCGTCACCGTTCCGGTGGCAGATGGGGCGGCCCTCAGCTTGCTTTCGCGAGGCCATCGTCCTGTTATCGCTGCCAACTTCTTCCGGAGTGCTGCCACCCGAATCTTTTTCGAAGGAATCCGCGACGAGTTCGACCTCGTCCTCATCGATACCCCACCACTCCTCCATGTTGCCTACACGAGCGTCATCTGCCGGTACGCCGACGGCGCCCTCGTGGTCGTGAACCACGGCGGCGCGGTCAGCGAGTTGGAAGAGGTCGTGGATCGTCTCGATTTCATCGGTACCAAGCCGATCGGGTACATCTACAACAGGTCCCCGCTCCGCTCCGACCAGACCGACATCGAAGGGTCGCTCAAGGACATCCTCGGCGGCGGGCCCACCGCGCTCACCAACGCCACGAACGGCCAAGCGAAGAAGGGCCGCTTCCGGCGGAAGAAGTCGACAGTTGAGAGTTAACAGTTGAACTCCAGTCAACAGTTGACAGTTGACAGTCAGCAATCGACCACCTGGTCGTCGCTTCGAACCTGTGAACTCTGAACTGCAAACTGTTAACTCTGCCCGTAGGCGAGCCACTCCTCATAGGTTCTTGGATCGTTTAGCCAGAAGAAGTGTGTGTCGTCCTGGTCAAATGTGTTGTCGTAGAAGCGATTGTTGGCGGCGGTGAAGACCGAATTGTCGCCCACGTCCTGGCCGACACCCGACCATCCTCCGTTTCCGGCGATGACATTGTCGTGCACGGCCAGGTTGGTGAGTGAGAGCGGCCCGAATGAGGCAGGCGCGTCTGAGCGATCCTGCTCGATACCGACAATGCCGTCGGCATTTCCCTCCACCAGATTTCCTGAGATCTCAACGTTGACCGAGGTCGAGACGGCGATTCCGGCCCCCCACAGCCAGGCGTCGAAACCGAACCCATTGCCTCGCACCTCATTGTCGATGATGACCGCGTCGTAACTGATTTCGTGGAAGATCCCCATACGATCGTTGTCGATAACGCGGTTGCCCTCATACCGGGTATCTATGTTGTCGATGTCGGTCCACAGGCCGGCCCCGGCATTGTCATGGACGAAATTGTCACGCACCACCAGCCCACTCGTGAAGGCGAACTTGGAGCCTCCTGCCTCCCAGCCGGCACTGAACCCGGCGGTGTTGTTCCCGTAGATCTCGTTTCGCTCGAAGGTGACACCGGCGCCTTTGGCGGCGACGCCGAGTTGCCCGTTCTCGTAGACGAGGTTGCCGGTCACCACCGCACCAGTGGTGGCGGCGATACCCACCCCGTGGTTCCACCTGACAGTGTTGTCGATGATCGACCAGTCGGACCCCCCGACGAGGTCGTTCGAGTCCCGGCGGCTGTCGACGGCACCTTGCTGGGCGGGGACGGCGTACTTCTCTATCACCATCCCCTGGATGGTGACACCGTCGACATCGCCGCGGAAGGCGTACGGAAGGACGCTGAGCTCAACAATCCGGTCGGTCGGATCGTCACCCAGATAGACGGTGTCCCGGTCGTGATCGAAGAACCATTGGCCGGGGCCAACCGCCGCTACCGATCCAACATGCTCGAGCGACCTGTCGTCGACAAAGAGGTCCTCCGGGTACCCGCATCGCGGCCGATCCGCGTTGCATTCACCGTGGAAACGTCCCTCCGCGTCCTGTCCCTCGGCAAACCAGATGCCATCTCGTTCGACAAACGATGCGACGACGATTGCGCCGCTCAACACCGATCCTGGTTCGCCGAGGAACATCTGCCCGTCCTGCGGGTCGATCGCGTGGCCCCGGTGGACGCCGGCCGCCAGCACGAAGGTGGTCCCGGGTGGATTGACGGCGACCAGGGCGGCGAGGTCGTCGCCGGGCACGACCGCCAGAGTCGGCGGGCCGGCCGGGGTCGTGGATGTGACCTGAGCCGCCGGCGTGACCGGGACCGCGCCGGTGATGGAAGCGGTCGTCCGGTCAACAGCCTCCGGCCCGGGGTCGGCGTCTGGATCGGGCAGCCAGCTCACGACGGCCACGACGACCAGGGCCACCAGCGCGACAACAGCGGGGACCGCCGGCGAGCGGAGGGATGGGTTCATGGGCGCCAGTGTATGGAGGCCCGACTAGTTGAGACCGTACCCCCGCCAGGTGTCGTAGGAGATCTGCCGGTTGTCCCACTCGAAGTGGTTCCCCGAACCAACGGTGTAAGTGTTGTTCTCCCACCGGTTATTTCGGCTGGTGAAGACGGCCTTGTTGCCGACATCCTGTGCGATTCCGCTCACGCCCTGCGACATTGTGACATTGTTGTGGTGGACATAGAGGTTGGAGATGATGAGTGGCCCATAGGGGGCCGGATCCCCGCTCCGGTTTTGCTCGACGGCACCAATCCCATCTCCGTTGTTGACGACCGTGTTGCCGTAAATCTCGACGTTCGGCGATGACGAGATGACGATGCCACCGCCCCACAGCCAGGCGTCGAACCCGAACCCATTGCCCTCCAGGTAGTTGTCGCGGATCACCGCGTCATAGCTGATCTCGTAGTAGATACCAGCCTTAGAGTTTCCGATCACCGTGTTGTTGGCAAACAGCATGTCCCGGGCGTTCAGGTCGGCCCACAATCCGGGACCCTGATTGTGGTGGACGTAGTTGTTCACGAGATGGATGTCGGTGGTTTGAGCAAACTTGGTTCCCCCTCGCTCCCAATCCGTCCAGAACGGGATCTGACCGTTGTAGGCGATCTCGTTGCCGTCGAACCTCGATCCCGAGCCGATGGCACCCACCCCGAGCTGGCCGTTGTGGTGAACGTTGTTGCCCTCCACCCGGGCGTTCTTCCCCACCTTGATACCAACCCCGTGGTTCAGACGGACCTCGTTGCTAGAGATAACCCAGTTCAGGCCGCCGGCATCGGAGTTGTTGGACCGGTTGTCGATGGCTCCATGCTGGGCAGGGTTGGCATACTTCTCAACCACCAACCCCGTGATCGTCACATTTGGTGAGTTGCCGTAGATCGCCCCCGACGTGATGCTGGTCTCGACGGTCTTGCCGGCTGGATTCTGTCCGATGAAGATACGGTCGGCGCCGTAGTCGAAGTACCAGGTCCCGGCCCCCACTTTGGATCGACTGTCGACATGCTTGAGACGGACGTTGTTGATGAAGAGATCGTCGGAGTAGCTGCAGCGCGGGGAGGAGGGCTCGCACACGCCGTGCCTGACGGCCTGCTGGGATTGTCCGCCCACCCACCACTGACTGCCATCTTGCGACCATCCGCTAAGAATGCGGGACCCATTGAGGATTGCCCCCGGCTCACCACTGATCGTGGTGCCGGGTTTCGGTTGGAATCGCTGCATCCGATGGACGCCGGCCCGGATGTAGAAGGTCGATCCATTGGGAGCGGCATTGATGGCATTCTGGATGTTCGTACCGGGGGCGATGCTGATCGCGCCGGGCGGGACGCCGGACCCGCCTCCACCGGATCCGGCCGGGCTCGGGCCGGTGCCGCCGGTGACGCCTGCCACCGGCCGGCCGGTGTGGGACCCGACCAGATATTCGAGCGGAGACCCGGAAGCCTCGCCGAAGTTGTTCAGATAGAGGCGCCCGTCTCCGATCCGGTAGACGCCGAGCGTGTCGCGTCCGTCATAGTCGAAGTCGGCCACGACAACCGGGTCGCCGGGATTGCCGAAGTGGCCATAGGACGCCAGCGCGCTCGTGTTGCGATCCGACAGCTCGTAATAGCCGTGCCCTTGTTTCCAGAGCCCGACCGTGTCGATCCCGTCACCGTCCCAATCCCCGGCAATCGGGGTGCCGTAGCCGTCGCCGAACGAGAACTGACGGTCGGCGTAGGCGGTCCGGTTGGTGTTGACGAGATAGAACGTGGCATTCGAAGGCCGGTAGACCCCAATCGTGTCCTTCCCGTCCCCGTTCCAGTCGCCGCACACCGGCCGGTCCTCGGGGATCCCAAAGAAGATCGAGACATCGGCGACTCCGAAGGTGTTCGTTTGCCGCAAGTAGAGAAACCCCGAGGATGACCGATAGAGGCCGACCGTCTCGGTCCCGGTGCCGTTCCAATCACACAGGAGCGGCTGGTCGCCTGGCACTCCGTAGTAGAAGTCGCCGATCCCCTCCATGTGCCACAGGCCGAGTCCTGCATCGAAAAAGGCGACTTGCGCCTCGTCCGAAACCGCCCCGGCCGGGCCCACCTCAACCAGGACAGACGCCAGCAGCATTAGTACCACCATGAGGCGGCGTGAGGCCCGTGTTCTCCTGCCCATTATCAATAACCCGTGTCAGCGCGTGGCGACACTAAGCACTCTCCGTCACATTCGCAAGAGCGCGAAATATCTAGGACAGACCGAACCCGTTCCACTCCTGCAGGGTCTTGGAGCCGTTGTTCCAGGCGAACTGACGCCCGTCGCCATTGAGGATGTACTCGTTGTTGACGAACCGGTTGTTACGGCCCGTGAAGATCGCGTTCTCTCCGATGTCCTGGACCAGGCCGGTCTGACCCTCCGCCATGGTGATTCGGTTGTCGTGAACGTATAGGTTCTTGACGATCATCGGACCGTAGGCGGAAGGAGCGTCTGAGCGGTTCTGTTGAATGCCGGCAATGCCGTCCGCATTGTTGACGAGCTCGTTGTCGTGAACCTCCACATTCGGCGAGGCCGCCACCACGATGCCTCCGCCCCACAGCCAGGCGGAATGCCCGAAGCCGTTGCCGGCGATGTAGTTATTGCGAATGACCGCGTCGTAGGAGATCTCATGGAAGATTCCGATGCCGACGTTGTCGGTCACTCGATTGCCCTCGTAGGTGGTGCGGATGTTGTCGATATCGGTCCACAGGCCCGGCCCGACGTTGTGATGGGAGTAGTTGCTGCGGACGACCAGATCCGTGGTGTAGGCCCACTTGGTCCCGCCGCCTTCCCACCCGTAGGAATATCCGGATGCGTTGTTGTAGGCGATTTCGTTGTCCTCGATCAGCATGCCGGGCCCATCCCCACCCAGGCCGAGCTGGCCATTGTGGTGAACGTAGTTGCCGACCACCCGGCTTCCGTTCGTCGACTTGATGCCGACGCCGTGGTTGTACCGGACCTCGTTGTTGGCGATGAACCAGTTGGACCCGTTGGTTTTGCCGCTGGGATTGCCGCGGGTGTCTATAGCCCCGACCTGAGCGGGTGATGCATACTTCTCGATAACGAGCCCGGTGATGGTCACGTCGGATACCTGTCCAAAGAAGGCCATCTCGGTGACCGAAGTCTCGATCAACTTCCCGGACGGATCGTTGCCGATGTAGATGCGATCGGCTCCGTAGTCGAAGAACCACTTGCCCGGCCCAACCTGGCCCTTGCTGCTCACATGGGTCATGCGGGCGTGGTCGATGAACAACTCCTCGGGATGATTGCACTCGGGTGAGCTCGAGAGACACGAGCCCTGCTGACGACCGGATTGGGTCTGGCCGCTCACGAACCAGGTGCCGCCGTCTCGTTGCCACCCGGTGAGGATCTTGGCACCGTTCATGAAAGCCCCGGTCTCTCCGATGAACGTCTGGCCCGACTTCGGCTGCACCTGCTGCTGGCGATGGAGGCCCGTTCCCAGCAGGAAGGTGGTGCCGCCGCCGTACTGGTTTACGACACTTTGAATGTTGGTGCCGGGATTGATGCGCACCGCGTTGGCGGGAATCGGGACTGCCGACTTGACAATCGGCGACGCCGGCAAGGTGCTGGGTGTGACGACGGTCAGACGCTCCTCCTGCGGTGGAGGCGGCGCCTCCTCCGAGGGAGGCGTTGGCACCACTTCAGGTGGAGGTACTGGCGCCGGTGCTTTGGGCTTGACAACCTCGCCAACGGCGGCGCTCGACACCGGGTACTTGGTGGCTAGCCCACCGGTCGCGTCGAACTCGGCGGCGAGGGGTATGCCATGTACCGGGCCGAGGTCATAGGTGGCGGCGATTCTTTCGGCGCCGAACAGGTTGGTTATCGCCAGCGTGTTGGTGGCAGGCTGAAAGACTCCGAGGCGATCGGTCCCATCACCGTCCCAGTCTCCAACCACCAGGGTGTCGGCTGATGATCCGAAGAAGGCCTCGACGACCGCTGAGTCTGAGTAGTTGCCGCGGGCGAGCTCGAGCCACCCGTTCTTCGGGTCCCGGACGCCGACCGTGTCAATGCCGTCACCGTTGAAGTCGCCTGCGAAGGGGACGCCATTGGCGAAGCCGAATTGGAAATCCTTGTCACCGACCCCGTGGGTGTTCTGGTTGCGAAGATAGAAACGCTGGCTGGATGGTCGGTAGATGCCGATGGTGTCGGTGCCGTCTCCGTTCCAATCGCCGCACAGCGGACGGTCTCCGGGGATCCCGTAGTAGAACTCGTAGTCGGCGGCACCGGTGCGATTGCCATCATGGAGCAGGAGGTATCCGGTGCTCTCGCGGTACACGCCGACGGTGGCAATGCCATCGCCGTTCCAATCACACAGAAGGGGCGTGTCACCGGGCGCGCCGTAGTAGAACGTGGCGTTGCCGGGGATGGTCCAGGAAGACGAACCTGGCTGGTAGAAGGCAACATCGGTGCCCGAGGTGGAGCCGGCACCGGCGATGGCTCCCTGGAGTGGTATCACGATTGCCAGTACGAATACGGAAGCTACCAGGCGCTTCATTCTTCCTCACAGTGGTTGAGTTAGCTACTGAGAGTGCTATCGACCGCGGAGAGTGAACCCTTGAGAACTCGTTCGGTGAGGCGAGAGGTCCCCCTTGGCCGGCCGGGGCAATCACGCCCGAGGCCCCAACAGGCCGTACACTCCAGCCAGTGAAGATCCTTCAGATTCACACGCAATACCGGCAGCCGGGCGGCGAGGACACCGTCGCCTCCAACGAAGCAGAGTTGCTGCGAGACGCCGGACACACGGTCATCGAACACCGGGAGCAGAATCCGCCCGGCTCACTTGCTGCCGGCGGCGACATGGTCCGGGCGGCGTGGAATCCGAAGGCCGCCCGGCGGGTCCGCGAATTGGTCGAGGCCCATCAACCAGACGTGACTCACGTCCACAACACCTGGTATCACCTGTCGCCGTCAGTATTTGGCGGTGCCCGCCAAGGCGGCTCGCCTACGGTGCTCACCCTCCATAACTATCGACTCGCCTGCGCCAATGCCATGCTGCTCCGGGACGGAAAGCCGTGCGAAAAGTGCGTCTCCAGCCAGAACCCGTGGTACGGGGTTCGCTACAAGTGCTACCTGGACAACTACGCCCAATCGTTCGTCTCAGCGTCGACCATCGCGTTCAACCGTCGCCGCGGCACCTGGCGTCGGGACGTCGACCTCATCCTCGCGCTGACCGGCTTCGCCCGCGACCGATTCATCGAAAGTGGGATTCCCGAAAACCGGATCGCCGTCAAGCCCAACTTCGTGCTGGACCCCGGCCCCCGCCACCGTCCCGTCGATGACTCCGACCTCGTGCTCTTCGTCGGTCGGCTCACGACTGAGAAGGCTCCCGATGTCCTGGTCGACGCCTGGGACCGGGCCGGCCTTGACTACCGGCTTGACCTCATCGGGGTCGGTCCCCTCGAGGAGGATCTCCGGCAGCAAGGTGTCCGCAACGTGACGCTGCGGGGTCAACTAGACCGGTCGGCCGTTCGTGAGAAGATGCTCTCCGCCCGCGCCCTCGTGCTTCCGTCGATCTGGTACGAGGGCCTAAGCATGGTCCTGTTAGAGGCTTTGGCAGCCGGACTGCCGGTGATTGCTTCCGATATCGGCCCCATCCCTGAGGTCGTGGCGCCCCTCGGCCCTGAGTGGCTGGCTAAGCCCGGTGACGCAGGCGACCTGGCCAGGCGCCTTGCCCAGCTGACAGATAGCGGGGCGGTGGTCGCCACCGGAGCCGCCGCCCGCGCTCTCTACGAGCAGAAATACTCCGCCAGCCAGGGCCTGGCCGACCTCGAAGCGGTCTATGAAAAGGTCGCTCGTACCATTTCAGGCAGGTAGGGATTGCGTCGATAATCATCGGATGGGAATACCGCGCATCGACGTGCTCGGCGTTGGGATCAGCGCCATCAATATGGACCAGGCGGTCGCCGAGCTGGCCCGCTGGGTCGCCGAGAAGGACCAGCACTACGTGTGCGTCACCGGCGTCCACGGTGTCATGGAGTCACAGAACGACCTCGAGTTGCTGAAGATCCACAATCGATCCGGGCTCACGACCCCGGACGGAATGCCGATGGTCTGGGCCGGGAAGCGGGCCGGGGCCGATGAGATGTCACGGGTTTACGGGCCAGACCTCATGCTCGAGATATGCGCCCGATCGCCCACTGAGGGCTGGACTCACTTCTTCTACGGAGGAAAAGAGGGGGTTCCCGAACTGCTCAGCAAAAGGCTCCAGGATCGGTTTGAAGGCCTCCAGGTCGTCGGCACTCACTCCCCGCCCTTCCGAGCCCTCACCGAGACCGAATCCGACGACATCGCATCAATGATCAACCAGGCCGCCCCCGACTTTGTGTGGATCGGCCTCAGCACCCCGAAACAAGAACGGTGGATAGACGCCAATATCGGCCGCCTGAACGCACCGGCCGTGCTCGGTGTCGGAGCCGCCTTCGACATCCACGCCGGGCTCCTCCCCCAGGCCCCGGGGTGGATGCAGCGCCGCGGGCTCGAGTGGCTCTACCGGCTCATCAAAGAGCCTCGCCGCCTCGGAAAGCGGTACCTGGGCAACAACCCCCGATTCGTTCTCAAAGTGTTGCGTCGCCCTCCCCGTTTGGTGGGTGTCGAGCAGCTGGCGGGTGGCTCGCCACCCCCCGAAACGACCACAGAAAGTGAAGTACACTGAGTGCCCACGGGTCACCCGGTTTCCCAATCCCTAGGAAAAAGGACTAATTCGATTATGGAACGCGTACTGGTAACCGGCGCCGGCGGCTTCATCGGCCACCATCTCGTGACGAACCTCCGCGAACGCGGCTACTGGGTCCGTGGGGTCGACATCAAGGAACCGGAGTTCACCGACCTCGACGCCGACGAGTTCAAGTTGCTCGACCTGCGCCGCTGGGAGGCCTGCCAGGAAGCCACCAAGGACGTCGATCACGTATATGCACTCGCCGCCGACATGGGGGGCATGGGGTTCATCTCCGCCAATCACTCGACCATCCTCCACAACAACGCCCTTATCAACCTCCACACGCTTGAGGCAGCCCGGGAAAACGGCGTGTCGCGATACCTCTACACGTCCTCGGCCTGCATCTACCCCGAGCACCTTCAGACGGAGGCCGACGTGACCCCGCTCAAGGAGGAGGACGCCTACCCGGCGGCTCCCCAGGACGCCTACGGCTGGGAGAAACTCGTTTCCGAGATCGCCGCCCACTACTACAACCTCGACTACGGCCTTGACGTCCGGGTGGTCCGCTTCCACAACATCTACGGCCCGTACGGCACGTGGACGGGCGGCCGCGAGAAGGCGCCGGCTGCGCTGGCACGCAAGGTGGCCGAGGTCGAGGACGGTGGCACCATCGAGATCTGGGGCGACGGCGAACAGACCAGATCGTTCTGCCACGTCGACGATACCGTCGAGGGCCTCTACCGGCTCATGATGTCCGACCACACTGAACCGCTCAATCTGGGCAGGGACCGCATGGTCACCATCAACGAATTGGCCCAGATTGTCATTGAGATTTCCGGCAAACGCGACATCAAGCTCAAGCATGTCGACGGGCCGCAGGGCGTCCGGGGCCGAAACTCGGATAACACTAAACTGCGGGAAGTCCTGGGCTGGGAGCCGACTACCGCCCTCGAGGAAGGCCTGGTCGGCACCTACCGCTGGATTGAGAAACAGGTTCACGAGTCCCGGGGCTAGCACCCGGCACGAGTAGGGGTGGGAGGTGCGATGAGTATTTCGATTCGCCCTCCTTCGGAAGGGTCCGGGTACCAGCCAGGGAGTGCGGCCAAGGCCTCGATCCTCAGCCAGCATCGGCATAGGAACGCCCGTTACATCTTTCTGGCTCGGGTCATGGCCTTCATGCTCGCCGGCTATCTCCTCCTCGACCGCACGTTCGCCTGGATCCACGTACCGGGTACTCCGATATTCATCGGGGAGGTGGCGCTCGGCATCGGCCTCTTCGTGGTGTTCAGGTCCAAAGAGGCCACCCGCTTCATCCGCCTGAGCCCCCCCATCCAGGTGTTGGTAGCTTTCATGGCCTTCGGGTTCCTCCTCACCATCATCGGCGTGCTCAGCCACGATCCGCAAGAAGCGGCCCGGGACGCCGCCATCTGGTACTACGGCCTGTTTGCCATCGTGATGGGAACCCTGGCACGGGCCTGGGAGCCGGCCTACGACTTCTTCCTGCAGTGGTACACCCGCATCATTCCGGTCTTCCTGATAGTCGGCTTGGTCCGCCTCGTCATGGCCAACCAGCGGAGCGGCATCTTCCTCCCGGACTCCGACGTCCTCATTACCTCCCACAAGCCCGGCAATCTGGGCGTTCAAGCGGTCCTGGTGATCTCGTTCCTACTGCTCGTGATTGCGCCGGAATTGGAACGACGAGAGAAGGCCCGCAATCTCACCTACACCGTGGCCGGCCTGTTGCTTCTAGCACTGGCGGGAACTCAGAATCGGGGCGTGATGGTGGCCGGTTTCGTCGCCCTCATCATTGTGTATGTCGCCGGCCGGGCCGCCCGGCCGTTCATGGGTTCGGTTCTGGTCGTGGTAATCGCCGCGCTCATCCTGGCGTTCTCTTTCGATGTGCGATTCGATCTCGAGCGACGGGAGGTTTCGGTAGATCAGCTATTCGCCAACATCCTGTCGATCGACTTCAAGGTCGACCGGGACGGAGCCAGCGAGGACGACGGAACCATCGCCTGGCGTCTCAAACTGTGGGAGCTCGTGATGGATGACACGCTGACTACCGAGCGCTTCCTGTCAGGATTCGGATTCGGTCCCAACCTGGCAAGCAAATACGGCTTCGTGGCCGGAGCGGGGGACGGCCCGGAACTTCGGAATCCCCACAACTCGCACCTGTCGGTGGTGGCCCGGATGGGTCTTATCGGCACGGCACTCTGGATCGCGCTGTGGGCCATCTGGTACCGCCACCTGTGGAGGGCCCGCGTGCAGTTCAAGACGGTCGGCGAGGATCAGAAGGCAGGGTTCCTCGCATGGTGCATGGTGGCGGCCCTTGCCGCCCTCGTCAACGGCGTGTTCGATCCGAGCCTTGAGGGCCCGCAGGCAGCGATCTGGATATGGTCGATATACGGGCTGGGAGCCTTCGTGGCGGTGGAAGGAACCGTCATCCGGTGGCGGACGGCTGCACGAAGCGGACGGGGCAGCGCGTGATATCCCATCACGTCTCGGCCGAAGCAGATCGTCCGCGGGTCCTGGTCTTTGCCTATGCCTGCGAGCCCGGCCGGGGATCAGAGCCGGGTGTCGGATGGAGCCTTGTCCAGTCGGTCGCCCGTTTCGCCGACCCGGTTGTTCTGGTGGGCCCCGAGCACATCGAGGCCATCCGGGCGTGGCAGGAAGCCAGCCCCGACTCGCCTCTGCAGTTCGAGCTGGTCGACGAGCCCGGGTGGGCACGATGGCTCCCCCACGATCCAACCGACAAGTCCCGCCGCCATCTCATCGGGTACTTTGCTGCCTACCTCGGATGGCAGCGCCGGGCGGCCCGCGCAGCCAGGGATCTCCACTCGAACAAGCCCTTCGACGTCGCCCACCACGCCACCTACTCGGTCTACTGGCTGCCTTCTCCCGGACGGCGGCTCGACATTCCGCTCGTGTGGGGCCCGGTCGGTGGGGCTGTCACCACGCCGTTCAATATGTGGCGAGCACTCGGGGTGACAGGCATCCTCTCCGAGCTCGTTGACCTGGTCGCAGTCCGTTTCCTCTCATTAGCCCGATCCACCCGGCAGACGTGGCGCCGTGCGACGGTTCGGATCCTGCAGAGCGAGGAGACGCAGCGCCGAATTGGCCGACCGCGACCGTCCGACGTCGTGCTCAATCATGTCATGTTCACCGAGGTTGAGCGGGAGGAGAAGCCCCGGGAAGACTTCATGTTGTTCCTGTCATCATTTGAGCCGCGCAAAGGTGTCCGATTCGCATTGCACGGTCTCGCCCACGCCCATCCGGATGTTCGGATGGTGATCGTCGGCGACGGGCCCGAGCGGAGCGCGGTGGAGAGCCTGATCGATGAGCTCGGGCTGGCCGACCGGGTCGAGCTGCGTGGCTGGCTTCCCTATCCCGAGGCGATGGATCTCCTTGATCGGGCCGGCGCAGTCATCTTTCCCGGCGTGCGCGAGGAAGGGGGGACAGCCCTGGCCGAGGCCATGCAGCGGGGCGCACCCGTCATCGTGTTCGCGAACGGAGGTGCCAGGACGGTGGCCGAGGCCGCCATCGATGCCGACCGCGTCCGCCTCGTATCCCCCGGCTCTCGTGACGAGATTGCCCGCGGTTTCGGCGAAGCGATGACCCACTTCCATTCCGGCGGCCCACTCGCCAACACGCCGAATCTCGATACTGCCGCCGCCCACGCGAAGCTGGAAGCTGCGATTCGGGGGGCGGTGGAGGGCTAAGCGCCCACCGCCTTCCGGGGAGCGGGCATCCGGCATCCGGCATCCGGATCGTTTCCCACCAACTGCATGGCGGCCCGGGGCCGCTGACTTGGGTTGGCGTGCCGAAGGTGATTGAAGACGTGCGATCACCTTCAAGCGAGAGGATGGTGCCCGCCAGTCGCCTCTCGGGCGCGTTGCTGGAGAGTCGCTTGCTTCGTTACAGCAGGGGAGCCTTCGCTCTTCGTCGCCATTCTCTTGCTGGGACCTACCCTCCCCCAACCCCGCCCGCCAATGCCAAGACGGGAGGGGAGAAGAATCCGCTTCGCTCCACGAGACGGGAGCAGCGGTTGGCAACCTTCGGTGGGCGGTTGGCGGTAAGCGGTGCGCTCCTTGGGGCGAAACCCGAAGGTCCTACTCCCCTTTTTCCTGTTTGCGGGCGGCCCGGCGAGTGACGCGGGCTCCACCACCGGGAGTACGGCCGGCGGATTCGCCGCCAAGGCCGAGGATGTCTTTCATCGAGCCTTCCGAGGCCGTCATCTCGGCACGGAGCGGGGCCTTCGTGTAGATGTATCCGATAGCCGGCGTTTCAATGAAGTGGAGACGATCGGCGACTTCCTCGAGCTCTCCAACCCGGCTGTTGTGAGCGACGATCGCTACGACGGCGTCGACGTACCGGACCAGCGTGCTGGCATACGCCACCTGCAGAAGCGGCGGCCCGTCGATGATCACCAGGTCGAATTGCTCCTTGACCTCGGTGAAGAACCGCTGGGTGTCCTCGGTCCGGAAGAAGTTGGCGGCCTCCACCGGCTGGCGGCCTCGCCACAAGAGGTGGAGCGACCGGTCGTCGGTGACGACGATCTGGCGCACTGCCTCCTCGAGAGGAACGATTCCGGCAACAACCTCGGTGATACCGGCGGCGGGTTGTTCCTCACCGAGGAAGAGACTGGTGAGCTCCTGGTTTCCGAAATCGGCGTCGATAACGAGCACCCGCAAGCCCTCGCGGGCGGCGGCGATGGCGGTGTTGGCGGCCGCAGTCGTCTTGCCGCTTGCCAGCGTGGCCGACACCATCATGAGGGATTTGGCGCCTGCCGCCGAGGCCCGGATGTCGACCGCGGCAGCCGCGAACCGGAATGCCTCCGCCGATGCCGAGGTCGGTGCCTGGGTGACCGGCAGCGATGACTTGATTCCCTCGAGCGTGAAGTCCGGCACCTCTGCCAGGAGCGGAGCATTGAGCACGAGCTCGGGAAGCGTGCGACTTCCGAAAGCCCTGCGACGTGACGCCAGGAAATACGAGAGAGCAGCGGCGACGGCCAGGCCAAGCACGATGGCAGCCGCCAAGATGCGAGCCGGACCGGACCCGGTTGTTGTGGTCGGCGCCGGCGCCAGGGACAGCGAAGTCACGCCGGTGCCCGTGAGCTCGAGGTCGATGAGAATCGAGTTCGAGCGACCCGACAATGCGGCCAGCTCGGCGATGCTGGCGTCTTGCTGGGCAATGAGGGCCTGCAATTCGGCGTTGCCGGCCTCAATCGTGTCGATCACGGCAGTCGTCTGGAAGTCCTGGAGGAGGTCGTCGAGCTGGATCCGAACGGCATCCGCCTCATCACTGGTGGAATCGAGACGATCGAGCCGGAGCTGCAGCTCGAGGAATGTCGCCAGGTCATCCTCGAACTCTTTGTCGAGGCCACTACGAACCTCATCGAGAGCGATGAGGTTGTCGATTTCAAACTGGATGTCCTCGAGGATCTTGTCAATTTCGACCTGCTTCAGGCCGATCTGCAAGACAGCGGCATTGGCGGTCTGCTCGAGCTGCTCGAAACGGACGTCCTGATACGCTTCCACAATCGCGTTGGCGCCGATGCGGGCCAGCTGGGCGGTGTCGGCCGTGAACGAGACCTCGATCTGGTTGCTGTCCCGGCTCGAAGAAATGCTCAGCGAGCGCAGAAACTCGTCCTGCAAGAGCGACACCCCGGCGATGTCGGCTTCGGACAGCCACTCCTCCGGCCAATCCTCGCCCTCCGTGCCGGTCGACCCCCAGTCCGCTACCAGTTTGGCGGCCTGGGCGGCCACCCGGGGCGACTGGAGGATTTCGACCTGGTCGGCCACGTACCGCTGTGGATTCTGACCGCCGGTGACAATCTCTCCTACGTTGAACAGTTGGGAGGCCCTCGGATCTTCAACCACCATCTCGGCCGTTGCCTGGAACACCGATGGAACGTACGCCTGGAAAGCCACTCCGAGGCCGATGAAGATTGCGACGATAAGGGCAACGAGCCACCGATAGCGCCACATGGACGCGACGATGCTCGGTTGCTCGAGGGCGGCAATCTCGTCAAACTCTCTCGGGCGAAGCGTATCCATCGATCGGTTCCTTTTCGGGTGGGTGCGAGGGACTCTGAGAGCCGTTGGGATTGAACCCCCTCGGTATGTCAGTGTAAACCAAATGCGGCAATCGGCTTGCCGTATCTCTAGTGACCGGTGCGGCTCCCCAGGGCGGCCGGAATGGTCTGAGCCAGTATCCGAACATCGGTTCGGAACGAGAGTGACTGAACGTACTCGAGGTCGATGTGGGTGGCTTCGTGCATGGGAACTTCGCCTCGAGCCGAGACCTGCCACAGCCCCGTCACACCGGGCTTGACCTGGTGACGCGCATGCTGCCAGGGCTCGTACCGCTCAACAATCTGAACCATCTCCGGGCGAGGCCCTACCAGACTCATCTGACCGGCAACCACGTTCCACAACTGCGGGAGCTCGTCAAAGCTCCACTTGCGAATGAAACGTCCCACCGGAGTCAATCGCGGGTCATCCTCGGACTTGTGATTCAACCGTCGATCAGACCCGACGAAGGACGGTCCCCGCGTTGCCCGACGATCTGGTTCCATCGAGCGGAACTTCGCGACCTTGAAAACCTTGCCGTCCAGACCGACTCGTTCCTGGCGGAGAAAGATTGGAAGCCCCAGGTCGATGAACACAGCGATCATGATTGGGATGACAATGGGAAGCGTGATCGCCATCAGGACGAGGCCGACGGCCCGATCAATCACGCCTTTGGCGAACCGCTCGTATGGCCCCCGGTTCCGGGCGGCAACGTGCTCGGTGGCACTCGCCCCCAGCGATGCTTGATTGACTGCCTGCGCGCTCTGCGTCATTTGGATTCTCCGCCCTCTTGCCCCGTTAGCCACGACGTCACCCTAGCTCACTCTCAGTGGTCGCTCACTCAGCGTAGTGGCAATCACTCGTGGTGCCAAGCACCTCGGCCGTGGAAGGCTATGGGAAGAAGGTACTCCAGACGAACAGATTTCTCGATAGGTCGATAGCCCCAAAAGGCAGGGAGGCTCTCGCCGTATCCCCAGTTTAGAAGCCACCACCACGACGTAATCATCGGACAATCTGCACCCTCATTTTGGCATCCCGATCAGGAAGGTTCATCCACCTCGCTGACAGATCTTGTCGGTTCAAATCGCTGGTACCCGTTACTCGAAGACACTGCTCAGAGCGACAGGAGCCTCCGACTGTCGACTGGTCGACCGTTGACTGGTCGACCGTTGACTGGTCGACCGTTGACTTGTCGGCCGTTGACTGGTCGGCCGTTGACTGGTCGGCCGTTGACTGGTCGGCCGTTGACTGGTCGGCCGAAGGCCGCCTACCCGAAGGCCCAGCGCCACGCTCGCTTCAGGAGATTCGGGCGACTTGGGACCGGAAGATCGGCCAGTACCTGCTCGAGGTGATCGGGGGGGAGATCGCCCACGAGAACGTAGGCACGATCGGGAGTGCGCCAGAACACACTGACTGCTCCAGGGGTATGCATCCGGTGGTAGCCGCCCCGGCCGCCGATCTCGACCGAATCGGCGTTGGACAATCCCCCACCGTCGCTCTTGCGGCTCACCTCAAAAACCGAAAATCGGAAGAGCCCATCGGTGAAGAACACCTGAACGCCGCCGGGCGCAACGTACGAGTCGGCCGCCCAGTAGTGGCCGGCTGCGGCGGGAACGGTGGCGGCGACGGCCGGGGACCGCTGCTCCGGCTCGGGCATATCAGACATGTCGAGCATTGGCTCGTCTTCGCGCTCGGACAGTGCGATGAGTGAGGAGTACCGGTAGAGGGCGCCGTCTCGACCGTAGATCTCGGTGATGAGGGGTGCGGCCGTCGTGGCGTCGAGAACGAAGCTCGCCCGGATGAACGAGCCCTCGAGGATTTCCACGATTCGGCCATGCGACGCCCCCGTCTGGTTCGCCCCCTCGCGTACGACATAGCCGTCCCACAGCCGCCAGTCCATCGACGGCGACATCTCCAGGTAGCGGATGCCGTCGGCCGAGCTCGCGATCGATTTGCCCTCGCCGATGGCGAAGGATCCATCCGGGCCGGTCACCATGGTCATGCCGTCCGACTGCTCGATATCGGTGATGTGGGCGACAACACCGTCGGGTGCCCAGCAGACAACCAGCTGACGCCCGACGAATTCGGCCTCCCCGGCCTGATCGAGGTCATCGATCAGCTCGGGGGCCGGAAGCGATCCCACCAGCGTCATGAGAATGAGGGTCACGGTGAGAATCATCGATTGGCCACCGCTTGCACCTGCATGACATTCAGGCCCGGATCGACCGAAGCCCGCGCCACATGCTGCTCAACAACGGCATCCAACTGCAGGGGAACCGTCTGATTGCCGTCTACTCCGAACCCGATGCCGACCACCATTGCCACCGTGGCGGCGGCGGCGACCAGAACCCGCCGGTGGCCGGGACGGAGCTCGACTACCTCGGCGGGGAGACGAAGCGATCCGGCGAGTGGTTCTAGCAGAGGAAGATCCCGCAGGCTCTGGCGGGCACTCGTGATTGAAGCCAACTCATCCCGGCAATCCCCGCATTCTTCGACGTGGGACTCGACGGAAAGCCGATCGGCAGGTGGCAGTTGGGAATCGACATAGGCGGACAACAGATCACCGGGGTGCATCAGCGGCCCTCCAGAGCGTCGCGCAGCATGAGACGGCCACGGTGGATCCTGCTGCGCACTGTTCCCACCGGGACGTCGGCCGCGGCCGCGATCTCCTGGTACGTGAGGCCGACGACGTCACACATCACGACCGCCTCCCGGAACTCGTAGGGCAGCGCCATGAGCGCCTCCTGGACGTCGCTACTGAGGCGGGTTTCGGCCAACACCTCTTCTGGAGCCGGCACGGTTGAGAGCGTGCTCCGATCCTCGTCTGGAAGTTCGGAGGTCGGGCGACGCTGCTTGCGGCGCACCTCATCGAGGAAAGCATTGCGTGTGATCCGCCAGAGCCAGCCTTCGAACGAGCCGGGCTGGTAGCCGGCCAATCCTCGCCGTACCCGCAGCAGTACTTCCTGGGAGAGATCGGAGGCGTCGTCGCGGTTGCCGGTGAGCCGGTAGGCAAAGTTATAGATGACACGCCCGTAGTCACTGGCCACTTGCTCCCATGTGGGGATGGCCTCGTTCGAGGCCATCTACGCAAGTAACGGCGGGTAGGGGTGAAAGAGTTCCCGCCGTGACCGGCGATCGGCGAACTTCACCGGGCCCCTAGGAGTCGCCGTCTGACGGCTCATCGTCGACCGCGCTCCCTGCTCCGTCCGCCATGCCCCGCCGGAACTCCTTGGCCGAGTTGCCGATGGCCCGGGCGATCACCGGAAGACGGGACGCTCCGAAAAGCACGACAACAACCACGAGAATGATGACAAGTTCAGGCCAGCCGAGTCCGCGCATGGGTCTCCTTTACGTGAGGGAGGATACCGGCAATCGCGCCCAACTCCGGGCACGCCGACCGATGATGGGGCGGGCCGAACCCTCAGCCAAGGGCCAGGGAATCCACGAACTGCTGCAAACGCTCCCGGGTGATGAAGTGGACGCGAGGCTCACGGCGCTCTTTCTCATAGACCAGGAACGGACCGAACTTGTCGGATACGAGAAGACCACGATTGTGCCCCGACTGCTCGAAGCCAACCATGAACCGATTGATGACCTTCTCCCCGAGCTCCGGATAGTCCCCCTCATTGTGTGGATCTACCCATACATAGGTGCGACCGGTCGGATTCGAGGCCACATAGGTCTCGGAGCCCTCAGCGCTGGTGGGTGCCGAAACCGTGAAGCCACTCAGCCGAAGCAACCCCAGTACGAGCTCGCCTGCCGGCGCCGACGCCGGATCAAGGCCCTGCAGCCTGAGACCCGACTCGATCTTGGCCGGCAACTCGAGATCGGCCCCGGCCGGACCGACTCCCTCATCGGGGACCGACGCGGCCACCCCGGGAGCCGTGCCGCTCGAGGCGCCTCCGAAGGCGGCGAGCGGGTCGGGTCCCGCCGATTTGAAAACGGTGGGAGGCGGGGCGGGAGGCGGGAGAGTGCCGGGCGTCTCAAGGCCAACCTCTCCGACAATCGCGTATCCGGTTCCTGACTTGCCGAACGCCACCACCCTGGCCACCTGATCAATGGGCAGCGTGTGTCGCTTCTCCCTGACCACCTCCATGGCTTCGTGGAGGAGAAGCTTCTCGAGCACGGAGTCATCGCCCTCGGGCAGAGGTACATCGAAATAGACGTTGGCTGCATCGCCTTTGACGTGGAACTCGGCAACGGGCGGTACCGGCCGCATCGGCGTGCTCGGACCCTTCGAGGTTCCTAATTCGGGTGGCGGCGCCTTGACGCCGCGAAACACGAAGTAGGCGATCGCCGCTACCACGGCAAGAAAGATGACGATTCCAATCACGGCGCCCATTTCGATCCCCTATCTGGTGCTCACGTGAATAAAGCTAGTCACCTGTCAACGGTCACCGGTCACCGGCAAGAAACGAAAGATCCACTGGCTGTGCCGGCGGATCTCTCTGGTCTGGGGTTTGGGGACTGATCTAGGAAGTCACCGGTCACCTCACCGGCAAGAAACGGTAGGCGGTGGGCGGTGGGCCTTCTTACGAAACTTCTCGTGCTTTCGCGACGAGAGATCGTTGGCGGCGGATCTTGCGGCGCTCGCGTTCGGAGAGCCCGCCCCATATGCCGAAGCGCTCGCCCTGCGTGATTGCGAATTCGAGGCATTCGCCCTTGACGGTGCAGGCGCCACAAATCGCCTTCGCCTTGCGAGTCGATGCGCCTCGTTCGGGGAAGAAAAGATCTTGATCTGCCCCGCTGCAGTTCGCGAAGTCCTGCCAGGACAATTTGTCGAGAACCAGGGCCTCGATCAGCTTGGTGTCCACTTCTCACCTCTCACAGACGTGTAATTACGTTCTTGTAATTTAGGGTCCCCGCGCGCGCTGGTCAAATCGGCTCTGCGCAAAGCGGAGAGCCGATTGTCACCGGTCGCCGGTCACCGGTCACCAGCCCAAGCGTTCAAGAGAAATTGCACCGGTTTCTGAAGCCGGTGACAGGTGACAGGTGACTCTCAGAGTTCAGAAGGAGCCACCACTCTTGCTAGCTTTGGGCACAGCAATGACCACCACGAAGGCCCCGGGTACGAAGCGTCGGCTCCCCTGGTTTCTCGAGTTCTACAACTCGAATGTCGGTCGCAAGTGGGTCATGGCCATCTCGGGAATCGTCGGTCTCGGCTTCCTCTTCTTCCACATGTTCGGAAACCTCCACCTCTACGAGGAGAAGGCCCGGTTCGATGAGTACGCGGAGTCGCTGCGTGGAATCGGAACGCCCGTCTTCTCCCACACCTTCATCCTGTGGCTGGCCCGGCTTGGCTTGCTCGCCGCCTTCGTCATCCACTTGCACGCGGCCTTCACGCTGTGGTGGAAGAACCGCAACGCCAAGCCGGTCGGCTACGAGCGCCAGCAGTGGGTCGAGTCCACCTTCGCGTCGCGCTACATGCTCATCAGCGGGATCATCGTCCTCGTCTTCATCGCCTACCACCTCGCCCACCTCACCTGGGGGCTCGACTTCTTGAACCCCAGCTTCACCCGTGGCGAGGCTCGCGAGAACCTCATTGAGGGATTGGAGAACCCGATCACTGCGGGTTGGTACATCATCGCCAACCTGGCGCTCGGGCTTCACGTCCTCCACGGCGCCTGGAGCCTCTTCCAGAGCCTCGGGGTCACGAGCCCCCGGTTCAATCAGTGGCGCCGCAACTTCGCGATCGGTTTTGCGGCCGTCATCGTGCTCGGCAACGTCAGCATCCCGCTGGCGATTACGACCGGACTGGTGGGATCGTGATGCTCGACAGCAAAGTGCCGGCGGGACCGCTCGCCGAGAAGTGGACGAGCCATCGGTTCAATATGAAGCTGGTTGCCCCCACCAACCGGCGCAAGTTCAAGGTCATCGTCATCGGCACCGGCCTGGCGGGTGGTTCGGCGGCAGCCACCCTCGGCGAGCTCGGATACGACGTGGACGTGTTCACTTACCACGACAGTCCTCGCCGGGCCCACAGCATCGCCGCCCAGGGTGGTATCAACGCCGCCAAGAATTACCGCGGCGATGGCGACAGCATCTTCCGGTTGTTCTACGACACGATCAAGGGCGGGGACTACCGGTCACGGGAAGCCAACGTCTATCGCCTGGCCGAAGTCAGCAACGAGATCATCGACCAGTGCGTCGCCCAGGGAGTTCCTTTTGGCCGTGAATACGGCGGCCTGCTCGACAATCGCTCCTTCGGCGGTGTTCAAGTGTCGCGTACCTTCTACGCCAGGGGCCAAACCGGCCAACAGCTGCAGCTCGGGGTCTATTCGGCACTGGCCCGGCAGGTCGGTCTCGGAGCAGTCAAGCTCCATACCCGCTCCGAGATGCTGGAGGTTGTGGTCAAAGAGGGCCGGGCAGTCGGCGTCGTCGTCCGGGACCTGACGAGCGGCGAGATCACGACGCACTCGGCGCACGCGGTGGTCCTGGCCACCGGCGGATACAGCAACGCCTACTACCTCAGCACCAATGCCATGGCCTGCAACGGAACCGCCGTCTGGCGGGCCTATCGGAAGGGTGCCCAGTTCGCCAACGCCAGCTTCACCCAGATCCACCCCACCTGCATCCCGGCCAGTGATGAGTTCCAGTCCAAGCTCACCCTCATGTCCGAGTCGCTCCGCAACGATGGGCGCATCTGGGTGCCCGACAAACCCGAGGACTCGCGGCCGGCCGGCCAGATACCCGAGGCCGAGCGCGATTACTACCTGGAGCGCCGCTATCCGAGCTTCGGCAATCTCGTTCCGCGGGACGTCGCCTCGCGGGCCGCCAAGCAGCAGATCGATCAAAACAAAGGCGCTGGTCCCCTCCACAACGGGGTGTATCTGGACTTCCGCGATTCGATCGAGCGGCTCGGTCGAGACGTCATTGAATCCCGCTACGGCAACCTGTTCGAGATGTACGAGCGCATCACCGATGAGAACCCGTACGAGACGCCGATGCGCATCTACCCCGCTCCCCATTACACCATGGGCGGCTTGTGGGTCGACTACGAGCTCATGACCACAGTGCCGGGCCTCTACTCCATCGGCGAGGCCAACTTCAGCGACCACGGAGCCAACCGTCTCGGTGCCAGTGCCCTCATGCAGGGCCTGGCCGACGGATACTTCGTCCTGCCCTACACGATCGCCAACTACCTGGCCGGATACCTCAATACCGACCCGGTATCCACCGACGATCCGGTGTTCCACGAAGCCGAGCGCGAGGTCACCGACCGGCTCAACATGTTCCTCGGCATCAACGGATCGCGCTCGGTCGACTGGTTCCATCGTGAGCTCGGAAAGATCCTGATTGAGCATTGCGGCATGGAGCGCAACGCCTCGGGTCTCGAGAAGGCATTGAGCGAAATCCCGGCGCTGCGAGAGGAGTTCTACAAGGACGTGCGGGTGCTCGGCGAGAACGAGACCCTCAACCAATCGTTGGAGAAGGCGGGCCGGGTGGCCGACTTCTTCGAGATGGGTGAGCTCATGTGCCGGGACGCCCTTCACCGCGAGGAATCGTGCGGTGGGCACTTCCGGGAGGAGCACCAGACCGAAGACGGCGAGGCGCTGCGCCGCGACGAGGAGTTCGCCCACGTTGCTTCCTGGGAATGGACGGGAACCGACGCCGAGCCCAATCTCCACAAAGAGCAGCTCAAGTTCGAGAACGTCGAGCTGACCACCCGGAGTTACAAGTGAACGTCACGCTCAAGATCTGGCGCCAGGAATCCGGCCAACGGCCGGGCGCCTACGCCATGTACGAGGCGAACGACATCAGCCCCGAGATGTCGTTCCTCGAGATGCTCGACATCGTGAACGAACAGCTCATTGCCGACGGCGAGGTCCCGATCGAATTCGATCACGATTGCCGGGAGGGCATCTGCGGGATGTGCAGCCTCGTCATCGACGGCATCCCCCACGGTCCCCAACGCAGCACCGCCACCTGCCAACTCCACATGCGCAAGTTCGAGGAAGGCGCGGTTATCACCGTCGAGCCCTGGCGGGCGGCCGGGTTCCCGATCGTGCGGGACCTGGTGGTGGATCGGAGCGCCTTCGATCACATCATTGAGTCCGGCGGCTTCATCAGTGTGCCCACCGGCAGCGCCCCTGAGGCCAACCTCACCCCGGTCCCCCGGGAAGCCGCCGAGGCTGCCATGGATGCAGCCTCCTGCATCGGATGTGGTGCCTGCGTGGCCGCCTGCCCCAATGGCGCCGCCCAGCTGTTCGCCGCCGCCAAGATCATCCAGCTCAACCTGCTCCCCCAGGGCCAGCCGGAACGCTGGGCCCGAACCGTCAACATGGTCGACACCATGGAGGAATACTTCGGATCCTGCACGAATATCGGCGAGTGCGCCTCCGCCTGCCCGCAAGACATCAGCCTCGACTTCATCGCCCTCATGAACCGGGACTACGCCCGAGGCATGGTCAGGCAGAGACGGCTAACCGGCCAGAGGAGCTAGCCAGTCAATCGTCACCTGTCACCTGTCACCGGCCGGAATCGATTCCAGGCATCGTTGATGGATCTAGTTGGCACCAAGAAACCGCCGGACACCACATCCGGCGGTTTCGTTCGAGCTGGCGACTGGTGACAGGCGACCGGCGACCGGCGACGCTCTAGTAATCGATATCCAACCCTTTGAGGGCTTCGGCGAGGGCAGTGAGCGCACTCTGGTTCATCATGATCTTGGCGAGATTGCCCTCGACCTTGAGTTTGCCGGAGATGAAGGCGGCCTGGGTGTTCAGGTCGCCCTTGGAGACGGCCATGGCGGTGTCGTAGTTGTTGCGGATCGTGGCATCGGCGCCCTCCATGGCTCCAGGAGCGAACGAGGTCGAACCGCTTGCCATGGTCACGTTGTACTCGAAATCTCCGCCCGGGGCGTCGGTGACGACGAATTGCAGGGTGAGGTCAGTGGTGGAGGTTGCCGACTGGTAGTCGGCGTCTCCGGCCAGAGTCTCGTTCGAGGCGTTCAGCCAATCTTCCGAGAGGAACTTGACGGCCATGGGGGTT
>CAXMQV010000002.1:0-3286 GCA_964195905.1 uncultured Gammaproteobacteria bacterium
ACCAGGCTGCGGGCCATGGCGCTCGGTCGGTAGCCGAGTTCCTCAATGGCTTCCTCAACGGCTGCGCGCGACTTATCGCTCACATTTGGTGATACGCGGAGAACCAGTGACACGAGTGACTTGGAGACACCGGCGCGTTCGGCGACATCGCGGATGGTGGGCGGTCTCCGTCTTGCTTCTTGATCGATGTCATCCGGCACTGGTCCCAACCCCTCCACCAACGATGTCGGGTACCGGCACACCATCGTCAGCTAGTTCAAGCCCGTCCTCTCCCGACGGGCATACCTGACGATATCACTCCGCTAGCCAGTAGTTGGGAGG
Organism: uncultured Gammaproteobacteria bacterium; assembly: GCA_964195905.1. Classification (GTDB taxonomy): domain Bacteria; phylum Actinomycetota; class Acidimicrobiia; order Spongiisociales; family SHLN01; genus SHLN01. The sequence continues at coordinate 322 of CAXMQV010000002.1, forward strand.
GTCAGTGTCTTCTGTCACTTCTCGGCCGAACCATGGTTCTCGAGCGACCATGGCCGAGAAGTCGACTGTTGCCACGGCGCATGAGATAGGGGACGACCGGCGCCGCCGGCGCCAGGTCCAGAGAAACCACATGTACGTGCCGAAGATCTCGGACGGGCAACGGGTAGCGGGCAGCCTGTTGACTGTTGACCGGGCGGCCGAAGGCCGCCCTACAGACAACCCTCGACCCAGCCCACCTCGGGGAGGCGGCCTGATCGATACGACGTGACGATCCCGTTCGCGTCGGTCTCGAAGATAACCCGGAAGTTCTTGTCCTCATCGTCAACCGGCACGAAGGTGAGGTATTCGCCACCGGTGACGTACTTGTGTGCGGATGTCTTAATCTTGTCTCCGAAGAGCCCGATGATCTGGGCCTTCGTCATCCCGATCCGGGCGCCCGACCGGGTGGTGATGTTGCTTCCCGCGTAGATGTCGACCCGTGCGATCGTGCCATTGCTCACCATGAAGCCGACGTTGCTGAGCACGGGCTCAGGGGTCAGGAAGTAACACGCATCGTCGATGAAGTCGAGCTCAAGTCCGTACCCGGCCGCGATGTTCGCTTCCTGGGGGTTCATCCCGATGCGGATCGGCCCGAGTCCGCCCGTGCTGACTGTGTCGGTGGCGCTGATGTTCGGGTTGATCGGAAGAGTTGTGGTCGATGACGTCGTGGTCGTCGCCGCCACGGTCGTCGAAGTCGTACTAGCGATCGTGGTTGTCGTAGCCGGGAGGGTGGTGGCGGTGGTGTCAGACGAGTCGTCGCCTCCGCAGGCGGCGGCGACAAGTGCCAGTGCTATGGCAACTGGGATGAATCGTTTCATGAACCCTCCTATGGCGACCGCCGCCGAGCATACGGGGCGATGGTCCTATGACGGTGCATATCGGCAACAGGTTCCATTCCTTTCGTGTGGTGGACGCCACCGCAGAGCGTGGTGCGCGAAAACCTGGCAGAATCGACTGGACACGGAAGGGATGGCGCATGGTCTCCGATCAACAGTTCGCCGATATTGTCGAGACCCGGGCTCGGCGCCCGGAAGCGATTGCCGAGCTGGCCCGCGGCCGCAAGCGCCGGAACGAATTCGACGATGGGCGCGGCTTGTTCCTTGTCGCGGCCGATGACCCGGCCCGGGCCAACCTGCAGATCGGTGCCTACCCGGTAGCGCTGGGGGATCGCAAGCGGCTGCTCGATCGGCTCGTCTCGGTTCTGGAAAATCCGTTCGTCGACGGCGTGATTGCCACTGCCGACATCGTGGATGAGTTGCTGCTGCTCGGGGCGCTGCACGACAAGATCGTCATCGGGTCCATGAATCGGAGTGGATTGGCCGGTTCGACCTGGGAAGTCGATGACCGGTTCACCAGTTTCGATCCACCGGCCATCGCCAAGGGCAATCTCGACGGCGGCAAGATGGTTCTGCGACTTGACTGGAAGGATTCGGGCACCAACGAGGCGCTGGTGTCATGCGCGGCGGCCGTCGGGGCCCTCGCCCGCCACGAGATGGTGGCGCTCGTTGAGCCGCTGCCAGTTTTCCGGGATGCGGGCCGGGCGCGGGTCGCCAATGACCCGGAAGGGCTTGTCCGCGCCGTCTCGGTGGCGAGCGGGCTCGGAGCCCGGTCCGCCTACACCTGGTTGCGCCTGCCGATGGTGCGGGACATGGCGCCGGTGGTGGGCGCTACGTCGATGCCGGTGCTGGTTGGCGGGGGAGACCCGGGCGCCAATTCCGAGGAGGCCGTCGGCCGATGGAGGGAAGCGTTGGCCCTTCCGCAGGTGCGAGGGATCGTCGCCGCTCGCAGCCTCCTGTTCCCTGCCGACGGTGATGTAGAGCGAGCAGTAGCGGCCGTGGCCGAGGCGCTCGGCCGGTAGGCCGGGGAGGCTACGGTTGTGAGGTGCCTTCGCGGCCGAAGTCATCCTCGAGCCGGACGACATCGTCGAGCTCGGGGGTCGAGACCTCGATGATTCTCGTGTCGGTGATCGCCTCGAAACGGTGACGCCTGCCGACCGGCACCCGGCGGAATTCGCCAGGGCCCAACCTGATCGGCTGCAACTCTCCGTCGGCATCCTCCAGGTGCAAGATCATTTCGCCGTCGATCACAAAGACTGACTCGTCTTTCTCGTTGTGATATTGGAGCGAGAGGCGCCGACCCTCGTTGATGAAGATGACCTTGCCGACATAGCGGTCGGTCACCGTCCACCAGAGCTCCCAGCCCCAGGGCTTTTCGACGCGTGTAGTTGGTTCCAGGTGTTCCATCGGTTCAATCATTGTATGCCGAATGGCCTGTTTGGCAACGCGGTCGGTTAGCCGGTGTGATTCGGTTCGAGAACGACCACCGGAATGACCCGGTCGGTTTTCGACTCGTAGTCGGCGAAGCGATTCTCCACCTCGATGAACCTCGCCCACAACCGGGCTCGTTCCTTCCCCACGGCGATCCGGGCGATTCGGTTCTCGACGGTGCGGCCGACTTGAACCATGACGTGCGGGTTCTCCTCGAGGTTGTAGTACCACCCGGGATGGCGCGGCGCGCCACCGACCGAGCCGGCCACGACGTAGTTGTCGCCATCCTCGATCCGCATGAGAGGGCTCACTCGCAGCTTGCCGCTCTTTCGTCCTGTCGTGGTGAGAAGCAGCAGGCGCTTGCCGGCGAACTTGCCGCCCATTGCCTTGTAGAACTTGACGTGGCCCTGGGTGAACGCCCGAAATGCGGTGTCTGCGAAAGCCATGTGTCTCCGGCGGGTGGCGAGGGATGATCGCGTGTGAGCGCCAGGCTAAGCCGGGCCCGGTCCGATCACGTAACCTGTGGGTAATGGATCAAACGCTTCACCAGGATTGGCCGGCCCCCGGTCGCGATACCCGGCTGGTTATCGGACTGGCAGGCGGCACCGGCAGCGGGAAGACGACGGTAGCCGAGGCCATTGTCCACGCCCTCGACGGTG
>CAXMQV010000003.1:0-35070 GCA_964195905.1 uncultured Gammaproteobacteria bacterium
GCTCACAGGACCCAGGGTGCCGTTGACCGGAGCAAAGGCCGCGAAGGTCAGAGTCGGCCCATCAGGATCAGCGGCGGTCAGCGTCACATTGACCGAACCATTCTCGGCAACGACTGCCGTGATCACCGGTGTCGCCACCGGAGGATCATTCACAGGTGTCACCGTGATGGTCACGATCCCGGCGCCGGAAACCGCCTGACCATCCGAGGCGTTGAAACTGAAGGACGCAGTCGTCGTCTCGGTCCCATCGTGGGTGAAGAGAACGGTTGCCTGCTGATCAGGCGGCCCCTGCACCACCGAACCAAGCGTCCCGTTCACCGGGGCGAACGCATTGAACGTCAACGGGTCCAGATCACCATCAGTCGCCGTGAGGGTGACCAACACCGACCCACCCTCGAGCACCGTGGCGGTGAGGCCCGGCGTGGCAATCGGCGCCTGGTTCTGGTCGAAGACCGTCCAGAAGAAGGGTCCGGCAACACTCTTGGGCGGTGATCCGTTGTCGGTCACCGTGACGATGACATTGAAGACTCCGGGATCAGGGTTCCCGGCGCCAAATCCGATGGTCCCGGAGATCAACCCGCTGGTCTCATCGATCGTGACTCCGCCGGGCAGGCCGGTGGCCGACCAGATGAGATCATCTCCATCGAGGTCGATTGCCTCCGTCGAGATGCTGATGGTGTCACCCTCAGTGTTCGTCTGATTCACCAGCGGATCATTGAACGTCGGGGGTCGGTTGAAGTTGGCGATCGAGATGGTGAACGACTCGGAGTCGGTCAAGCCGTCCGGGTCCGTCACGGTCAAGGTCACCAGGGAGGAACCGGCATCGGTGAAGCCGGGGGTGCCGGAGATGGTGATCGTTCCGTCGCCGGCCGACACGGTCGCCCAGGTCGGAACACCGCTGGCCGTCATCGTCCGGAAGTCCCCGTCGCCTGCCGTGTCGGGATCGGTCGCCGTGGCAGTGACCGTGAACGCCACTCCTTCGGTGCCAGACTTGTTACCGGGGTTAGCCATCACCGGAGCGTTATTGACCGAACCGACCAGTGGGACGGTGATGACGCGGCCGCCGTTGTACTGGATATTGAGGTTGGCGGCCTTGTCACCGATCACGCCGGGCGTGAATCGGATCTGAGCGGTATCGGACGTACCGGGGGGCAACACGTCGCCGGCCGACGGCCCGCTCAGAAGGACGAACCGGCTCGAGCCGGGTCCGCTGATGGAAACCGATTGGATCACGATGCTCGGGATCCCGGCCCCGCCTTCGTGGTTGATCTCCACGTTGGCGGTCGTGGTGCCGGAGGTCACGATCGGACCAAGTGTCAGGCTGACGGGATCGGCATTGAGGAAGGCGTTCCCCTCCTTCTTGATGACTTCGATGCCGTGGATGGCCGGGAGGTCCTTGCCGTTAATGGGAACGAGGTCGATGTCAAGGACACCACCGGTGACGTTGGTTTGGATCGGAATCATGATCGCCTTGTCCTTGCCGGCCCTGGCGAAGATGTCGAGATCGTTAATGGCGAGGCCACCCTCGAGCTTGACGTCGAACACGCGAATCCCCGCCGCGGTGTGGACCGGCTCGACGAAGTACAGACGGACCTCGTATGGGCCATTGGGTACCGGGAGGTCGTAGCGGAGAGCGACCTGATTCGATCCGAACCGCTCGGTGCGAATCATGTCGATCGGAGTACCGGGCGGGATCGACTGATCGCTCGTGTTGATTGCCTGCACGACGGCGAACTCACCCGAGGGAGTGCCAGGAACGATGAAGGGCTCGTCCGGGCTCCAGCTGAACTGACCGACGATGGCGTTCCCTCCGGTGTTGAGCCGGTAGAGGATCACATCGTCGGCGGCTCCGCTCAGGTCGACACGGAGGGGGCTATTTGAACCCGAGTGGGAGATGAAGAGGTCGGCGTCAAACACGCCGGCGGCGGTCGGCCGGAATTCGACGACGACGTCGAAGACCTGGCCGGGCGTGACAGTCCTCGAACCAGCACCTGAGACGATGGCGAACTGGCCGGCATCGGCGCCGGTGATCGACGCTCCCGGAAGGCTGACGCTGCCGGTGTTTGGCTCGCCGAGGTGCACGACGCTGATCGTCCGCGACAGCGTGTCGCCAACCGCGATCGATCCATACGTGACCTCGGACGGAGTCGAGCCGAGCGCTTTCCACACCGGCATCGGAATGATCTCGATGCCCTGGATCGCTGGAGAGTTCACGATCTCGGTCAAGTCGATGTCGAGGTTGGCGTCGCTCACGATATCGAACCCGCGCACGATGCCGTTGTTGGCGCCGGCGGCCGAGAAAATATCGAAGTTCGTGAGCACTTCAACCCCCTCGATCTCCACATCGAAGATCCGAGCCCCCGTCGACTGGGTTCCGGGGAAGGTCTCAGCGAAGTAGAGATTGACCCGGTATGCACCCGGCCTGACCGGGAAGTCCCACGCCTGTTGGCCGAAGCGATAGCTCTCGAAAACCTCATCGGGGGCGGTGGGGCCTGACACCGTCGTTCCCGCCGCCGGTCCAACGTTGCCGCCTGGACTGAACGGGCTGTCGGCGCCCCAATCCTCGATCGGGTCGCCTCCGGCGTTGACTCGATGCGACGCTCTGCCGATCATGTCAACGATGAGCGGCGAGTTCGCACCGGTGTGCCTGATACGAATGAAGCCACGCTTGACGCCAAGCGTGGTCGGCGCCATCGACACCTCGATGGCCCGGCTCTCACCAAAGCCAATGTCGGGGTTGATCACCGGCGCCGCCGTGTAGTCAAGGCCGCTCTGACCGAATTCGACGGCGGTGATCCGCAGGTCGGCGTCTCCGCTGTCTCCGCCAAAGTTCAGAGTGAGCGTGGCCGTCCCCGTTCCGTTCAGACCGACTGCCCCGAGATCGAGCAGTCCGGTGGAGGCGGTGAGGGTCGCATCACGCAACTCGGTATCGCCACCGAGCGGGAGCCAGCCGCTTTGCCCGAACACGAAGGACTCGTCGGCCGGGCCGGTCGAGTTCGTGTTGCGGAGATAGAACCTCGACTCGCCCGGACGGTAGATGCCGACAGTCTCGACTCCGTCGCCATCCCAGTCACCGGGAATGAACTCATCGCTCGGGACTCCGTAGAAGAAGTCATTGGCCGTAGTGGCGACGCCCGACCACGGGTTCTCGTTCGTGTAGAAGATCTGGCCTGTGCCGTTGCGGTAGATCCCGACCGTGTCACGTCCGTCGCCGTTCCAGTCACCGGCAAACGGGCGATCGCCCGAAACCCCGAACCAGAAGGCGCGATTGGCGAAGCCGGTGCTGAGCTTGTCACGCAAGAACACCTTGCCGTTGCGATAGATGCCGAGGCTGTCGCAGCCATCGCCGTCCCAGTCACCGGCGATCGGGATATCACCCGGGACTCCGAAGTAGTAGAAGATCTCACCGGCACCGACGCCATTGTCGGGAGGGTTCCCGTTCGTCAGGTACACAAAGCCCGTGTTCGGGCGGAACATACCGGGCGTCTCTACCCCGTCGCAGTTCCAGTCGCCAATGAGGGGGACATCCCCGGGATTACCGTAGAAGAAGTTACGGTCGCTCCCGTTTGGCTCGCGCACATGCCACTCCCCGGAACTACCGTCGACCATGCCCACTTCGGCGTCGCCTGCCCAAGCAGGTACGGCCAGCAACATCAACCCCAGGGCGAAGCCAAGGCCCGCCAGCATTCGTCTTACCAATTCGACTCCGTCACTCGCCCGCGAATAGAAACCCCTCTGAAAACTTAGCCCAATCGCTGCCTTTGCGCACAACGCGCCGACGGGCCCTCCGACCTCAGTTGCATGGGCGGAACCGGATAGGCTGCACCACCGGCCCACTCGCTCGCGAAGGACATTTGATGGAATTCACAGAAACGGTCCGGCGACGGCGCATGGTGAGGAATTACCGACCCGATCCGGTCCCAGCCGACGTTCTCGACCGGGTGATCGGGGCGGCTCGGCGGGCACCGAGCGCCGGTTTTACGCAAGGTCAGAGCTTCGTGGTGGTATCGGACCCTGACGGCCGGGCGGCCATCGCCAAATTGGCTCACGAGGACGAATACGTGGCCGCCGGGTTCGACCCCTGGCTGTCGAAGGCTCCGGTACATGTCGTTGTCTGCACAAGCGAAGCCGCCTATCGAGACCGATACGCCGAACCGGACAAGGCAGGAGCCGACGAGGCGCAGGACTGGCCGGTGCCCTACTGGCACGTCGACGCCGGAGCATCGCTCATGCTGCTGCTCTTGGCCGCGGTGGATGAGGGCCTGGCGGCCGGTTTCGCTGGATCCCACAGCCTCGGCGGCATCAAGGATCTGCTGGGAATCCCGCCGGAGGTGACTCCGATCGGGCTCGTCACCCTCGGCTACGGGGCACCAGACCGCCGATCCGGATCACTCGACCGGGGATGGAAGGCAGCCGACGAAGTCGTTCACCTGGATCAATGGTGATCAGCCCGCCAGCAGTTCTGGCGGGGCCGCACCCATTGTCTCGGAGATCGGGAAGGTGGCGCTCCTGGCCGACGGCAGCATCCGCTACTCCCCCTCAGTGACTACTACGGGCCCGATTCGTTCACCTATGTCGCCACCGATCTGTCCGGAGCGAGCGCTTCGGCGCTCGTGACGATCACCCGGCTGCCAGTCTCCCCCAGATGCCAACGGCAGCCGCGGTGCCTCCCCAGAGCTCACGACCGGTGATCTCATCTTCGATCGACCTCAATCTCGCCTCGAGTGCGACGCTGGAGAGCCTCGGTGTTCTGTTCCTTCCCCTCGCGTTGCGTGCCGTCGTGATGGTCCGGGTGTTGAGTGCCAACAACTTCCCTTTCCTGTTCTTCTGGTGGCGCAAGCGCCAGAAAGAGGAGCTAACGGCGATCGCCTAGCGGGGCAAACGGAACGCCAGAAAACGCCTACGCTGTCGATACTGACACACGACGACTGGAGCGATATGGGGACCATACGGAGCGTTTCCTCCGAATCGGTGACCGAGGGCCACCCCGACAAGATGGCCGACCAGATATCGGATTCGATCCTCGACGCCATCCTTACCCAGGATCCGGCGAGCCGGGTCGCCTGTGAGACGATTCTCACCACCGGACTGGTGCTTATCGCCGGAGAAATCAGCACCGAGGCTTATGTCGATATGGCCTCGATTGCCCGCCAGACGATCAAGGAAATCGGCTACGACCGCGAGGAATATGGCTTCGATGGCGCCACGTGCGGCGTCATGGTTTCGATCGACGAGCAATCGCCCGACATCGCCCAGGGCGTCGACGCCTCCGAGGAGGTTCGTTCCGGGACCGCGCTCACCGAGGACGACCTCGACCGCCAGGGTGCCGGCGACCAGGGGATGATGTTCGGATACGCCACGACCGAGACTGAAGCGCTCATGCCAATGCCGATTCATGTCGCCCATCGGATGGCCGAACGTCTGGCAGCGGTCCGCAAGGACGGCAGTCTCCCCTATCTCCGACCGGACGGAAAGACCCAGGTGACCTTCGACTACGAAGGCGATCGCCCGGTGCGCCTCCGGACCGTCCTCATCTCCACTCAGCACGACGACGGCGTCGACCGCGATGGCACTATCCGTCCCGACCTGATCGAACATGTCATCAAACCGGTCATCCCGAGCGAATTCGCCAACGACCCGTTCGAGGTCTTCGTCAACCCGACGGGGCGCTTCGTCATCGGTGGCCCCGTGGGGGATGCAGGGTTAACCGGACGAAAGATCATCGTGGACACGTACGGAGGGTCCGCCCATCACGGCGGAGGCGCCTTTTCAGGCAAGGATCCCTCGAAGGTCGACCGCTCGGGTGCCTACGCCACTCGCTGGGTCGCCAAGAACGTGGTGGCAGCCGGAGCCGCCTCCCGTTGTGAGCTGCAGGTGGCCTACGCCATCGGCGTTGCCCATCCGGTGTCGATCATGGTCGACACCTTCGGAACCGAGAACGCCGACCCCGAGACAATCGAGAAAGCAGTCCGGGAGATCTTCGATCTCCGTCCGGCCGCTATCCTGCGCGACCTGGACCTGCGCCGTCCGATCTACCGCCGAACCGCCGCCTACGGCCACTTTGGTCGCGACGGATTCCCGTGGGAGGAAACGAACCGGGTCGATGAGTTGAAGTCGGCGCTGGGGCTGTAGACCCGAGGTAGCAGTGGTAGTTGGCAGATGACCACTGCTCGACGGCATTCTCCGGTGCTGCCCGGGGTACCGGCGGGGTACGGTATTAGCGTCCCACCGATGGGGGCTTCCCGAATCCCCAACCTTCGTAGTGGACGATCCGCACCCGGAATCTCGGTGCCGGGTGCCTCCCTTCGTGGAGTCGACGACCGCTGACCAGGCGGTTGCCAACCCGCCCCGCTCGGCAGGAGTCTTCGACAGGTCGTATCCTGATGTGATTCCATTCTGCAGTCCTGTTTTGCGATGCGGGACAAGGAGGGCCATGTCGGACGAACATGACGATGAAGTAGATCTATCGGCGCTGGGCAACGACGAGCTCGCCGAGCAGATGCACGATGACCTCTACGACGGCCTCAAAGACGAGATCGTTGAGGGAACCAACATCCTGCTCGAGCGCGGGTGGGGGGCAGAAAAGGTGCTCAACGATGCTCTCGTCAAGGGCATGCGGATCGTCGGGATCGACTTCCGGGACGGAATCCTGTTCGTGCCCGAGGTGCTACTGGCCGCTAATGCCATGAAAGCGGGCATGGAGATATTGCGACCGCTTCTCGCCGAGGCCGGCGCCGACCCAATCGGAAGAGTCGTGATCGGAACCGTCAAGGGCGATATCCACGACATCGGCAAGAACCTCGTCGCCATGATGCTGGAAGGAGCCGGCTTCGAAGTCATCAATCTCGGAATCAACACCGACGTCGACGAGTATCTGGCCGCCCTCGAGCAACACCGCCCGGACATCCTGGGAATGTCGGCCCTGCTCACCACCACCATGCCTTACATGAAGGTTGTGATCGACGAGATGGTGAAGCGTGGCATCCGGGACGACTACATCGTCCTGGTGGGCGGCGCTCCGCTCAACGAGGAGTTTGGCGAGGCAGTCGGTGCCGATGCCTATTGTCGTGACGCCGCCGTGGCGGCCGACACGGCATCCACGCTCGTGAGGAAACGCCGTGGCGAGCTCTGACGCCGCAGACAGCCGGATCCTCGTGATCGGTTGCGGAGCGCTCGCCCGGGAGCTACTCCAGCTCACGCGGGTGAATACGCTCAATTGGGTCACCGTTGAGTGCCTTCCGGCATGGCTGCACAACCGCCCCGAGCAGATTCCGGCGGCCGTCCAACAGCGCATCCGGCGAGCCCGTCCCAACTACGGGCGGATATTCGTGGGTTACGCCGATTGTGGGACGGGTGGGGCGCTCGACCGAATGCTGGAAGCTGAAGGCATCGACCGGCTTCCGGGTGCCCACTGCTACGAGTTCTATGCGGGCGCAGCAGTGTTCGGGGACCTCCAGGAGGCCCAGCCTGGCACGTTCTATCTGACCGACTACCTGGCCCGTTACTTCGATCGCCTCGTCATCGGCGGACTGGGGCTGGATCGCCATCCCGAGCTGCTCGACGACTACTTTGGCAACTACCGGCGGCTTGTCTATCTGGCCCAGGTCGATGACCCCGCGCTAACCGATCGGGCGCAGGCAGCCGCCGCCGCTCTCGGCCTCGAATTCGAGCGCCTCTTCACCGGCTACGGGGAGCTCGGCGACACGTTGGCACATCTGGCCGGGGAGAGTGCCGTCTCGTGAGTGCCAAGCTGATCACCATCTTGTGGAGGGACATCCCCGCTCAGATTGTCGCCAAGCAGAAGCGGGAAGCACATCGGGTTGAATTGCCACCCCGTTTCCAAGTTGCCATCGACCGGGCGGCAATGGAGGCGGGCTTGATAGGGACCGACGAGTACCTGGCCGAGTGGCGCCAGGAGGTTCGGGAATTCGAAGGGGACTTGCAGGCGGAGGCCGAGCGCCTCGTCAGGGACCTGGAGGCTGCTTTCCCGCCTGACAAGCTCAACGAGTACGCGGCCAACCACGGGAAGCAACCTACCCCGGAGGACACAGCGTGACCGACACACTGGTGAGCTCCGCCACCCGTGAGGTGGTCATCGGTTTCGAGCGGCCCTTCGTCATCATCGGCGAGCGGATCAATCCCACGGGTCGCGCGGTCCTGGCCGAAGAGATGAAGCTGGGTGACTTCAGCCGGGTCGAGGCCGACGCTGTTGCCCAGACCGAGGCGGGGGCACAAATGCTCGACGTGAACGCCGGCATTCCCCTCGCAGACGAACCGGCGCTTCTAGCCAAGGCCGTGAAGCTGGTTCAATCCGTTACCGACTTGCCGCTCTCCATCGATTCATCCATCGTCGAAGCTCTCGCGGCGGGCCTGGCTGCCTACCAGGGCAAGGCCCTGGTCAACTCGGTGACCGGCGAAGAGGATCGGCTGGAACGGGTACTGCCGCTGGTGGCCAAACACGGCGCGGCCGTCGTCGCCATCACGAATGACGAAACCGGCATCTCAGAAGATCCCGACATTCGCTTCGAGGTTGCCGTCAAGATTCTGAACCGGGCCGCCGACTACGGAATACCGAAGAGCGACGTGGTCATCGACCCGCTCGTCATGCCAATCGGCGCAATGGGCACCGCCGGCCGGCAGGCGTTCCATCTGGTGCGGCGGCTGCGAGCGGAGCTGAGAGTCAACACCACCTGCGGCGCTTCCAACGTCAGCTTTGGGCTTCCCAACCGCAACGGGATCAACGGCGCCTTCCTGGCCATGATGATTGCCAACGGACTCACCTCGGCCATCACCAATCCACTGCACCATGAGATCAAGCAGGCGGTTATGGCGTGTGACGTCCTCGCCGGCCATGATCGAAACAGCGCCGGTTGGATCGCGGCATACCGCGATCCATCTACACCCGGTCGGACCCGTCGACGCACCAAGCGAAGCACTAGGACAAGCCCTGAGTGAGCAAAACCACCCACAGATCGTCTTCACCCCGTCGGGACGACGGGGAAAGGTACCGCCGGGCACGACCGTGCTGGAGGCCGCCCGCGCCCTGGGAGTCGACATCGACTCGATATGTGGAGGGCGCGGCATCTGTGGCCGATGCCAGGTAGAGGTCAGCTCCGGAACCTTCGCTGGAGTCGACACCGACGAGTCGCATCTGTCGCCGATCGGGTCGACCGAAGAGAGCTACGCCGACCGCAGGGACCTGGCCGAGACCCGGCGCCTGAGTTGTGCCGCCACCGTGCTGGGCGACGTCGCCATCGAGGTTCCGGCGACGAGCCGGGTGCACAAGCAGGTCGTGCGCAAAGAGGCTGGTGTGGAGGCGCTGCAGGTTGATCCGGCGGTGCGATTGCACTATCTGGAGCTTTCCGACCCGACCCTCGGCAGCACGATCGGGGACCGGGAGCGGCTGCTCGCCGCCCTGCAAGCCGAGTGGGGCCTCTCGCCGCTCTCCCTCGATCCACACGTCTTGCGCGAGCTTCATCAGGCCATCACAGACGGCGAAGGCACCGTGACGGTGGCGGTTCACGATGCAGCCCAGGTAACCGCAGTTTGGCCCGGCTTCCACGACGTCGCCTGCGGGGTGGCATTCGATGTCGGCTCGACCACTGTCGCCGGCCATCTTGCTGATCTGTCGACCGGCGAGATCCTGGCCTCGGCCGGGACCATGAATCCCCAAATTCGGTTCGGCGAGGACCTCATGAGTCGTGTGTCCTACGTGATGATGAACCCGGGCGGGGAAACCGAGCTCACGACAGCAATTCGGGAGGCGCTCGACGACTTGATCGGAGAATTGTGCGCGGACGCCGGCGTCGAGACCTCCGACGTCCTAGAAATCACAGTGGTCGGAAACCCGATCATGCATCACCTCGTGCTCGGCATCGACCCCACCCCTCTCGGTACGGCACCGTTCACGCTGGCAACGACCGAATCCGTTCGCATGCCGGCCGTCGAGCTTGGCCTCGCCGTGAATGCCGGAGCCCGCGTCTTTGTGCTGCCCTGTATTGCCGGCCACGTCGGCGCCGATACCGCCGCCTGCATCCTCGCCGAGGGACCGCATCGCGGCGAGCAGGTGCAGTTGCTGGTGGACGTCGGCACCAATGCTGAGATCGTGCTGGGCAACTCCCACCGGTTGCTGGCGGCGTCGAGCCCCACCGGCCCTGCCTTCGAGGGGGCGCAGATATCGAGCGGACAACGAGCCGCTCCCGGTGCTATCGAACGCGCACGAATCGATCCCGTGACTCTCGAGGCCCGGGTGAAGGTGATCGGGAGCGACCTGTGGTCGGACGAAGCAGGCTTCGCCGAGTCGATCGCGACAACCGGCATAACCGGAATCTGTGGTTCCGGCATCATCGAGGCGGTCGTCGAGCTCTACCTGGCCGGTGCGCTGTCGGCGGCGGGCGTTATTCAGGCTCGCCCCGGCAACGACCGTATAATCACCGATGGACGAACATTCGCCTACCTGCTCATGGACGAGCCCCGGCTGCTGGTCACACAGAACGATGTGCGAGCCATCCAGCTGGCCAAGGCCGCGCTGCGGGCCGGAGTGCAACTTCTGATGGATCGCCTGCCCGTCACGCAGGTTGACGAAATCCGCCTGGCCGGTGCTTTCGGAAGCCAAATTGATGTCAAGTACGCCATGACGCTGGGTTTGATCCCCGATTGTGACCTGCGCTCGGTGCGATCGGTCGGCAACGCGGCAGGTGTTGGTGCCCTGATGGCGCTGCTCAGCGTAGAAGAGCGGGCCGAGGTCGAGCGGGTCATTCGGACCGTCGAGAAGGTGGAGACGGCCATCGAGGAGCGATTTCAGGAGCATTTTGTGGAGGCGATGGCGATACCCCACACATCGGACGAATACCCGAACCTCCGCCGGGTCGTGACCTTGCCGACCACACCCGACCCAACCCGATCCGGCCCTCCCCGGCGCAGAGGTCGCGGAGCATCGAGGGAAAGCCCATGACCGAATGGGCCCGCCGGCACCAGCCACATTCCGAGCATGCCCGGAGTGGAAGCCCCATGTTCCCGGGTTCGGATGTCTGAACCGACTGGCCCAGGGATGGGCTGCGGGGAAGCAAACGCGCTCCGCTCCATCCTGCTCCGCTCCAATTTCGAGCTGATTCCGCTCAGGAACGCGTTGGACCAGGCGAGGTTCCTGCCGGCCGGAGCCCAGGTTTCGGTGACGGCTTCGCCCACCAGGGACCTCGAGGACACCATCGACTTGAGCAGAGACCTGGCCGCCATGGGCTTCGAGGCAGTCCCCCACCTGGCGGCCAGGATGATGCGTGATCGCCGGCATCTGGCCGCCATCCTCGCCGACCTGAGAAGGCTGGAGATCGGCCACGTATTCGTGGTAGGAGGAGACGCAGACCAGCGAGGAGAATTTCCCGACGGGCTTGCATTGCTGGAGGCCATGGTCGAGATCGGGCACGGCCTGACCCGCATCGGGATTTCCGGCTACCCGGAAGGACACGCGTTCATCCCCGGCGCCGACCTGTGGGACTCGCTGGCGGCCAAACAGAAGTTCGCCGACTACATGGTCACACAGATGTGTTTCGACCCGGAGGCGATTGGCGCCTTCGTGCAAGCCTGTCGCTCGAAAGGCATCACGCTGCCGGTGCGGTTCGGTCTCCCGGGGGTGGTGCCGATCCACAAGCTGGCGGTGATCGCAGCCCGTTTGGGGGTCGGCCCCTCGATGCGATTCCTGTCGAAGCACACCAGCTTGCTCGGCAAGCTGGTTCGTCCGGGGGGGTATGCCCCCGACGAGCTGATCCGACGGTTGGTCCCCACCATCATGAATCCCGAGGCAGATATCCACGGCTTCCACATCTACACGTTCAACGAGGTACAAAGCACCGAGGCGTGGCGACAGCGAATGCTCACCGAGCTGGATCATCTCAACTAGTGGTGTGTCGTGGAAATCGCACAGGTGTATCTCCGAGCCATCGGCGTCATCTGGCAATGACCGACGACGAAGGCGCACTTGACTCGTGCGTCGAGAAGGAGGTCGCACCCAGGACCGTCGAGGGCCGGAGAGGCGCCGTGGGATTTCTGCGGCGCATCACTAGGAGCCCGGCCTCGTCCTCTATCCAATCACGGCCTCCACGGGCGACGATGGCTCCCACGGCCGATCAGGCTCTTCGTCACTCCTGTGGGGTAATGGCTACCAGCCGATCCCATGTGTGCCGGGCGAAGGACCGCGACAGCAAAAGCAGATAGGAAAGCTCGCCCCGGGTGTCATCCCGGACAAGCTCGGTGGCGACACCGGCGACGAGCGTGCGGGCGGCCGCCCGGTCGGGGGTGATCGGGTCGCTGAGGTCGATAGCGCACACATGCTCGAGAATGGTTCTGGCGCCGGGACCGGTGAGTCGGAACATGGCCCGCACATGGGTGAGGTCGACCGCCCCCGTCGGAGGCGGGCCGCCAACGACCATCCACTCGCCGGGCGAGATCGAGAACACCAGCCCGTCCTCCACATGCTGCGACCGGCCGAGCGGCACCGACCATAGGTCTTCCCATATCCGCCATTTGGGTGCGGCCGACTCGTCGGTCAATCGAGCGGCGCCGAGATTCCCGACCGGTTCGCCCACCGGGCTCTCGAAGTGCTCAACCACGGAGCCGCTCCCCCTCCGGATCGAAATGGGCATGGTGTTCCATCACGCGGGCGACGGCGTTGCTCCCGTCCGGGAGACGGATGGCCAACGACGTTCCGGGACGCGCCAGCTCAGCATCCACCAGGGCGAGACATACGCCGCGCTTCAGGGTGGGCGACATCCGGCTGGAGGTGATTCTCCCCACGATCCTGGCGCCGTCGACTATCTGGCCTGCTTCGGGTGGCACGAGCTGCGGATCGGCGGGCTGGACGGCAACCAGCATCCGTTCCGGCCCCGATTCTCCCTCCCACACCAGTTCCGGCCTTCCGGCGAAGTCCGGTTTGTCCGTCTTGACCGCCCATCCCAGAGCGGCGGCGTGGGCCTTGGTGAGGCCGTCAGTGTCCTGACCGACGATGAGGTGGCCCTTCTCCAGCCGCATAATCCGCTGTGCCTCGATGCCGAAAGGGGCAACGCCGAGATCGGCGCCGGCGTCGAGCAGCGATTTCCACACGTGGAGGCCGAACCCGGCGGGCACGTGCAGTTCGAAGCTGAGCTCACCGGTGAAGCCGATGCGCAGCAGAATGCAATCGGCCACCCCGGCCACCGTTCCAGGTCTCGCATGCATGTAGCCGAACGCGTCGCGGGCGAGATCGACACCTTCGACCAGCCGCTCGAGCAGTCGGCGCGACGCCGGGCCAGCCACGTTGATGGCGGCGTACCCGTCGGTAACGGCCGTCATGCGGACGTCCCACCTGGGAAAGAAGGTCTGCAGCCACTCGTCGAGCCAGTTCCACACCCTCCCCGCCCCCGAAGAGGTGGTGGTCATGTAATACCGGTCTTCCGCCAGCCGAGCCGTTATACCGTCGTCGAGCACCACCCCGTCCTCAGCACACATGGCACCGTAACGAACCCGACCGATGGCGAGCTCGGACCACCGGTTGATGAGCACGAACTCGAGCAGCTTGGATACGTCGGCGCCGCGCAAGTCGATCTTGCCGAGCGGGCTCACGTCGACGATACCGACGTTGCTCCGGGTGTTGCGCACCTCAGCGGACGGATCGCCGTAGTGGTCGGGCCGGATCCACTGGCCGGCGAGGAGTGGCGTGGCTCCGTGCTCGACATGCCAGTCGTGAATCGGAGAGCGGCGTACCGGGTCGTCGTCGCCTCCGGCCAGCGCGCCAAGCGTTACCGGCGCATAGGGGGGACGCCAGGTGGTTGTGCCGGTCCCGGCGATGGTGGCACCGGTCGCCGCCGCGTGGATCGCGATTGCGTTCACGGCCTCCAGCTTGCCCTGGATGGGCCCCATTGTCGCGGTGGTGTATCGCTTGGAGAGCTCAATCGAGTCGTAGCCCTCCGCGGCGGCCAGGGCGAGATCCTTGCCCCGGATGTCTTCGGAAAAGTCGACAAACCCGTCGGTCGGCCCGGCGAATATCTCGGGGTGATCGGCCGGCTCCAAACGCGGAATCGCGGCGGCTTCGCCGGCCGGCGCAGGAGAGGGTGCTAGCGCTCTCGGTGTCAATTGTGCGAGCTGCGAGGCCCGCCGCAGTGCCCTTCGTCCGGCCTCGGTGCCTACCGCACGGCCATGGGCGATGATCTGGTCCGGAGACCCGTCACCGACGATTCCACCCGTGGCCATCACATCGTCTGGCAGGCTGCCGGGGAGGAAACGGGCGGCGGGCGGGTGGTAGATCGGCCGGTCGCCCGCCATGTTCAACAGCGAGGTGGCCGTGGTCCAGCCAACCGCGGTGACCAGCAGGTCGGCTTCGATCCTTCGGCCGCCGGCGACCTCGACTTCCTCTACTCGCTGCCGACCCCGCGCCCGCACCAGGCGCCGACCCGTCGTTCGCAGATCCACCACCTCGGCGACCGCGACGCCACTCCTCTCCAGGCGCTCGACGACGGAATCGCCTGATTCATTGGCTGTGACGACGACGGCACGGCTCCCGGGGGCCACCGCCCACAGGTTGGTCAACCGCAGCGCTGCTCCCGACAGCATCACCCCGGGCAAATCGTTTCCTTCGAACACGAAGGGACGCTCGATCGTGCCGGCCGCCACCACGAGGCACTTGACCCGTGCCTTGATCAGCTGCTCCCGGGCACCGTCCCGGTGCACGATCGCCACCCAGTTGTGGTCGTAACGGCCGGCAACCACCGCATCGGTCAACACCTCGATGTTGTCGGTGGCGGCGACCACGTCTCGTAGCTCGGCCACCAGGCCAAGCGTGGCATCGCCCGCGTAGCGGAGGTGGCCGCCCAGCTGGTGGTTTTCCTCCACCAGCAGCACCCGGGCACCGGTGGCGGCGGCGGCGATAGCGGCGGCCATCCCGGCCGGCCCGCCCCCGGCAACGAGCACGTCGGGGTGTGCATACCGTTTCTGAGAGTGGACCTGGGTGGCACCGTCACCTACCGTCCCGCCGGCCCCGAAGCGTCGCAGCACCCGCTGGTATAGCGGCCGGAGGGGGCGGGGACCCATGAACGTCTTGTAGTAGAAGCCGGGCGTGAGAAAACGCCCGACGAGACGATTGGCGCTGCGCAGGTCGAAGCGCAGCGACGGCCAGGCATTTTGGGCCTCCACCACCATCGCCTCCTCGACCAACCGGTGTCCGGCGCGTACGTTCGGCTCATCACCGACCTGGACGAAGAGGTTCGGGTCGTGATGGTCGGCGGTCAAGATCCCCCGCGGTCGATGGTATTTGAAGCTCCGCGAGAATACCGAGACGCCTGATGCAGCCAGCGCCGAGGCCACCGTGTCACCACCGAAACCGGACACATGTCTGCCGTTCCACGCGAAGCGGCGGATGTCGGAGCGGTCGATCACCTCGCCCGGCTGAACCGGCATCCGATGCGCCGTCACGCCGTGCCCTTGGTGACGTCGCGGACCGAATGGATCTCGTTGGTGATGGTATGGCGCTCAACCTCGAGAAAGCGCCGGCACCCGGACAGGTGAAACCATTGCTCGCGTTCCCATCCGGCGAGATTCTCCTTCGTATACAAGTAGTCGCGCCATGATTCCGGTTCCGAGTCCGGTCCGGGCCTGGGCACCAGCTCGCCTCCGAAAGAGAACTCGTCCGCGTTTCGTGGTCCGCAGTGAGGACAATGGATCAGCAGCATCTCGTCACCAGTTCAATGTCCAACAGCCGCAGCTCCTTTCTCGGCGGTGAGGTCTCCTCGCGCAAAGCGATCCAGGCTAAAGGGGGCGATCAGGTCGGGCACCACTCCGGTGGCGAGTAGCTGTGCCGTCTGCTCTCCGGCCACCGGCGCCGCTTTGAAGCCGTAGGTGCCCCAGCCGACATCGACATAGAAGCCGGCAACAGGCGTCATTCCGATGATCGGTCCGAAGTCGGGTGTCATGTCGCACAGGCCAGACCACTGCCGGAGCAGCCTCATATTCGACAGTGAGGGCATGAGCTCGAGCACGTGGCCGGCCAGTCCCTCGGCGAACTCCAGGGAGCCCCTCGTCGAGTAGGAATTGAACGGATCAACGCTTGCACCGAAGACCAACTCACCCCGCGCCGTTTGGCTGAGGTAGACGTGCAAGGACCCGGAGACGACGACCGGGTTCAGAATCGGCTGCACCGGCTCGGTCACGGCAGCCTGGAGCGGCCGCGTCGTGATCGGGAGCCTCACGCCGGCCAGGGCACTGACGAGCGAGCTCCATCCGGCCGTGCAGTTTACGACCACCGGTGTTGAGATCCGGCCACCCGAGGTATGGACCCCGGTCACGGCCCCGGCGGTGACGTCGATCGCGGTCACCTCGGTTTGCTGATGGATGTGCACGCCGAGACGGTCGGCGGCGCGGGCGTATCCCCACACGACGGCGTCGTGGCGGACGATGCCGCCCGGCGGATGCCACAGCGCGCCCAGTATCGGATACCTGGGCCGGCTGCTCACATCGATGGCCGGAGCCAGTCGCTTGACGTCCGGGGGACCAATCACCTCGGAGTCGATCCCCGCCATTCTGTTGACTTCAGCTCGCCACTGCATGGTGCGCAACGAACTGTCGCTGTGGGCCAGAGTCATGTGACCCCTCTGCTCGAACATCACATTGAAGTTGAGCTCGTCGGCGAGATGCTCGTAGAGCTTGACCGAACGGTCATAGAACGCCGATCCTTCCGGCGTCAGGTAGTTGGATCGGACGATGGCGGTGTTGCGCCCGGAGCCTCCGCTGCCGAGGTAGGACTTCTCGATGACTGCGACGTTGGTGATGCCGTGGTTGCGGGCCAGGTAGTAGGCGGTGGCAAGCCCGTGGACACCACCGCCCACGATGACCACGTCATAGCTGGGTTTGAGATCGTGATGGCGCCACACCCGTGACCACCGCTGCCCGGTGAGGCTCTGCTTGATGAGCGAGAAAGCCGAATACCTGGCGATGTGCCGGCGATTCGTCATCCGAGCACGCTGAAGGACGAGTCCCTGTTGATCTGGCGATTGCGGCTGTAGGCGGCCATGTCGAGTTCGAGCCCAGTGTACCGCTGGGCGATCTGAACCGGGTCGGCGTCATGATCGTGACCGGCTTCAACCCGCGAGATGAGCTCGGTCATGCAGAAGGCCGCCACCGAGGCGTTCTTGAACTGGTTCCCGCTCGATCCCACCGCCACATAGAAACCATCCAGATCGGTCCGGTCGTAGATCGGGATCCAATCGTCGCTAACGTCGTAGAGGTCGACGACGCCTTTCTTGGTGCTGGGAACGCCGAGGGCCGGCAGCCGTCGAGCCAGTCGCATGACCTGGTTCTCCCATTGAGTGGACGAGATCTTACGATCGTAGTCGTCGGGGTCGGCCACCCAGATTTGCGGGTCACACTCCGGGTCCTGGCTGCCGATGAGGATGTGGTTGCCCACCTCCGGCCGGAAGTAGGTCCCGAGGTCGTCGTCGCCGACCAGCGACGGGTTGTCTGCGAACCCCAGGTCCGCGGGTGCCGGCACATGATGCACTTCGTGGCGAAGAGCCTTGGTTTTGATATTCATCGAGTCGGCCACGCCGGCCATCTCGTTGATGACGAACGAATGGGGACCGGCGACGTTCACGACGATCGGCGCATCAATCAGGCTTCCATCGGCGAGTGTGACGCCCGTCACCCGGTTCGCCTCGGAACGGATCGCGACGACCTCCGTGTTGAATCGGAACGTTCCGCCCTTGGCCTCGGCCGCCCGCTGCAGGTTGTGGGTGGCCAGCTGGGGGTCGCTCACGTAGCCGGCGGCCGGGCTGTAGACGGCGGTCTGGAGCGACGTCGTCGGCTCGGACCAGAAGGCGGCGTCTTCAACTCGTTTCGGCGGCGAGTAGCTACCGGTGTCGATGCCGGGAAAGCGCTTGGCGACGGCTTCCATGTCCCATACCTCGTACGGGACACCGATCTCATCGAACAGCGGCAGCACCTTTTGTGTGTAGCGATCGGTGTCCCCCAGGTATACGGCGCCGCAGTAGATGAACTCGGCCAGACCCCGCTCGTCGTCAAACTCGAGGTAGGAGGCCCAATCCTTCCAGTAGAACAGACCCTCCCAGGCCATCGCCACCCCGGGCCAGGTGGAGTAGTGGGTGCGAACGATGGCGCACGAGTTACCGGTCGACCCGTAACCGGCCGCCGGGAGCTTGTCGATGTTGAGGGTTCGGTATCCGGCTTTCGATAGCTCGAATCCGATGTTCGCCCCGATGATCCCGGCGCCAATGACGATGGCGTCGTAGCGTTCGTGCTCATGCATACGCGGACTCTACCGGCAGCCGGCCCGGTGTTGCGAGTGCGCGCCGGAAACGCTCAAGATGGCGGCATCGCTCCCCCCTCGGCGGTACGCCGCGCCACAAAATCGTCGAGCTCTGCGCTTATCGAGCCCTCCAGGTGGGGCGGCTCGAAGTCGGCGACAATCCTCTTCCAGATCGGGTTGGCTCGTTGCACGGCCGTCTGAGAACCCGCCTCGGTCCACTGTCCAAAGTTCTGGCGGGTGAAAACGATCGGCTCATAGAACGCCGAGTCGTAGCGCTCCATGGTGTGATCCGTCCCGAAGAAGTGACCCCCGGGCTCGACTGATCCGATGGCGTCGACGCCGATCTCGGCCTCCGAGGTTCCAACCTGCTGGAAGACCTCGGCGAACATCTGGACCATTTCGACATCGAGGATGAACTTCTCGAACGACGCACTCAGGCCCGACTCGATCCATCCGGCGGCATGGATGATGATGTTGGCACCGGCCAGTACGGCACCCATCATGTTCATCATTGTCTCGTAACCGGCCTGGGCGTCGGCAACCAAGGATGTGCTGACTGCTGATGATCGCCACGGAAGCCCGATGAGGCGGGCGAGCTGCCCGCTGGCCAAGGCCGCCTTGACGGCTTCGGGTGTGCCGAAGGCAGGAGCGCCGGACCGCATGTCGACATTCGACGTGAAGGCCCCGTATACCACCGGTGCACCGGGCCGGACCACCTGGGCAAGTGTGATTCCGGCGAGCGCTTCCGCATGCTGAACCGTCAAGGCCCCGGCCAACGTCACAGGCGCCATGGCGCCGGCCAGCGTGAAGGGCGTGATAACCGACACCTGGTTGGCTTCGGCAAAGTCAATGAGACCAAGGCACATAGGCACGTCGAGCTGGCGGGGCGAATTGGTGTTGATGATCGTGAAACAGCGGGCCTGGTCGGTGAACTCAAGCTCGCTGAGACCGTGGACTATGCGGAGCATCTCGAAGCAGTCCGCCACCTGCTCCCGGCCACGGGCATAGATGAACGGAGCCTTGTCGCTGAGTGTCAGCATCGCCGTCGTCATGGCCAGGTGCCGGAACTCCACCGGCACATCTTGCGGCTCCACAATCGGATTGTTCGTATGAATGACGTCGAAGTGCTGGGTGAGCCTTACGAAGTTCTCGAAGTCCGCCAGGGTCCCGGTCCGCCTCCCCCGGTCGAGGTCGGTGGCATGTGGCGGACCGCCGGCCGGCATCATGACCACGTTGCGACCCCCAACCGAGACTGTCCGGGTGGGCTCTCGCGGAGTGATATCGAACTCCGAAGGAGCCGTAGCCAGCGAGGCCGCTACCAAATCGGGGCCAATTCTCACCAGATGCTCTTCCTCGTCGACTACGGCGCCAGCAGCCCCCAACCGGGAGCGGGCTTCGGGCAACAGAACCCGAATCCCCTGCTCCACCAGCACCCGAAGCGCAGCCTGGTGAATATCTTCAACCTGAGAATCGTCGAGTACCCGCAACGGGTCGAAGGGGCTGACAAGGCGGCGATAGTGAGCGGTCGACGGCACTCGGACTTCCCGGTCCCTGCCTCCCCGGCGTCGTCCCGAGGCTCGATCCGCTCCTCGGCCTGTTGCCATTACGCGACCAGCTCGTCCGGTGGGGACTGAACCATGCTCCGATCCTTCCGTGAAGAGGTGGCGCCACTCTATTCGGCATCGGAGAAGGAGGCTTCCATGACTCCGTCCCTCAGACGAGCTCTGGTTCCAAGGCCGTCCCAGCGACAGGCCGGCCGATTTGAAAAACCATGTGGATACGATCACGATCGACAAGGACGGCGACATCCTCGAGCGGATCCCCGTCAATGACCACGAGATCGGCGAGCTTCCCAACCTCTACCGTCCCAATCAAGTGCTCGAGCCCGAGAGCTTGGGCACCGATCGCAGTCGCCGAAACGAGCGCTTGGTGCGCCGGCATACCCGCGTCGACCAGAAGCGCCAACTCAGAAGATGCCTGGTCGGCCGGGGCGGAGTCGTACCCCATGGCAACCGGTGCTCCCGCGTTGATGGCGGCCGCGAGTGTCTTGTAGGCCTCATCCATGTTGTAGATCCCCCGCTCGACAAGATGCGGCGACCATTTGACGGAGTTCCGTTCGGCGATATCGAGTAGGAACGAAAGCGTGGGAACCAACACACCGCCGCGATCGGCGAATTCGTTCAAAAGCTCAGGCAGGTGATGCAGGTGGAAACCATGTTCGATGGTGTCGACGCCCTCCTCGATAGCAAGTTGCGTGCCCTCCAACCCTTCACAATGGGCGGCGACGCGGAAGCCCAGCCGGTGGACCTCGTCGACGAGGGCCGCGATCTCTTCCCTAGTGACCTGAGCGGGATCGGGATTCTCCAGTTCCACAGAACGGGCACCGGTAGTCATGATCTTGACGAAGTCGGCTCCGGCTCTTAGCTGTTCTCGAGCCGCCTTGCGCATTTCGTCTGGGCCGTCGGCTTCCCGGTACATGCCGGAGAAATGGCGTCCGCCGGCAGAGGTTGCGCTCACGATTCTTCCGCTGATGAGGAGCCGCGAGCCGCGGAACGCGCCGAACCTCATCGCTTGCCTCACCTCGAAGAGGGTGTGGTCATAGGCCCCCACGTCGCGAATGGTGGTAATGCCCATCCGCAGCGTCTTCTGGAGAGAGGTGGCGACTAAATGGCCGCCGACACCGGGAAGGAGCGGCTCCATGCCCTCGGTGCGCTCTGGCTGAGCGGATGCCATCAAGTGAGCATGGCAGTCGATGATTCCGGGCATGAGGAAACGGCCGCCGAGATCGATAACGCGTGCCGACGCCGAGTTTTCAGGGCGGCTCGGAGAAATCGCGGCAATCCGGCCTCCCTCGATGGTGATCGTCATGTCGTCGCGGACCGGGGCCCCGGTGCCGTCGAATAGCCGGAGGTTCGCGAGCACTGTCGTGCCAGCCGCCGGCGGTGGATCGGCCAGTAGGGCTGGGAGGAGGTACGGAGTGGTCACCACAGGGAAGCGTACCTACGCCGACCCACCCGCGGCCGGAGAAAGAGCACTCCAGGTAGGCTGCCTGCAATCACTCGACAAGTGCTCAAGGAGGCAAACATGGCGACAGCCCTACCTGAAGCAGCCCCATACGTCATTGTCGGTGGCGGTGTCCACGGTCTGAGTACCGCGTGGCATCTGGCGATGGAGCTGGATAGGAGCGGCGCCGGGTCTGGTGCGGATGTCGTGCTGCTCGACAAGACAGGTCCCGGTGCCGGTGCCACCGGCATCGCCTGCGGATGCGTGCGCAACTTCTACATGACCGAGCCGCTCCACGCCATCGTTCGGGAGTCGGTCGATGTGTGGAACTACGACCCCGTGCTTTTCGGCTTCCAGCAGGTCGGGTACATCTCATGCGGCGAGGAGAACCAGATCGCCGATTACGAACGCATCCATCGCAGCCAGAACAACGTCGGCTATACCTCCGACCTGTATGTCGGTCAGGACGCCCGCGACTTTCTCACCGGGGTCTGGCCCGATTTCAAGCACCATACGATCGACGTGGCGATTCACGAGCGCTTGAGCGGCTACGCCGGAACCGCCCAAACGGTCAAGGGGCTCGCCGAAATGTGCGCCAGACATGGCGTGCAGATCCACTCCGGCGTTGAGGTGACGGGCTACGACGTGCAGGGCGGTCAGGTCAGATCCCTCGAGACCGACCAGGGGAGCATCGAGGCCGACGTCGTCTTCCTGTGCATGGGTGCCTGGATTCCCGCCCATTGGGAAATGCTCGGCAAGCCGATGACGCTCGACGTCGGGTATGCGGATGGGTCCCTGGTAGAGAACAAGGACATGTGGACGTATTGGCGCCTGGAGGAAGGCGAGATCTACCACGACGGGCCGTACTACACCGCCGACGGGCTCAACCCGCCCGTGCTTCACATCGAGCTGATGAACACCCCGGTCCACGATCCCGAAACCGGTGAAGAGCTCGACGACAACGTATACGTCTATTGGAAGAACGGAACTGAGCGCATGGAGCGGCCGGGGATCCAGGGTGGAGCGATGCCGTTCGAGCTCGGCCCGCAGGCGAACGTCGAGCCGTACGGGCATGCCAACGACGAGTATCAGGCCCGCCCCGAGTTCGCCGACTACATCACCGCCTGTATGAGCATGTTCATGAAACGATTCGAGGGAATCCGCCCCCGGTTCAAAGAGCGGCGCAACAGCGGGATCGGAGCATTCACCCCCGACAACGTGCCGATCATCGACTGGATCTTGCCAAACGTGTTCATGATCGCCGACTCCAATCACGGCTTCAAGATGACCGGCATCGGCAAGCTCGTCGCCCAGCAGATACTCGGGTCACAGCCTGTGCCCCAGCTCCAACCGTTCTCCCTCGCCCGCTACGCCAGGGGTGATGCCTTCGGCTCAGGGACCACTCACTCCCCCTGGGTTTAACCCTTTCGGTCAGCAAGCACGGTTTGGTCAGAAACCGTCGGTCATGAGGTAGTGAACGGTGGAGGGTCCGTCGAGGGCCTCACGGGCGGTATCTCCCACCTCCCCCAGCACCTGGATGCGTTCGATGTCGAGCAAGGCCAGGTACTCGTCGCGAAAGCCCTGCCGACGAACGTTGGCCATGTGTGTGAGCAGCGCCGCCTCCTCGGCGTAGCCATCCTCGGTCACGAAACGCCCATCCCCAGAAACGAACCAGCCGTACGCCACCGTACCCGGCTCGTTTTCCTTCACAAACGCCGTCATCCGCCGACCGAGATCCCGGAAGGCGGTGATCCTGCCATCCTTCACCCGGCCATGTATGAGCACCCGAAACGTGGCCATCCTCCTGCTCCTCCTCGTGGCGGCCGCCACTCGTGAACCTACACCGGCCACCTACGCTTACCCGCCATCCCGGCCACCGCATCGGGCTACTGATGGGGCAGGACGTGCCAGAATGCCTGTCATGAAAGCTGCCGTTTGCTATGAGTTCGGAGAGCCTCTCGTCATCGAGGACCTCTCGCTGGCCGCCCCCGGACCCAACCAGGTCCGAGTCGAGCTGGCGGCCTGTGCCATCTGCCACAGCGATATCGCATTTGCCGAGGGAGCGTGGGGCGGCGATCTGCCGACCGTATATGGCCACGAGGCTTCTGGTCGGGTAGCCGAAATCGGCGCCGGAGTGAATGACTTGGCTGTTGGTGACCACGTGGTGGTAACCCTCATCCGCTCTTGTGGAGAATGTAAGTACTGCCGCCGCGGCTATGAAGTCGCGTGCGCAACGACCTTTGAGGAGAACGCGCCACTGCGGGACGCGGGGGGAAGCGCCGTCTACCCGGCCATGAGAACCGGTGCGTTCGCCGAGGAAGTGGTGGTTCATCGATCCCAGTTGGTCGCCATCGACCAACGAATACCCCTGGACGCGGCGGCCTTGCTCGGCTGTGGGGTGATCACCGGGGTGGGGTCGGTGACCAACGTTGCCGGGCTCCAGCCGGACGCCAACGTGGTGGTGGTCGGCACCGGAGGCGTCGGCCTCAACGTGGTCCAGGGAGCCGTGCTGGCCGGAGCGGCGGCGATTATTGCCGTCGATCTGTCCGACGACAAGCTGAAAGCGGCGAAGGATTTCGGTGCCACCCACATCGTGAATCCGTCAAGTGAGGAGGTGCCGGCCGCGGTTGCTTCGGTGACCGGAGGGGAGATGGCCGATGCGGTCTTCGTGACCGTGACTGCCGCCGCCGCCTTCGACGAAGCACCCACCTTGCTGGCGCCGACGGGTGCGGTAGTGCTGGTCGGCCTGCCGCCGACGGGGGTGACAAGTACGTTCGACCCTCTGACTCTGGCCGACCAGAGCCAACAAATGCTCGGCTCAAAGCTGGGAGCGGCCCGGATTTCTGTCGACATACCGAACCTCGTGGCTCTCTACGAGGAAGGCCGGCTGAAGCTCGACGAACTGATCACAGGCCGGTATCCCCTCGATGAGATCAACGAGGCAATCGCATCGGTGGAGCGCGGCGAGGCCCTCCGGCATCTGATCGTGTTCTGAACCTACTTCCCTGACCGCGCCCTGACTACGACCGCATGGCGGCGCCGGTTGGGTCGTACGGGGAATCGGCGATCACCCGGGCGGGCCGCTCCACCCCCACGATGTGGGTGGTCAGCTCGGTTCCCTCCGCCGCCAGGTCTCGATCGACCAGCGCCATTGCCAGGCTCTTGCCGACCGTGTGGCCGTATTCGCCCGACGTGATGTAGCCGACCCGGGTGTCGCCATTCCACACCGGCTCATACCCGGTGGCGTCGGCGTCGATGGCATCAACCTCCAGCGTGATCAGCTTCCGGCGGGCGCCGTTGGTGTCTCTTTCCTTACGGGCCGCCTCCGCACCGATGAAGTCGCCTTTCGACCAGTCGATCCACCGGTCCATGCCGGTCATTCCCGGTGTGTACTCCTGCCTGAACTCGGCGGACCAGATGCCGAAACTCTTCTCCATCCTGAGCGATAAGAGAGCGTTGTAGCCATATTCGATCGCTCCCAGGTCCTCGCCGGCTTCCAGCAGGACACGCCGCAGGGCAATGTGCTCAGCGGCGGAACAGTTGATCTCGTAGCCGAGCTCTCCTACCACCGAAATCCTGCCCACCCTGGCGCGGATCATACCGACGTCGAGTTCCCGGCACGCCATGAAACGCATCGCTTCGGGTGATATGTCGTCATGCGTCACCCTCTCCAACAGCTGCCGCGACTTGGGTCCGGATAGGGCGAAGCCGATGACCGAATCCGATAGGTCACGCACTGTCACCCCGTCTCCGAGGTGGTCGTTGAACCAGCGCATGTGCCAGGCCCGCAGGTAGTAGGAGCCGGTGATCCACCAGGTGCCGTCACCCCAGTTCGCCACGGTCAGGTCGCCCTTCAGGCGGCCATCGGGGCCCAGCATGGGGGCAAGCTTGATTCGTCCCGGGGCGGGCAGCCGGCTGGCAACCAGATGATCGAGCCAGCGTTCGGCGTTTGGCCCGGCGACCTCGTACCGGGCATATCCCGAAACGTCGAGAACTCCGACATCGGAGCGCACCCGACGGCATTCTTCGCCGACGATGTCGAATGCATTCGAGCGCCGCAGCGTCGGGACCTCCTCGAAGTCCCGATCTGCAAAGTAAATGGGGACCTCCAGGCCGTACGAACACCCCCAGAAGGCACCGGCCTCGGTCATTGCGTCGTAGGCCGGTGACATCCGCAGCGGGCGTCCCGCCCACAGCTGCTCGTTGGGATAGGTCATCACGAAACGTCGTGAATAGAACTGGCCGGTCGTCTGCCGGATGTACTCGCGGTTCTCCGCATAGGAGCCAAACCGGGCGACGTCCATTCCGAAAACATCCTCCTCGGGTTCCCCTTCGATCATCCACTCGGCGAGCGCCTTGCCGACGCCACCACCTTGCAGGAACCCGGCCATGACGGCGCAGGCCGACCAGTAGTTGCGCAAACCAGGCACCGGGCCGACGAGCGGGTTCCCGTCGGGAGAGAAGGTGAAAGCACCATGTATCCACTTGGTGATGCCTGCGTCGTCGAGGACCGGATAGCGCGAAACCGCGAATGAGAGCTCTCGGGAGATTCGGTCGACGTCGGGCGGAATCAGGGAGAAACCGTTGTAATCCCAGGGAGCGCCGTCGATGTTCCAATGCTGGTGGTCGAGCTCGTAGATGCCGACCAGCAAGCCGTTGAGCTCCTGGCGCATGTAGGTGAATCCCTCGAGGTCGATCATCATCGGCATCTCGAAGTCGAGCGCCTCAATCTCAGGAATCTGCTCGGTGAGCAGGAAGTGATGGGCCAGCGGCGAAAGCGGGAGCTCCACACCGGCCATACGGCCGACCTGCTTGGCCCACAACCCCCCGGCGTTCACGACATGCTCGGCCACGATCGTGCCCTGCTCGGTGATCACGTCCCATGAACCGTCCCCCCGAGGATTCAGGTCCGTCACGCGGTTGTGCTCGATCACTTCGGCACCGCGCATTTTGGCCGCCTTGGCGTAGGCGTGGACGACGGCCGACGGATCGATGTAGCCCTCCCGGTCGGCCCACAGGCCCCCGAGCACGTCGTCGATCCTCACGATCGGGCACCGCTCCTTGATCTCATCCGGACCCATCAGCCTGATGTCTTCGATGCCCATCGTCTGATACACGCGGTAGGTCGCCTGCAGCCACTCCCACCGCTCGGGCGCCGAGGCGAAGGTGATGCCACCCGCCATGTGCATGCCGATGTTCTGGCCGGATTCCTTCTCGATTTCCGAGAGTTGGTCGATCGTGTAGGCCTGGAGGGCGGCGATGTTGGGGTCGGCGTTGAGGGCATGGAAGCCGCCCGCGGCGTGCCAGCTCGAACCGGCCGTCAACACGTCCCGTTCGACGATGGCAACATCGGTCCAGCCGTATTTGGCAAGGTGGTAAAGGACGCTGGCGCCGACGACGCCCCCACCGATCACAACTACCCGGTACTGAGATCTCACGATCCTCCTCTGCGTTCTACCCAGCCTACGGATTGACCCGCCTGCCTGCCCGTCCGTCGTCCCGCCAGCGATACTGAACGGGCTTTCAGCCCACCCGCCACCGCTCCAAGACGTCGAAATCGGGCTCGACGCCGAGGCCGGGGCCTTGAGGCGGCGAGATCGTGCCGTCACCGGCAATCTCGAGCGGTTCCGGTAGCATGAAGTCTCTCCGGGCGGGTGACCATCCCGGTGGGTCATACGGGACCTCGATGAACCCGGCAGTCGAGAGCGCCAGAGCTACGTGCAGGTTCGCCACAAGGCCGTAGCCGGTCGACCAGGTGTGAGGCGACCAGAGTATCGAGGATTGATCCGCCCATTGGGCCACCCGTCGTACGCCCTCGATGCCACCGGCGAGAACCACGTCGTTCTGGACGACGTCGAAGGCTCCGGCCCGAATCAGCTGTTCGGTTTCGGCCAAGCTGCGGACCATCTCCCCGCCGGCAATTGGCAGAGCTGCCAGCCGCCGCAGCTGGATATAGTCGTCCACCGAGGCAGTATCGAGCGGCTCTTCCAGCCAGTACACACCCAATTCCGCAAGAACGCCTGCACACTCGGCAGCGGTAGCGAGATCCCACCGAGGCGAACGATCCCCTGGCATCCTCCACCCGTGGTTGGCATCGACGAGGATTTCCATGCTGTCTCCGACCGCACTCCGAACGGCTTCGACGATGGCCATGTCCTCCCGCCAATTCTGATGAAACAGCCTGAGCTTGATGGCCCGGATCCCCTGTTCGCGCCACTCCAATGTCCGTTCGACGCGAGCATTGGCACCGAGCCGTTCGCCAGCGGACGCATAGGCGGGAAACGTGTTTCGTGAGGCCCCCATCAACTCATAGAGCGGCGTGTCGAGAGATTTCGCCGCCAGATCCTGTATGGCCACTTCCACCGTCCAATTGCGGCCGCCGTGGAAGTCGACCGAATGACATACCTCGAAGATCCGCTCACTATCGGAGGGGTCGCTTCCGACGAGCAGCGACTCCAGCAGGCCAAGATCCGGGGCCGCGGCCCCTCCGGCGTAGCCCCGCAGGCCGGCGTCGGTGTGGACGATGACGATCGACTCGTCGAAGTGTTCTCTGGGCCGCGGGTCCCAGGCGGCATCGAACGGCGGCTCAAGCGGTATTCGGTAGCGACGCAACTCGAGCGCCGTGATCTTCACTCTGGTGGAACCAACTGCTGCAACGCGGCCAGCTCCGCGACGGGAATGTGGCAACGAATCGAATACCCCGGCTCAACCTCCTCCAAGGGAGGCTCTACGGTTTCGCATATTTCACCGATCTTGCGGTGGCATCGGGTCTGGAAAGGACAGCCGGGCGGAGGGTCGGAGGCGGCGGGGATCTCGCCCTTCAACCTGATGCGGGTGCCCTCTTCCCTGTCGGGGGCCGCCGACAACAATGCCTCTGAATAGGGGTGGTGGGGCCCGGCGAAAATGCGCTCGGCAGTGCCAACCTCCATCAGGCGCCCCAGATACATGACTGCCACACGGTCGGCGACGTAGCGCACCACGTTCAGATCGTGGGAGATGAAGAGGTAGGCCACATTCTCTTCGGCCTGGAGTTCGGCCAGTAAGTTGATGATCGCCGCCTGCACCGATACATCGAGCGCCGAGGTTGGCTCATCGAGCACGACGAGCGCCGGTGAACCGGCGAATGCTCGAGCAATGGCGACCCTCTGTTTGAGACCTCCAGAGAGGTGGGACGGCTTGGCTGTGAGGTGCTGGTGGCCCATCCGCACCTCTGTGAGCAGGTCCAGGGTACGCTCGTTTGATCCCTTCCGGCCAAGGCCTCGTAGCCGCTGCACGGCCCGCCCGACGATGCGGCGCACCGAGTGTCTCCGATTGAGCGCACTGTCGGGGTTCTGGAACACCATTTGCACCGACCGGATCTCATCCCCGCTTCGCGAATGCAGGCTGTCGTGCAGCACGTCACCGCCGAGTTCGATGATGCCCCCCTCGTCCGGCACGTGGATGCCGAGAATCACCTTGGCCAGGGTGCTCTTACCTGATCCCGACTCCCCCACCAACGCGACGGTTTCCCCGACCTTGATTGAGAGGTCGATGTCCTTGAGGGCGAAGACCGGGCTCCCCTCCTGCTCAAACGTTTTGGAAGTGTCACTGATTTCCAGCAACGTTTCCTCGGATCGCTGGCGTACCGGCGGATCGGCCGCGACCACTCGCGGCAAGTCTGGGGCTCGTTCGGGGAAATAGCACCGGCTGAACCGATCCCCCTCGAGGGGCAAGAGGTCGGGCTCTGCTTCACGACAGACGTCTTCGGCAATCGGACATCGATCGGCGTAGATGCATCCTTGAATCTGGGCTCCCAGGGGTGGAAGTGTTCCCGGAATGGTGTCGAGCTGCGCCTCATTCCGGCTGACCTCACCGGTGGGAAGGCTTCTCAGCAACCCCACGGTGTAGGGATGGCGGGGATCGGTGAAGATGCTCTCGGCCGGCCCCTCTGCCAGGAGCCGGCCGGCATACAGCACCCCCACCCGGTCGCACATCCTGCGAATCACCGCCAGGCTGTGACTGATGAACAGCACCGAGGTGCCGGTCTCGGCCCGGAGGTTTGAAATCAGGTCGAGCACTTCGGCCTCCACAGTGGCGTCCAGACCCGTGGTCGGCTCGTCCAGGACCAGCAACTCCGGCTCTGAGGCAATGGCCATAGCAATGACAACTCTCTGGAGCATGCCGCCCGACAACTGGTGGGGGTAGCGACGAACGACGCTCTCCGGATCGGCGATCTGCACTTTTCGGAGTATGTCGACCACCCGGTCATCCCATTCGTCCTTGGGCACGTCCATCAACTCGAAAACGTCGGCCACCTGGCGGCCTACACGGATGGAGGGATTCAGGGACTTGCCGGGATCTTGGTAGACCATGGACACCTGGTTCACGCGCATTTGCCGCAGCTCGCTTGCGGAGAGGTTCTCGACCTCGCGTCCCCCGAGCCGAATCGAACCCTCGCCGACTCGACCGTTGCGGGGCAGGTAGGCCATGATGGCCATGGCGACCGTGGTTTTGCCGCAGCCGGACTCGCCTACCAGGCCCAACGACTCGCCCTGGGCTATCGAGAAACTGACGTCGCGAACCGCTCGCTTCCATTCGGTCCCGACCTTGTAATCGATACCCAGATTGTCGACCGTGAGCACCTGAGGGGTTGTTGTCACCATGGCAGCCTCACGATTCGTAAGCCTGGGCGATTCCATCTGACAGCAGGTTGATTCCGACCACCAATGAGGCTATCGCCAACGCAGGAAACAGCACCGGCCACCAGATGTCCCCGGTGAGGAAGCCGTAATGCTGAGCTATCGCCAAGCCCCAATCGGGGACCGAGGGTTCGACGCCAAACCCGAGGAACGAGAGGGCGAGGACGGTGAAGATGGCGTATCCGAGACGGACGGTGAATTCGACGGTGATCACATTGGTGACGTTGGGGAGGATCTCGACCAACATGATGTGGAGTGGACCCTCGCGTCTCAGCTGAGCCGCACTCACGTAGTCGAGGTGGCGTTCAGCCAACACCGCGGCGCGAACCGTCTTGGCGATCAATGGCGTGAACACCAGCCCGATCACGATGACTACCCCCAGCGTGTTGGGACCTAGTGCGGTCAGGGCGACCATTGCGGTGATCACAAGCGGTATCGAGAGGAAGGCATCCAGGATACGTCCGATGATGTCGTCGACGATTCCGCCGAAGTAGCCGACGACGAGGCCGACAAAGGTGCCGAACACGGTTCCAAGGGCAGTTGCCGCGAGAGCCACCGTCAGGGCCTGACGGGCCCCGACGATAACTCGCGACAGCACGTCACGGCCGAGCTGGTCTGTGCCGAACCAGTGCTCAGCCGAAGGCGAGTCGAGCTTGTTGAGGACGTCTTGCGGCGTGCCAAGAGGATCGAAGGGGGCTATCAGCTCGCCGAAGATGGCGAGGAACACCCACATCAGGGTGATGCTGGCCCCCACCCAGAACGTGGCAGATCGCCGCAGAACGGCCCATCTCTGTGACCGGCTGGCGGAGGGAATCGTCACGTCTTGCCTCCAACGCGGATCCGCGGGTTGAGTACCGAATAAGAAATGTCCGCCAACAGCATGGTGACCTGGAATGCGGCACCGACTACGAGTACGCCGCCGGCCAGCAGCGGAAAGTCGGCCTTCTGGGCGGCATCGAAGAGCAGACGACCGATGCCCTGGTAGTTGAATAGGACTTCCACCACCACCAGCCCCCCTATCAGGTACCCGATCTGGGAGGCAACCACGGCGATAGTCGGGAGCAGGGCGTTGCGTAGCACTTCACGCCGAATAATCGTCGTCCGGGGAAGGCCTTTCAGGGTGGCGGTTCGAACGTAGTCGGATTCGAGAGCCTCGATGACGCCGGCCCTCGTGATGCGGGCGATGTAGCCGAACAGCACCAGGACCAGGGGTATGGCGGGCAATATCAGATGGTGCAGTTGGGTGATGAAACCGCTCCCGGGAGGGGCGGTGGCCGTACCCGGGAACCAATCGAGCCAGACGGCGAAGACGATGATCAGCACGATCCCGGAGACGAATTCCGGTATCACTGTCGCAGACAGTCCTCCTACGGTTATCAGCCGATCGGTCAGCTTGCCACGGCGCAGCGCCGCAAGGATGCCGCCCAACAGTCCCAGCGGCACCACAATCACGAACGAGACCACCGCCAGCTTGGCCGAGTTCCGCAACGCTCTTCCCAGCAGCTCGGTTACCGGTCGTGAAGCCGAGATCGAATCGCCGAGATCGCCTTGCACCGCGTTGCCGATCCAATCCCCATACTGGACGACGAGGGCGCGGTCGGTGCCCAGCCGCTCGTTCAGCGCGTCCACCGCCTCCGGGGTGGCGAAGGGCCCCAGCACCCGGCGTCCTACATCACCGGGTAGCAGCTGCGTTCCAACGAACACCAGGATGCTCAGCAGGAATAGGGTGACCAGCGCCAGGCCGATCCGACGGATTACGAACCTGGTCATGGCGGACCCAACGGGCGAACTCCCCGAAACGTGGGGAGTTCGCAACTGGATTGTCTCACTAGCCGGTGAATCCTGAATTCACCACGTTGAAATGTCCCATGCCGGTCGTCTCGAGCCCCGCGAAGTTGGGCTTCAAGATCGAGATGAAGTCAATGTAATAGGGCACGATGAAGGGGACTTCGTCGTTGAGCAAGGTCTGGATCTGGCCGG
The DNA here is from genome assembly GCA_964195905.1 of uncultured Gammaproteobacteria bacterium. Lineage (GTDB taxonomy): Bacteria > Actinomycetota > Acidimicrobiia > Spongiisociales > SHLN01 > SHLN01. The sequence continues at coordinate 31,945 of CAXMQV010000003.1, forward strand.
CAATTCCAGTCTGGGTGTCCAGATCGGGGGCTGTAACGAACTGGTCGAACAGTGCGTCATACTCAGCGTTCACCCAGTGCGAGGCGTTCCACGTCCCATCGCTCAAGAGGGGAGCACCCAGGTACACGTTGGGCACCCCGCGGTGGCCGTAGTTCACTATGCCCATCGATCCCTGAGCCGCCAGCCAATAGTCGCCGTAGTACGTGCCGGAGTCGTAGACACCGACCTCGAGGTTGACGTTGTTGAGCTGCGCCGCCGAGGATTGCACCAGCTGCGCCAGGGACTCCAGCTCGCTGAACGCCAGTGTGTCGAGCGCAGCCGTGAACCCGTCGGCGTACCCGGCGGCATCCAGCAGCGATTGGGCCTCTGCCAGGTTCTCTTCCCGTTGGGACGCCGCACTGGAGTCGTACATCGGGTAGAACTCCCAGATGGGATGGTCGTTGCCAACGCTCCCGAACCCTCCCAGCAGCCCGTCGATTAGTAGCTGACGGTCCAGCATCAGCGCCATCGCCTGACGTACCCGCTTGTCGTCAAACGGCGGGGAGGTCGTGTCGAAGTAGATCTGGCGGTGCTGAGCGGTCGAGATACTCTGCACGATGTTGCTGGAATCCTGAAAGAGGGCCGTGCCGCCGGAGGCTGAAATGCCATGGATCACATCGAGACGGTCGTCCTGAAACGCGGTGACCGCCGCTGCTTCCGTATCGAAGAAGGTGATCTCCATCCGGTCGGGTTGGTTGCTGTTGTCGCCCCAGTAGTTCGGGTTCTTGACATAAACCGCCGACACGCCAGGGTCGTAGCTCTCGTTCATCCATGCCCCCGTACCGTTGAAGCCGCCCTGTGCGTAGCTCCCCTCTGAATAGTCTGCCCAGAAAGAGGCGGGGAGGATTGCTGCGTTGTAGTTGTCCGAGCTGACAAAGAACGGGAAGGCGCCGCTTGGCTGGTCGAGCGTGAACTGGACGGTGAAGTCATCCAGCGCCACCGCCGCGCCTGCAGACACGCCGAACGTGACGTAGGCCGAGGCGGCGTTGCCTTCGGCGATGGGGCCATTGAAGGTGGCGACCACATCAGCCGCGGTCAGCGGAGTGCCGTCGTGGAAGGTCACGCCCTGTCGGATTTTGAATGTCCACACATCGCCGGCAGCGTTGGATTCCCAGCTCTCCGCCAGCACAGGGACGGCGTTGAGCTCGTCATCGGAGAAGACCAGGTACTGAGCGGTCTGCCCGAACACGGCCAGTCCTGACTCATCGTTGATCAATACCGGCTCGATCCCCACGGATGGAGTCGGGCTGATCCCCACCCGAACCGTGACCGGTCCGGCGGTCGGTTGCGTCGTCGCGGCTCCGCCGGTCGTGGTAGTTGCACCTGCTGCCGTGGTGGTAGTTGCACCTGCCACCGTGGTCGTGGCCGCGTCGTCGTCTCCACCACAGGCCGCCGCCAGGAAACCGAGCAAGAGGATTGATATCCCGAAGAGAGTGACACGTCTTGTGAGGCCGCGCCGGGACATCTTGCGGGCCTTGAAATCGTCTCGATCTGGTCGCTTCTTGGCCTTGTTCCTCATTGTTGGACCTCCCTAGCTGCCCGAACCTCTGTGCGTTCCAAAAAACCCGCGTCACTCGACTATACCCAGGCCACAAGATCGCTGCAGAGGACGGCGACCGGGTTGCGAGGTCGGGTACCGCTGGAACCCTCAGACTACGCTTGGCTGGAGTTTCGCGAACTGACATTGGCGCTCGCGGCCGTCGATCTTTCGGGGTAGCGTCAGTCCATGCGGAGAGACTCCACAACCGGCTCCCCACAACAAAACCTTGGGTGAAGGGAGCGGACGCGCCGAACGGCGGGCATCCCGCCGGGATAGGCGGAGCCGAGCCATCCAGCAACTCCCCTGGCGCACCCTCACCAACCCGTATGAGCCGATCGCGGTTGTTTCCGAGGACCAGATCGAGGCGATCCACGACGCCTCGATGCGCATCCTCGAAGAAACCGGGATGGACTTCCTTCATCAGGAGGCATTGGACATCCTGTCGGCGGCAGGCGCCGATGTGACGCCCGGGACCCAGCGGGTGCGCTTCGACCGGCACATGGTGGAGGAGGTCGTGTCGTCGGCGCCCGAGTCCTTCAACCTGCATGCCCGCAATCCGGAACACGACCTGGTGATGGGACCTCGGTCGATCAATTTCGGGATGATCGCCAGCCCGCCCAACGCCTCCGACGCCGACGGGGGACGCCGTATGGGCAACTTCACGGACTATTGCAACTTCCTCCGCCTGGGACAGGCGTTCAACGTCATCCATTTCTTCGGCGGCTATCCGGTGGAACCGGTCGACTTGCCACCCGGTACCCGCCACCTCGATTGCCTCTCAGCCTTCGTTACGCTGACGGACAAGGTGTTCCATGCCTACTCGCTCGGTCGCCAGCGCATCCTCGACGCGCTTGAGATCGTGCGAATCGGCCACGGGTTGACGGAATCGGAATTGAGGTCTCAGCCGTCGATGATGACGGTTGTCAATTCGTCGTCTCCGCTGCGATTGGACGGCCCGATGATCGAGGGTGTCATCGAGATGGCCAGGATGAATCAGCCAGTCGTTGCCACACCGTTCACGCTTTCGGGTGCGATGGCGCCAGTCACGCTGGCAGGTGCCATTGCGCAACAGAACGCGGAAGCGCTGGCGATGATCACACTCACACAACTGGCGAACCCCGGCGCCCCATCGGTGTACGGCGCCTTCACGTCCAATGTCGACATGAAGTCGGGAGCGCCGGCCTTCGGCACCCCTGAATTCACCCGGGCCGCTCTCGTCGGGGGCCAGCTGGCACGTCGGTATCGGATCCCGTACCGGTCGACTGGCGGCACTTCCGCTAATGCCGTCGATGCCCAGGCGGCCTACGAGAGCCAGATGTCATTGTGGGGGGCCGTCATGGGCCATGCGGCGATGGTGTTGCACGGCGCCGGATGGATGGAAGGGGGCCTGGTGGCGTCCTTCGAGAAGTTCATCATCGATGTCGAGATGCTGCAGATGATGGCTGAATTTCTGCAGGGTCTAGCCGTGAACGACGAAGAACTGGCAGTCGACGCTATCGCTGAGGTTGGGCCCGGCGGTCACTTCTTTGGCACACCCCACACCCTGG
>CAXMQV010000004.1:0-28296 GCA_964195905.1 uncultured Gammaproteobacteria bacterium
CCGGCCAGCGTCTCCCATTCGGTATTGAGGCGGGCGGCGGTGTCGGGCTTGGCCAGGCCCAGCTTCTCGAGGAATGGGGTCAGCATGTCGCCAATTGGATCGAGACTCATCGCGCTACCACCGTACCCGACGCCGCAACGTTCCAGTACGCCCCGGCAATCTCACCAACGTCGTCGTGCCGAGCGCTCGACAGGAATGCCTGGGCTCCCGGCAGTCGCTCGACGATGGCCGTAGCTCTCGTTGCATCCAATTCGGAGAACACATCGTCGAGGATGAGAACCGGCGGATCGTCGAACTCGTCTGCGAGCAGGTCGAAGGCGGCCAGGCGGAGGGCCAGCACAAGCGATCTCTGCTCTCCCTGACTGGCATGAGTACGGGCATCGCGTTCGCCGAGCAGCAGGTGGGGCTCGTCTCGCTGCGGGCCCGCTGTGGTCACCCGCCGTTCCATGTCCCGCCGACGCCGCGAGGAGAGCTCCTCGCTCAGCAATCCCGCCAGTTCCTCCTCAGAGGCGCCTGCCTGCGCCCACGCCGACTCGTAGCGCCAGTACACGGTATCTGGACCTAGTGAGCGGTAGGCCGCCTGGAGAAAGGGTGTCATGGCCGCTGCCGTCCCTGTGCGATGCCCTACCACTCTGGCCCCACTGAGAGCAATGGCTGCTTCGAAGCTGGCCAGAGCGTCCGTGTCGGCGAAGGTTCCGTGGGTTCTGAGCAGGGCGTTGCGCTGACGAAGAGCCCGATCGAAATCGCTCTGGTCTGCTGCCGCGGTCGGTCGCAATTGTGCGGCCAGATCATCGAGAAGCCCCCGGCGCTGCCCGGCGCTGCCTTTGATTACGTCCAGGTCGTCGGGGAGAAACGTCACGCAGCGGAGCCGGGAACGCAATTCCGCATTGCGCGACGGCCTCTTTCCGTCGAGTTGTACGGTGCGACGGGCCAGTCGCGACAGAAGGATCTCGATCGTGTGCTCGGAGACCGGTCCGGTCACTCCGGCTCGCAGTATCGCTTCGTCCGTTCCCGTCGAAATGAGGGCGGCGTCTGGCGCCTTGCGAAAGGACCGCAGGCCGCTCAGATAGGAGATCGCCTCCATGAGGTTCGTCTTGCCGGCACCGTTATCACCGACCAGCAAATTGGTACCCGGCTCCGGCCGGAAGTCCAGTTGTGGATAACTCCGAAAGTTCCGAAGCTCGATCCAGTCGAGCCGCACGGGCTACAGCCGGACCGGCATCAACAGGTAGAGGAAGTCAGACGAATTCGCTCCTCGCAGGATCCCCGGCTTCAAGCCATCGAGAACCTCGAACACGATCTCGTCGTCCTCGATGGCACTCACCCCATCGCTCAGATACCGGGGATTGAAGGCAATGGTCATCTTCTCACCGCTGTATTCACCCTCGACCCGCTCGGCCGTACCGCCAACCTCCTGGCGAGTCACGCTCACATCCACTCCCCCGTCACTCATCTCGAGACGAACCGGAATGTGGTCCTCGGCCACCAGCGAGGCCCTGTCGATGGCATCGAGCATGGCGCTCTTGGCCACGGTGAGGCGATTGGCGTAGGTGTCGGGAATGAGCTGGCGGTAGTTGGGGAACGCCCCTTCGATGAGCCTGACTGTCAAGGAACCACGGTCCGAGGAGAAGCTCGCTTCACGATCGCCGACATCTACCTTCACCTTTTCGGCGCCGATGGTGCGGCCAAGTTCTCGCAAGCCCCGAACCGGCACCAGTCCAGAACCGCCCGGCTCAACGCCCGGCAGGTCCCGCACTGCCAGCCGATATGAGTCGGTGGCTACGAGCCGCAGGGACCCCTCGTTCGGCTCAAAAAGTACTCCAGTGAGGATGGGGCGGGCGTCATCATGAGAGGCCGCCACCGACACCTGACTGATTGCTCGCACGACCTCGTCTCCGGCCACCTCAATGCCGCCGGTGCCTCCATCCTCGGCAACGAGTCGCGGAAAATCGTCAACTGCCAACTGCCGAAATCGAAAACTGGGGCCGTTGCCGGTGATCTCGACCTCGCCCTCGTCGGTGCGTATGGTCACCGCTCCCGGTGGAAGCTTGCGAACAGCCTCGGCCGCCAGCCGGGCCGGGATGACAGCGCGGCCTTCTTCGAGCGTCTCTACTTCCAGACTCGTGTGGACCGTCATTTCGAGGTCGCTGCCCGTCACTTTGAGACGATTGCCCTGTACCTCGCACAGGATGCCCTGCAGAACCTCTACCGGTGCGCGGGTGCCCACTGCACGAGTTGCTCTGGCGAGCACATCGGCGAGGTCGTCGTGTTCGGCTCTCAAGTGCACAGGCTGTCTCCTTCTTCTTCTTTTCTTTCTAATTGATTAGTAGTCGTAGTAGTAGGGGGTGTGGATTGTGGGTAACCCCTCCCGAAGGCCCGGAAAGAAGGGGGATTTCGCAATACCGACATGTGCATGAATCCAGAGCCTATCCACCGGTTGGGACGCGGGCGCCCGAGGCGTGGGGATAACCCGGTACCCATCAACAGGCTGGGAGCGCTTTTCCACACGGGGTGTGGGTGAACACGGGGAGTCATGGATTCAACCACCGCGGAGGTTCTGGGAGAGGGCGGTCACCTGGTCGAACATTGCCTTGTCTTCGATCATCAACGCTTTCACCCGATCGAGGGCGTGCATGACAGTTGTGTGGTCGCGTCCGCCAAAGGCCCGGCCGATCTTGGGAAGAGAGAGGTCGGTTAGTTCCCGACACAAGTACATGGCCGTCTGGCGAGCCCGCACGAGCGGTTGGCGCCGGCTCTGACCGATGAGATCGGCAGGGCTCAGACCGGTGGCGGCCGCCGTGGCGCCGATGATCTCATCTGGATGCAAGGAGCGCTGGTTGGCCGTCGGGATGAGGTCCTGGAGGACGTCGGTGGCCATGTCGAGAGTGATCTCCTGTTGGGTGAGGGCGGCATAGGCGGTGATACGAGTGAGCGCTCCCTCCAACTCCCGAATGTTGCTCGGAACGTGGATGGCGATGAATTCGAGCACCGTCTCGGGAACCTGCCGGGGGGCAAATTCAGCGTTCTTGTGAAGAATGGCGAGCCGGGTTTCGACATCGGGTGGCTGGATGTCGGTCAGCAGACCCCATTCAAAGCGGCTCCTCAGGCGATCCTCGAGAGTGGAGAGGTGCCTCGGATGGCGGTCCGACGTAATGACCAACTGGCTGCCGGCCTGATGAAGGGTGTTGAACGTGTGGAAGAACTCTTCGAGAATTTGCTCCTTGCCCTCGAAGAACTGGACGTCGTCGAGCAACAGGATGTCAATCCGGCGATACCGGTTCTTGAACTCGTCCATGCGCTTGCGACGGATTCCGTCCACGAAATCGTTGAAGAAATCCTCTGACGTCACGTAACGCATGACGAGACCCGGGTTGATCTCGCGCGATTGCGCGGCCACCGAGTGAAGAAGGTGGGTCTTGCCGAGCCCGGCGGGGCCGTAGATGAATAAAGGGTTGTAGTGCTTGCCGGGTTGCTCGGCCACGGCCATCGCGGCCGCGTAGGCGAAGCGGTTGGAGGGGCCGACAATGAAGTTCTCAAAGGAGTATTTCGGTGCAGAGGACGGTTCGATCCCTGGCTGAACCAGCACGGGATTTGCCCGCGGCTCGTCCTCGAGAATTTCCGACGTAGTGAGACTGGGGTCGGCGGGCCTCGCCTCGAGGCGGACCTCGGCGGTGTCATAGATGTCGGACGCCACCTGGGCGAGCAGGGTGCCGTACTTCTCGTCCACCCACCGCAAATGGAACTCGCTTGGAGTGGAGAGGGAGAGCGTGCCCGACGCATCTTCGAGGAACTCGAGAGGGTCGAGCCACGTCTGCCAGGTAACAGGGGTCACGCGATTGCGGAGTGCCTGACGATATTGGTCCCAGGCACCAGCCACTGATTGGGGTTTCAACTGTCCTCCGCCTATCTCGAATCGTCCACAGAATTATCCACAGTATGTGGAGAACCGAAGTGCGGCCCGGTGACAGCCCCTTGTCGCCGTTTCCGCTGGGAAGGCCTCGGTCCAGCGCGCGGCATTATATGGAGGCTTCCCGCAGCCCTCAAGAACGCCAAAAACGGCGCTACCCGCGTCTTAGTGCTAAACCAACGTGTGGCATTTCGGGCGGAGAAACGGCGGTTTAGCGTCCCTTCAGATTCGCGCGATCGGGCATTTGGCGGCCTGTTCGATTTTCGCATGTCTAGGAAAACATTCGCGAGCAGAGAGGGTTTGGAGCCATCGAGGAGGGCGGAGCCCGCCTGGTTGGCAGAGCAGCTACCAGTTTTCCGTGCATTGGTCTGAGGCTCCGAAGGGTCAACCAGCATTGTTGCCTCACGATCACCGCATCTCCGAGACGCCCAACTGGTAGCTGGCGGCTGGTAGCTGGCTTAATCCTTTGACATAGCGTGAGCGTATCCGTAGTCTTCACCGGTCGAACGGGATCTATGAAACGAACATATCAACCTAAGAACCGACGCCGGTTGCGTAAGCACGGTTTTCGCGCCCGAATGCGTACCCGAGCGGGACGTGAGATCCTGCGCCGTCGCCGATCTAAAGGCCGGAAGCGCCTCGCGGCGTAGCCAACGGTTCGTTTCACTTCGAAGCCGGGCAGACTTCCAGCGGGTATACCGCCGGGGACGCCGGGTTCGATCAGTCGGGCTGACCGTTCTGATGCTGGAAGGACCTTCGGCGATGCCGCGAATAGGTATCGTCGCCGGCAAGAAAGTGGGCAACGCAGTCAATCGGAATCGGGCGAAGCGGAGGTTGCGGGAGGCCGCCCACCTGGCGACTCTGCGTCCTCAGACCGATTACATCTTGATTGCGGGCCCGGAAAGTATCGAAATTGAGTTCCGAGACCTCGTGAAGGCAATCTCCGGGAAGGAAGAGCGTTGAGCGAAAAGCTGCGCTGGTATCAGCCGGCGTACTGGGTCAGGGGTGCCATTCGCGCCTACCAGCACCTCGTGTCCCGGCGAACCGGCTCGAACTGCCGGTATCTGCCAACCTGTTCGGCGTACGCGGTCGAGGCTGTCGAAGTCCACGGTGCCGCCCGGGGTAGCTGGATGGGCTTCCGGCGGGTGCTGAGCTGCAATCCACTCAGCACGAAGGGTTTCGTCCACCAACCGGTTCCGCCCCGAAGAGAGACTGCCGATGCTTGATCCGATCATCCAATTTCTGGGAGCAATACTCTCCTTTTTGTACCAGATATTCCCAAATGTTGGATTGGCCATTGTTCTGTTGACCGTGATCGTGAACCTGGCGATGTTCCCGCTCACGCTCAAGCAGACGCGGTCGATGAAGGCCATGCAGGAGATCCAGCCGCTCGTAAAGGACCTCCAGAAGAAGCACAAGGACGACCGGCAGCAGTTGAACGAGGAAATGGTTGCTCTTTACAAGGAGAAGGGCGTCAATCCGGCGGCCGGATGCTTGCCTATGATCGTGCAGCTTCCGATCTGGTTCTCGCTGTTTCGATTGCTCAGGAGCTTCCGTGATGAGGACGCCACAAGGTTCCTTACGGCCGACTCGGACCTTGGAGAAGCCATAACCTCAGGTCATACGGGCTTCCTGGGAATGGATATGGTTGTCTCACCGAGCGAGGCGATCTCGGATGGTTCAATCGCAAGCGCACTCCCCTACATCCTCCTCGTTGTTTTCATCATCGTCACCGGGTACTACCAACAGGCCCAACTGACGAGGAAGCGCGCCAAGGACGGTTCGGCAGCAAACGACACCCCGCAGGCCCGCCAAATGCAGACGTTCACCAAGGTGCTTCCCGTCCTCTTCGGGTTCATCTCCTACGGACTCCTCGCCGGCGTCGATCTCTACATTGCGTCTGGCCAGATCGTTCGTATCGGCCAACAGTCATTCATTATTCGTCTCGACGAACGGCACGCCGCTGCAGCAGCGGCTGCTCCGGCACAGGAGCCCGAAACACAATCGGAAGAAGGACCCGCCCAGAAGGATTTTCAAGGGTCTAAGAAGAAGCAACAGAAGCGCCGCAGGAGGTATTAGGACCGTGGAATGGGTAGAAGTACGCGGCAGAAGCGTTGAAGCAGCGATAGAGGCAGCTTTGGCCGAACTCGGTCTGAGTTCGGCGGACGAGGCCACCATCGAGATTGTGGAAGAGCCAAACCGGGGATTCCTCGGCATGGGCGGTCGGGAGGCTCTCGTGAGGGTGTCGCCTAAGCCGAAAGAAGAGAAGCGGCCGCGCCGGCGCAGCCGTGGTGGTGGCGGCGGCGAGGGCCGTCAGGCGCAGCGCTCTAGACAAGACGGCGGAGGCCGCGGCGATCAGTCAGGCAATAAGGGCGGCGGCCGGTCGAAGGAGCAATCCGGTCAGGGTCGTGACAGGAACCAGCGTCAGAAAACCGAAGGCAGCAGAGACGGCCGATCCGACCGATCCGACCGATCCGACCGATCCGACCGATCCGACCGATCCGACCGATCCGACCGATCCGACCGAAACACGAAGTCTGCTCGTAAGAGCCAAGAATCACCGAAAGCAAAGGAACGAACGATGGAAGAGCCCAGCACTCCTGAAGTCGAAATCGACGCCGAGGGACAGGCAGCTGTCGTTGCTGAGTTCCTGGAGGGCCTCCTCAACAGCTTCGGACTCGAAGGCGACGTCACGACCAGCGTTGAGGACGACCTCATCCTCGCCGACGTGGCCGGAGAGCAGACCGAGGCGCTCATAGGTCCAAAGGGTTCGATCATGCAGTCAGTCGGCGAACTGACGCGGACCGTCGTGCAACGCAAGACCCATCGGCGGGCCCGACTCCGTCTGGATGTCGGTGGATACCAGGCGCGCCGCCGCGAAGCCCTGCGGATCTACACAGCCCGGTTGGCAGAGCAGGTCTTGGACGACGGCGGAGAGATCATGCTCGAGCCGATGAATCCAGCCGACAGGAAGACCGTCCATGACGCGGTGGTTGACATCGAGGGTGTCAGCAGCTTCTCGGAGGGCGAAGAGCCCAACCGATCGGTCGTTGTCTCCCTCGCTCCCGGCGTAGAGCCCCGGACAGCCGGAGGCGACGCCGCAGCCACCGATCCAGAAGTGACCGCTGAAGGCGACGAGGCAGCCGACAATGGCGACGATTCGACCGAGGCATCTGACGAAGGCACCGATGTAGGAGATGTCGACGAGAGTGCTGGAGACAAGTCGGATGAGGCCGGTGAGTCCGACGACGAGTGATGTTCCCCGTGGAACATCGATCGAATACGCCGTTCGAGCTGCCGAGTTCGGGGGAATCACCCTTTCTGACGGACAAAAGGCGCAACTGACTCGATACGCCGCTTGGCTCGTCGATGAAGCCGTTCCCGCTGGTGGACTTGGGCCTCGCGAGGGCGAGCGAATCTGGCAAAGACATATCGGGGATTCCCTGACATTTACGACGGCATGGCCGGAACCCCCCGCCGAAATCCTTGACGTGGGAACGGGGGTAGGGCTCCCGGGTATCCCTCTTGCCATCGCTTTTCCTGAAACGATGGTCACCCTCCTTGATAGGGGTGGACGCAGGGTTCGTCTCCTGCACCGCGCCGTTCGAATGCTCGACCTCGGGAACGTGATTATCGCCCAGGGCGATGCCTTCTCGGTGGCTGACGAATGGGCCGGCCTCGCCTTTCGGGCGTCGATTCCACCCCCCGAGGCCGTCGGATTGGCCAATCGGCTCCTCGAGCCCGGATCTGTGGGCGTTCTCGGGTTGAGTACCCGTGAAGAGGAGCCCGAACGAGCTCGTGACCTGGTTTCCCTCGCCTCGGCTCTAGGACTAGAGGCCGAAGTTCGCGAAATTCCGAAGGAAGTACTTGACGGAACTTCGTGGCTCCTTATCATGCGGTCGTGAACGAAGCTCCGACCACCGTTGCCATCGCCAACCAGAAGGGTGGCGTCGGCAAATCGACGACCGCCATCAATCTCGGCGCCGCCCTCGCAATACAGGGCGAACGGGTCCTTCTCATTGATCTGGACCCCCAGGGAAACGCTACCTCCGGGCTCGGAATTGACCGCGGATCTATCCGCCAATCTGTCTACGACATTCTCGTATCAGAGGTCGCAATCGAAGACGTCATAGAGCCAACCAGCGTCAGGAATCTTCACGTGGTTCCGGCCACAATCGACCTCGCCGGCGCTGAAATCGAACTCGTTTCGACGTTTTCCCGTGAACACCGCCTCAGGCATGCTATTGCCAACCTCGACGCGGGATACGACTTCATCATCATCGATTGTCCCCCGTCGCTCGGTCTGCTCACGATCAACGCCATGACAGCCGCCAACGAGATCCTCGTACCGATTCAGTGTGAGTACTACGCGCTCGAGGGAGTCGGCCAGCTCCTCAAGAACGTCGAACTGGTTACGAGCAACCTCAACCCGTCGCTGGTAGTCGAAGGAGTCGTCATGACGATGTTCGACGGTCGTACCAACCTCGCCTCCGAGGTGGTTGATCAGGTGCGGGCCCATTTCGGCGAAACAGCGTACGAAACGATCATTCCGCGGACCGTGCGGTTGTCCGAAGCACCCTCGTTCGGGGAGCCGATAGAAGCATTTGACGAGATGAGTCGGGGAGCTATCGCATATCGGGAGTTAGGCCGCGAGTTTAGGAGGCGCCATGGCCGAGCGTAAGGGAGGATTGGGCAGGGGCTTGGATGCGCTCATACCGCAATCCGAGGGGACTGGTGAGCCGGCGGTCGGCTTTGCCTGGATCCCGCTCGATGATATCAAACCGAACCCCAGCCAGCCCCGTACTAACTTCGATGAGGCTTCATTGGAGGACCTCGCCGACTCCATACGGGAGGTCGGGGTGCTTCAGCCGGTGCTGGTTCGGGCTCGGGAGGACGGTTTCGAGCTAGTAGCCGGCGAGAGGCGCTGGCGGGCGGCCAGGCTCGCCGGATTGGCCGATATTCCGGCCGTCATTCGCGATGAGGACGAAGAGGCGTGGCACAACCTCACAGAGGCCCTCATCGAGAACGTTCAGCGAGAGCAACTGGGGCCCCTCGAGCAAGCGGCCGCGTTCAGCCAACTCATGGAGGACTTCGGCTGGACCCACGAACAGGTCGGCAAGCGAGTCGCCAAGAGCCGTTCAACTATCACGAATACGCTCCGACTCCTTCAACTACCCGCGACGATTCAAGGCCTCCTTGAGCGGGGAGAGCTGTCGGGAGGGCATGCGAAGGCGCTGCTCTCTATCGAAGACCAGGTGTATGCCGAGCACATCGCCAAACGCGCCGCCGCCGAGGGCTGGTCGGTGAGGATGGTGGAAGAAGCGGCCCGTGCCAGGGCTGAGGGCGGGTCCGGTGCGACCCGACCGACCCGTTCGAGCGTCCCCCGCCCGGCCGAACTGATCGCTCTCGAAGAGAGGCTCGCCGAACGGCTCGATGCCACGGTCAAGATCAACTTCAACGGGAAGACCGGGAAGGTCGTCCTCAACTTCAAGGGCCTCGAGGAGTTGGAGCGCATCTATCGCACCATGTTCGGGGGTTAGAGCATTTCTCGGCCCATGCCTGGGCAATTGGACGTCAGGGGCCGAGAAATCGACTGCTACCGCCGGAAGGCAAGGTAGGGGTCGGCCGGCGCCGCCGGCGCCAGGCCCAGAGAAACCCCGATTCCCTGTAAGAGGCTCCGAGGCGGTTGGCGGTTATCGGTGGGCGGTGGGCTGTACGTCAGTCCTCCGCCAGAAAGCTCTCCAACCCGTCCGCCACTGCTTTTCCCAGGGTCTCGTCGAGGGGGGCGGCTGCAATGATGATGGCCGGGGAGCGGGTCTCCCTGAGGATAGGGGTTGATCTGCCCTGGGAAGGAAGGTCGAGCAGGCGGCCTAGGTGTTGACCGAGTCGGGCACCGACCTCACTGTGACTGGTAGCCGTTGAGAAGTGATACACACCGGGCTCTGCCGGATCGGGTGCGGTAAGGCTGATCACGAAATCGGCTCCACGGTCGTTGGCATGGCGGGCGCGCAGGGTCTCGTCTGCCCACACATCCTCGGTCCTGGTAATAAATGGCATAGAAGCGAGATCGGTTAGGGCCCGAAGTGCGCCTGTTGCCGCCATCCAGGCATCTGCAGCTTCCTGCTTGCCTCGACAGGCTGGATCGACCGCCACCCGGAGGCCGGCGATCGAGCGAGGGTGATCCCGTAGCCACTGGCGTTCGGTAACGGCGTGGCGTCCGGTCTTTCCGATCGCCCGCCCCACCCGCTTGAGCTCTGCCAGCACCACGGGACCCATGATCCCATCTTCTGCCAGACGGCGGCTCTCCTGAAATTCGATGAGAGCGCGCTGGGAGTTGGGCCCGAAGATCCCATCCTCCTTGCCGGCGTCGAAGCCGAGGAGGTTAAGTTGCCGCTGCAAGAGGTCGACGTCGTCGCCCCGCATGAGAGGGCGGCGGTAGTAGAGCACCCTATCGCCGACATTCCGGTCGGCTTCCACCAACTCGCGCCAGGTATCGGGCCCGACGATGCCGTCGACCGGGACGCCGCGGCGTTCCTGAAATGCGCGAACGGCAGTCTGGGTCGCATCGTCGAACGTGCCAGTTATTCCCAAATCATATCCGAGTCGGGCCAGGCGCTGCTGGATGTCGCGGACCGGTTCGCCGGTGTCGTTTCGGCGGTAGAGGCGCATGACGCTGATGGTAGGGGTGCCAGGCTGGAACCGAGTGAGTTCTTGGCCCGGACGCGCGAGAGGGCCGGGGTGGTGGGATCCCGGCCCTCAGCGTTGCGGGGTGAATCGGTTAGACGAACTCCGCCAGTTCGCCGAGCAGTGCCGCCTTCGAGCGGGCTCCGACGAGGCGCTTCTTTTCGACGCCATCCTGGAAGAGGATGAGCGTCGGGATGCTCATCACATCGTGCTGCATTGCGACCTGGGGGTTCTCGTCGACATTGAGCTTGGCGATCTCGATGGAGTCATGCTCAATGGCGATCTCCTCGAGGATGGGTGCCACCATGCGGCAGGGACCGCACCATTCGGCCCAGAAGTCGACCAGAACGGGCTTCTCGCCGTTCACGATGTCGGTGAAAGTGGCATCAGTTGCCGTAACGGTGTTATCAGACATTGTGGGCGGCTCAGTGGCCTCCACCTCCTTGACATTCAGGCTTCGCGACAACCAACCCGCGAAGCCGCGACTTCATTCCTGCTCTGAGAGCCAACGCTCTGCATCAATCGCAGCCATACACCCGCTGCCGGCAGCTGTGATCGCCTGGCGATACGTGTGGTCGGCCACATCTCCGGCCGCGAACACTCCCTCGACAGAGGTCATGGTGCCCGAGCCCGGATACACAATGTAGCCAACGTCGTCGAGCTCCAGTTGGTCTCTGAACAAATCTGTGTTCGGCTTGTGGCCGATGGCAAGGAACAGGCCGCCTGTCTTGAAATCGGAGACCTCGTCGGTGAGCACATTGCGAAGTGTGAGGCCTTCGACCTGGCTCTCGCCGAGGACGTCTTCTACGACGGTGTTCCAGAGGACGTCGATCTTGTCGTGCTCTAACACTCGGTTGATCATGATCTTCGAGGCCCGGAATTCGTCGCGTCGATGAATGACGGTGACCTTGCTGGCGAACTTGGCGAGAAATAAGGCCTCTTCCATTGCAGAGTCGCCGCCACCAACGACGGCTACCTCGACGTCGCGGAAGAAGAAGCCGTCGCACGTGGCGCAGGCCGAGACACCGTGACCCCGGAGTCGCTCTTCGTTTTCTAATTCGAGCCAACTGGCGCTGGCACCGGTCGAGATAATGATGCTGTCGCCCTCGTATTCATCGGAATCGACCCACACCTTGAAAGGGCGGCTGCTGAAGTCGACTCTGGTTACGTCGGCGGTCACCAGGCGGGTTCCGAATCGCTCGGCCTGTTTGCGGAACTGCTCCATCAACTCGGGGCCCATGATCCCATCGGGGAAGCCGGGGTAGTTCTCGACGTCGGTGGTCAGCATCAATTGGCCGCCGGCCGCCATGCCCTCGACCATGAGCGGATTGAGGTCGGCCCGGGCGGCGTACACAGCCGCAGTGAGCCCGGCCGGGCCGGACCCGATGATCACAACGGATTCACTCATTCGTCTTCCTTCGGAGGTTTCGTTCGCATGATCCAAAGAAACGCTCCGGCGACGAGGAAGATTCCCCCCAGAACCGCGTAGGAGGTGGTGACGCCTATGACCGAAGAAAGCAACCGAAAGAGGCCGATGATCAGGAACAGAACGGCGAGCAGGCCGAGAGTGGCAGCCACCATGCCGAGCGCCAGCATCTTCGTCCATTGTGCGACACGGTCAACGGTAAGCGCGCGGGCTTTGCCTGCGACGCTTTCCAGCATGTCGGCGAGCTTGACGGGGAAATCATCCATAACCTGCGCGATCCTAGCGGGCCAGGAGGGCGTGACCTCAGTCGGTACTGGCGACAACCGGTTCGCAGGTGAGGTAGTCATACACCCGGATGATGGGCTCGACGGTATCGGTGCCCGGGTCGGCGTAGGCGATGCCTTGCACGATCGTGCCACCGGCATCCACGTACTCGACGAGGAATCCGTCGGCGATATCGAGATCGTCGTCTTCGGCGGCAACCGCGTAGCAAGGAAGGGCGGTTATGTCTTCGATTGGATCGAGGAGCGATCGCTCCCTACTGGCGTCCTGTAGCCAGGCGGTTACTTCCTCGAGGTCCGTCTTGTCGTCGGTGTCCCGGAGGGCAGGGGCCTCGAGGAGCTCGTCGGTGACGCTGAACCGGTCGGAGTCTTCCGCTGCTGCGCCATCGCTTCCACTGCCGCCGGCGATGTCTCCCGAGAAGCCGGGCGCGGTATCTGAGGCCGCATCACTGTTGGCCCCGGCGGCTGTCGTGGATGTGGCGGCGGCGGCCTCCGCCGAGGCGATGGTGTCGGCGGTGTCGTCACCGGATCCACCGAGGCCGCCCAGCTGGGATCCGACGGCGACCACACCCACAAGCATGGCGGCTGCGGCGGCGGCCGATGCCCAGCGGACGAACACACCTGCGCGGCGGGTGGGCCTGGGTGGGGCCGGACGGGCGACTGCGACGGGGCTCAACTCGCGGGTCGTCTCAGATATGGCCGACGCCACCGATCGATGGAGGTGGGCGCGCTCGATGTCGGTCATGGTCGCAGGGGGCGAATCGACGATGAATGCCAGGACGGCCCGCTGAGCCTCGAGTTCCGCCCGACCCTCCGGGGAGAGGGCCGCTTCGGCGGCTCGCGCCTCGTCGGCGGGAAGGTTCCCGGCGACGAGGTCGAAAATGAGGTCGGGGTTGTAGTTATCCATGCTCATCCCTTTGAGGGTCCGATGTGTCTGAAAGGTTCCCGAGCTTCTGCGCCAGCAAGCGCCGGCCCCGGAACAGGCGGGACTTGACGGTACCAACCGGGATCTCGAGGATGGCGGCCACGGTGTCGAGTGAGTTCCCTTCGAAATCGGACAACACAACCGCGGTACGGAAGTCGTCGGGCAGGGCAGCCAGTGCCTTGGCCAGATCCGGCCGCAACTCGGCACCCGCCAACTCGTCCTCGGAGTGGGGATCGACCGGATCATTTGTCTCCGGAAGCGCATCTGCCTGGCGCCGCTTCTGTTTGCGGAGCTGGTCGTAACACGTGTTGATGGTGACCCGGTAGAGCCAGGTCGAGAATGCCGATTGGCGATGGAACCGGTCCGCCTTTCGATAGAGCGTCAAGAACGTCTCTTGGGTGGCGTCAAGTGCGGCGTCCCGATTACGCATCATCCGCAAGGCGATGGCAAATACCCGATCCTCGTGGGCACGCATCAGTTCGTTGAAGGCTTCCTGGTCGCCACCGATGAAGCGGTCGAGCAGCTCGATATCTTGGCTCACGGCGAGAACCGTACTTCGAATACGAACGAGTAGAAGAAATCTCGCGGCGGATCGTCTTCGGATTGGCCCTGGAAAGCGAGTTCGGTGAGCCAGAGGAGCCAGAAGCCGCCGTCGCGCCGGGGAAGGTCGATGAGGGTCGTTCCAGATCCAGCGGCCGGATCGGCGTCCACGAGGCCCGAGGTTATGGTTTCCCATCCCTCGAGGGAATCGGGAAGCGTGGCCGCCCAGCGGATCTCGAACCCGGTTCCTCCGCTGGCCTCGAATTCGATCCTTCCGGGAACCCGGTCGAGGACAAAGGTCACCCCGACTCCCGGTTTGATGAGGGAGATGGGTGCGAAATACCGCTCGGTTCGCCAGGCGGTGGCAGGGTCGCTGTCGATGAGATTGGGCAGCTCGCCGTCACGTTCACCGTCCCCGGACGGATCGAGCACGTCGACCACGATTACCCGGATATCGGGCAGCGTTGTGCTGGTCGTGGTGGTGGGCAGGGTCGTCGTTGTTGGAGGCTCGGGTAGAGCAAATGGCGGGGCGGCCTCGGAGCGTCGGAACGGGCCGAACAGGGTTATTGCCATCGCTGCCAGTCCGAGCAAGAGCGCCGGAATCGCCCAACGCCAGGACCAGTGCAGGGCTCGCCGACCGGGACGAACGGTGGGAGCCGCCTGCAGTCGGGCGGCGAACTCGGCGGCCGTCAGTATCCCGGCCCTGGCATCCGATAGAGCCTCGTCGACAGAGCGGTGGATTTCTTCGTCTAGCTGAGATGGCGGGGGAGCGTCATCACCCAAACCGGTGAGCGCCATTTCGAGGGTCCGGGCCAGGTCGGCGACGTCGGTCTCCGGGCTTCGGCCACGGTCCGGCCGGGCGAATGACATCAATTTGGCCGGGTGTGCCGAGGAGAAGCTGATTGCGTCGGGTCCGATGGCGCCGTGAATGGTTCCCAGGGCGTGCAATTCCGAGAGGGCCTCCGCCAGGCCGGCCGCGTTCGGGAGGAACTCTTCAACCGGCATCGAGTTTCCGGCTCGCATCCGATCGGCGATGGTGACGCCTCCCGCCCACTCAGCCACCATCCAGGTGTGGTCTCCGTCGGTCCCCGCCGCGTACACCTCGAGCAGGTGAGGATGGGACACCGAAGCGAGCGCCCGCACATCGGAGAGGAAACTCTCGCGTCGATCGGGCTCTGTCTCGGGTCCGAGGATCCGGACGAGGACCGGTCGATCGAGGGTCATGTCGGTCGCCAACCACTCCTCGACATCGTGATCACGGCCCAGTCGGATCTCCATCTGATAGCGGGAGGGGAGGGTGGCGGCCACGTCAGGTGTGGGTGACGGCCAGGCCAATGAACCCGGCACCGGCATGGGTCCCGATAACCGGTCCGGCCAGGGCAACGAGCGGCGCAACGTCTCCCACGCGCTCGCCCACCGCAGTGACGAACTCCTCGATATCGGGGGCCCGGCCATGGACGATACCGAGCCTGGTGATGTGTTCCTGGGCCGAGAGCCAGTCGAGCAAGGCAGCGACCGCCTTGCGGCGCGTTCTGACCCGTCCGGCCGCGGCGACCGATCCGTCGGTGAAGGTGATGAGTGGTTTCACGTTGAGGAGGCCCCCGAAGAAGGCTTCGGCGGCGCCTATTCGCCCGCCTCGCTTGAGGTTCTCGAGGGTGTCGAGTGTCGCGAGCAGATCGGCGCCTGCTCCGGTCACTGCCTCGGCAACATCGTTGAGGTCGGCCCCGAGCCGGGCGGCATCGGCGGCAGCAAGAGCGGTCAACCCGAGAGGCATCGAGGCGGTTCGAGAGTCGATAACTCGCACCGGAATGCGGGTCTCTTGCGCCGCGAGCATCGCCGACCGATAGGTGGCGCTCAACGCTTCGCTCAAACAAACTGCCACTACCCCGTCGGCGCCTTCGTTCGCCAGTTTCTCATACGCTTCCTGGAAGGCACCTATCGATGGGGCGGCCGTCGTGGGAAGGGACTCGGATCGTGCCATTCGCTCCCAGAAAGCCTCGGCGGTGAGGTCGCGGCGATCGACAAACTCCTCGTCACCGAACCGGATCGTGAGAGGGACGACCTCGATATGGTGGTCGGCAGCGACCTCCGGCGACAGATCGGCCGACGAGTCGGTAACGATGCGGATCATGAGCCAACGCTAGTTCCTGCGGGACAGTCGGATGGGTGACTGGTGGTGCGATGCACAGGAGTCAACAGTCAACAGTCAACAGTCAACGGCAAGCAAGAGTCCCGAACCCGTCGCGATTCTTGTCGCTGCTCACTTTCCGCCTGCATATCGAAGTAACTCGAGTCGTTCGGGCAGCACCGCGTATCCCTCGGATCTATACATTGAAAGAGCGGCCTCGTTGTCGGGCTTGGTGTTGAGGATGACCGAGCGGGCACCCCTTTGCTTGCACCAGGCGTGGGATGCACGAGTGAGCGTTCGACCCATTCCCCGGCGGTGAAAAGCCGGGTCGACGGCGATCCGCTGGAGGTACCCGGTCTCTGCCGAGCGGGCGACGATGGCGTAACCCGCCAGGGTGGCAGTGTCGGGATCGTCGAGGCCGAGGATGGCCGTCGATGACGAAGATGTCAGCGCCTCGAGCAGGGCCGGCAACTCGGCCTTCCAGGTTTCTCCGAAAGCGGCGGCATCGATGGCCAGCACCCGGCGCCACTCTCCGTCGGCCACTGTTCGGACCGGCGCGGTCGGCCCCTCGGTCCCGTCGAGCACCCGCCGGAGGAGGGACAGGGACATGTATGGCCGAAAGCCGGCCGTTCTCCAGATCTCCTGCGTTCCCGCCATGAGGGGCGGCGAGATGATGGCGCTTGCCTCAAGGCTCATCACGAGATCGGCCGCCTCGCGCAGGAAGCCGGCAGACCCGCGTTCAAGGCGCAGGTGGGCATCGGGCCTGGAGCGGTTCCAGGGTCGGGCGACTGCTCGCGCCCACCCCTTGCGGATGACAATCGGATTGGGCCATTCGCCGCGCACGCGCATCAGCCGAGCACCTCATCGAGGGCGACCCGCTCGTTCTCATAGGTGAGGGCAGATCGGGCGGCAACGGGGTCAAGCAGGGCGACTTCCTCGACCTCGTCGTCGTGATTATCGGTGCTGCCACCGACTGCGGACATGGGGTAGAAGTCGACCCGTTTGTGCACTCGCTCACCATCGCGGGCCACGAACCAGTACTCGATTCGGGCCATGGTGAAGGGCTCGGGTATCGCCACGGTGAGTCCGGTTTCTTCCTCGACCTCGCGCCGGGCCGCCTCGAGGTCGGTCTCACCCGTCTTTGGATGGCCCTTCGGAAGGCCCCACACCGGGGCGCCGGCAAGGTTGGTCGTGCGGATGAGGGCGACGCGACCTTCGGGGTCGGTGACCACGCCGCCTACGGAGAAGTCGTTACGCATGGGTTTGTCGTGGCAGAGTAGCCGTGATGCGAGTGCTTCATCTCACCGACGACCTGTTCGCGCAGCACTCCAATGGCGCCGGTCATCCGGAACGACCCGAGCGTCTCGGGGCGGTGGCTGCCGGCGTTCGGTCGGCCGCCGGTATCGAGATCGTCGAGGGGAAGCCGGCTCCGGTCGACCGCAAGGATCTCGAGCGGGTTCATTCACCTGAGTACATATCGGCGATCGAAGGGTTCTGCAAGGCCGGTGGCGGTCAACTTGATCCTGATACCGGAGCAGTCCCGGATTCATGGGGGGCTTCTCTGCGGGCGGCCGGGGCCGGCCTGGACGCGGCTGGCCGGCTCAGGAACGAGGAGGCGGAGGCCGCCTTCCTCACGGTCCGCCCGCCCGGCCACCATGCCATGGCTACCC
Organism: uncultured Gammaproteobacteria bacterium; assembly: GCA_964195905.1. GTDB lineage: Bacteria > Actinomycetota > Acidimicrobiia > Spongiisociales > SHLN01 > SHLN01. The sequence goes on from CAXMQV010000004.1 coordinate 17,562, forward strand.
GGGCCATGGGGTTCTGTTTGTTCAACAACATCGCGGTATTGGCGGCCGCCCTCGTCGATGCCGGCGAACGGGTGACGATCGTCGATTGGGACGTGCACCACGGCAACGGCACGCAGGCCACGTTCTATGACAACCCGCGCCTTCAATATCTGTCCTTTCATCAGTTCCCCGCCTATCCGGGCACCGGATGGTTCGACGAGATGGGGGAAGGCCCGGCTCGCGGCACCACGATCAACGTGCCGCTGCCCCCGGGCACGGGCGGTGATGTTTATCGCCAGGGAGTTGGGGAGCTCAGGCCGGTGGTGGAGGAATTCGAGCCCGATTGGGTTCTCGTGAGTGCCGGCTATGACGCCCACGACCTGGATCCCCTCGCCGACTTGCGGCTTGTGGAAGCCGACTACGGAATACTCGGCCGGACGGTATCGGAACTCGCTCCATCCGGACGGCTCGTCTTCTTCCTGGAAGGTGGATACGACCTTGGTGCGCTCAAGCGGTCGGTTGCGGCCACTTTGGAAGGTGTGGCGGGACATCCGCCTGGTGGAGAGCCGATTGCCTCGCCGAAGTCCTCATGGAGTTTCCTCGAGCAAGCCCTCGAAGCACTCAAAGAAGAACTGGGGTAGATCCGCTTCCCGCTTCCCCCTTGGCGCTTCCCGCTTTCAACGCCAGAGGGAGCTGACCCTCAGGCCGGCAACAACCTGTCAAGGCTCTCGGCACTCTGTCCGATACCTACTCCGTACCGGAATCCAGGAGTCTTGACGTGCCCTCATTAGACGATCTACTGTCGAAGCTGCAGGAGGTTCGCGGCTCGGATCTCCACCTCAAGGTGGGATCACCGCCGATCATTCGGATCGACGGAGCTCTTCAGCCGATCGACCTGCCCCCGTTGACATCGTCAGACGTTGAGTCTTACGCCCAGGGCATAATGCCACCGCGGGCGGTAGCCAGTTTCCGGGAAGAGCATGAGGCCGACTTCGCGTACGGCAAGCCGAGCCTGGGCCGATTCCGGGTGAACGTGTATCGGCAGCGCACCTCGGTGAGTCTGGTGCTGCGATCCGTTACCCCGGCCTCAAAGAGCTTTGATGAGCTAGGGCTGCCTCCGGTGCTCAAGAACATGGCCCAGAAGCGACATGGTCTCGTGTTGGTCACCGGCCCGACTGGATCGGGCAAGACCACCACTATGGCCTCCGTCATCGATCACATCAACAGCACCCGGCGGGTGAACATCATCACGATCGAGGACCCGATCGAAGTGCTCCATCCGGACAAGATGGCGATCGTCTCGCAGCGTGAGATTGGGGTCGACACAGCTAATTTTTCCCAGGCCCTTCGCCGGGTCCTTCGGCAGGATCCCGACGTCGTTCTCATAGGCGAGATGAGAGATCGCGAGACGGTGGATGCGGCCTTGCAGGCCGCCGAGACCGGCCACCTCGTCGTGTCCTCCCTCCACACCATCGATGCCGCCGAGACCATCAATCGGATCCTCGATTTCTTCCCGCCGTTCCAGCACAAGGCCGTCCGGCTCGGGCTGGCCGGCAGCCTGCAGGGCATCGTCAGTCAGCGGCTGGTGCGCAAGGCCGACGGGGTCGGGCGAATCCCGGCAGTTGAAGTATTGACGATGACGCCCCGCGTGTATGAGCGGATCGTGGATGAGAACAAGACCGTCGAGATCAAAGAGGTCATCGAAGAGGGCGACTTCTATGGCATGCAGACCTTCGATCAGTCAATCATGGAGCTCCTCCGCCGCGGTGAGATCACCTACGACGAGGCCCTGGCCAATGCGACCAGCCCCTCCGACTTCAAGATCCGCCTCCAGGCCGAAGGATTAGCCGACCGCGCCAGCGCCTAGGCAGGCTGCGAGCTTTCCCCGCCTTTGACCTCAATCCACAGTTGTGCCTTCCGAGGTGCCTGCCGGTTCTTCTTCTTTCCCTTTGAGGTGATCAATAGCGGTTTGGGTGCGACACCGTCGACATGTACCTCACCCGGTCTTCTTCCTTCCCCTTGAGCCTCAATCCACGGTTGCGTTCGTCTCCTCCCCCGGAGGGGGAGGTGCCCCGTAGGGGCGGAGGGGGCGCCTTCTCTAGCGATTCAGGGAGCGCCCCCCTCCCGGCTACGCCGGACTCCCCCCTCCCGGCTACGCCGGACTCCCCCCTCCGGGGGGAGAGAACAATCCCCACCCTTTTCGTGACGGATCTCCTCTGGTGATTGTCCCGATAGTGGTTGGTTCCCTTGTGGTTCGCACCGATCGCTTCCGTGGATTGAGGCCCAGGGGAAGGTGGACTCGGCGCTTCGTCGAGGACGGATGGGGGAAGGCATCGAGTCGTCAACGATGTAGTTGGTTGGTGGTTCTTGGTCTCCCCCACCCCGACACCGCCTTGAGGCGGTGCCACCCCGCCCTCAAGGCGGGGAAGCAGAGGAGTCAATGTCGCTCCGTGAGCGACCACCCCGAAGGCCCCGCACTTGTCGTGAAACAAGACACCTTGACGGAGGCGGGGTGGGGCACTGGCCCTGTGGGCCGGCGTCACCTCCTTTCCCGTGAAGGAGTACCCGGCCGTCAGCTGGTAGCTGATAGGAGCGGCATCCTGCCGCTCCTATCCTGTCGCGATGCTTCCCGAACGGGTTCAACGACTCTTTGATCCGGGCTCACATGCCATGCAACTGGCCCGTCTCTTTGCCGATGCGGGTCATGATTTGTATCTCGTCGGCGGCAGTGTCCGCGATGCCATCCTCGACAGGCCCCACGATGACTATGACTTCGCAACCGATGCCCGTCCCGATGCGGTCAAGGGGATCGTTGGGTCATGGGCGCAGAACCTCTTCACCGCCGGAGAGCTATTCGGGACGGTAAGTGTCGTGAAGGAAGGTCACGTGCTCGAAATCACGACCTACCGGAGCGAGGTGTATCGAGAGGACAGTCGGGCCCCGGAGGTGGAGTTTTCCGACAATATCGAAACCGACCTCTCGCGGCGCGATTTCGCCGTGAACGCGATGGCCCTTCGACTGGAACCAGGATCACCCGAGCCGGAATTGATTGACCCATGGGGCGGTCTGGCCGACATTGGAGCCGGGCTGCTTCGGACGCCGCTCTCGCCGGAGGTCTCCTTCGGCGACGACCCGCTTCGGATGCTCCGGCTGTACCGCTTCATGGCCACCCTCGGGTTCGAGATAGATCCGGCGGCAGCGGCAGCCGCCCGGGAAATGGCGGGCCGGTTGGAGATCGTGAGCGCGGAACGCATTCGCGACGAGTTCTCAAAACTCATGATCGCGCCGGCCCCTTCGGCCGCCCTGTTCGGTCTTGTGGATTCGGGCCTGGCCGCCCACTTCATTCCCGAGGTCCCGGCTCTGGCACTCGAACAGGACCCCCATCACCGGCACAAGGACGTACTGGCACACACGCTGGCGGTGGTAGATAAGACCCCACCGCGGTTGGAGATTCGACTGGCGGCGCTCTATCACGACGTGGGCAAGCCTGATACCCGCGAGTTTGTCAAGGGCGGTCAGGTGAGTTTCCATCACCACGAGGTGGTTGGGGCGCGGTTGACCCGTCATCGACTCCGTGCCTTGCAGTACCCCAAGCAGGTCACGAAAGACGTCAGCACGCTCGTGTATCTCCATATGCGTCCTCATACGTTCAAGGATGGATGGACCGACCGGGCGGTTCGCCGCTATGTGCGCGACGCCGGAACACAACTCGAGGACCTCAACACCCTCGTCCGCTGTGACGTGACCACCCGCAACGAGAAATTGCGGCGCACCATCCAACGCCGCATCGACGAGCTGGAGGTCCGGATCGCCGAACTGCGTGAGCAGGAGGAGCTTGATAGGTTGCGAGCGCCCATCGACGGCAACGAAGTCATGCGCTACCTCGACATCAAGCCCGGTCCCAGGGTGGGAACGGCGATGCATCTACTCCTCGAATATCGGATCGATGAGGGCCCCTATTCCCCGGAGCAGGCCTACGAGCTACTCGATCAGTGGGTGGCGGACGGTCTGGTCTAGTGGAGCTTGCCCCGGGCCGCCTCCCGCTGATTTCCGCCGGTCCCTGGCCGAAACCTATGACAACCACGCCGGGGAGCGAGACCAACGGGGCGAGGCGGATTGGCGATGGCCGCTCGCCGAAGCATTCCTGGGGCACTTGTTGGCCGGCGATCGATTGCTCGAGCTCGGCGCAGGGACCGGGTACACCTCCCGCTGGTTCGCCGACCGCGGCCTCGATGTGGTGGCTACCGATCTGTCTCCGGCCCAGGTGGAGCGATGTCGGGAGAAGGGCCTGGAGGCACACGTCCGCGACATGTACGACCCCGGGTTCCCCGATGAGAGCTTCCATGGTGTCTGGGCGATGAACTGCCTGCTTCATGTTCCCAACTCCGATCTCGGCTCGGTGCTAGTCGGGATACGAGACGTGCTGGTTCCCGGCGGCCTGCTCCAGTTGGGTGTTTGGGGCGGTATCAGCGAAGAGGGTCTCTACCAGGACGACTTCTATCAGCCAGATCGATTCTTCTCCTTCCGAACCGATGACGACCTGAAGCAGCGAGTGGCCGAAGTGTTCGAGGTCGTCTCCTTCGACCGCCTCACCCCCGGGGACAGACCGACGACCGCCTCCACCTCCAGTTGATCGTCGCCCGTACGTCTTGAGTCTCGGAACGGTCCGACTCCCACTTGGATAGAGCGTCCGCCGCCTTCAGGTGACAGGTGACCGGTGACCGGTGACTTCTCGGGACTTGCGACTTGGGACTTGGGACCTCCTGATGCCAGACTGCGCGGCATGAAAAAGGTCGTTCTCGCATACTCGGGAGGTCTCGATACCTCCGTCATCCTCCGCTGGTTGATCGAAGACCGCGGGCTCGAAGTCGTCACCTACACCGCCGATGTCGGACAGGGCGAGGAGGTCGAAGAGGCTCGTCTCAAGGCCCTCGCAACCGGTGCGTCAGAAGCCATTGTCGGCAACCTCGTTGACGAGTTCGTGACCGATTTCGTGTTCCCGGCGTTGCGCGCCAATGCGGTCTACGAGGGTTACTACTTGCTAGGGACCTCACTGGCTCGGCCGGTCATCGCCAAGGGCCTCGTCGAGGCGGCGGCTCAGACCGGCGCAGATGCCATCAGCCACGGGGCCACAGGAAAAGGCAACGACCAGGTCCGGTTCGAGCTCAATGCCATGGCCCTCGCCCCCGATATCAAGGTGGTGGCGCCGTGGCGGGAGTGGGACATGAAAGGCCGGGCCGACCTCGAGGCCTATGCCCGCAAGCACGGCATCGAGGTGCCGACTACCCCGGAAAAGCCATATTCCACCGATGCCAATCTGCTCCACGTCAGCTTCGAGGGCGGTGTGCTGGAGGATCCCTGGGCGGCCCCTCCAGAGAACATGTTCATCATGACGACCGACCCGGAGGAGGCTCCCGATGAGCCCGAGATTGTCGAGGTCACCTACGACAAGGGCGATCCCGTCATGGTGAATGGTGAGCGACTCGGACCGACCGCCTTGCTCACAAAACTCAATGAAATCGGTGGTCGCCACGGTGTTGGCCGGGTCGATCTGGTCGAGAACCGCTTCATCGGGATGAAGAATCGCGGTGTCTATGAGACGCCGGGTGGCACGATCCTCCATTGGGCGCACCGGGCCATCGAATCCCTCACCCTCGACCGGGAGGTGCTCCACATCCGGGACGGCCTGATTCCCCGCTACGCGGCCGCCGTTTACAACGGGTTCTGGTACGCCCCCGAGCGCGAGTTGCTCCAGGAGCTGATGGATCACGTACAGGTCGAGGTGAGCGGGACCGCCCGCATTCGGCTCTACAAGGGCAACGTGATTGTCGAGGGGCGGCGCTCCGAGCGGTCGATGTACAGCGAGGAGTACGCCACCTTCGAGGCCGACGATGTGTATGACCAGGCCGATGCCGGCGCCTTCATCCGCTTGCACGCTTTGCGCCTCAAAGCCCGCGCCCACCGCCGCGACTCCTGATGTGGGGCGGGCGCTTCTCCGAGCCACCATCCGAGGCGTTGTGGCGGTTCACGGTCGATCACTCGGATCGACGGCTGCTAATCGATGACGTCGACGGCTCACTGGCCCACGTGGCGATGTTGGGAGAGGTGGGGATTCTCGAGGCCGAGGACGTCGACGCGATCACCACCGGGCTCGAGGAGATCCTCATCGAGGCCAGGGAAGATCGGTTTGGATTCCTCGAGACCGACGAGGATGTCCACAGTGCCGTCGAGCGCCGGCTCTACGAGCTGATCGGGTCACCGGCCGGGAGACTCCACACCGGCCGATCCCGCAACGACCAGATCGCCCTGGACATTCGCCTCTACCTGCGAAGGGCTGCGGGGGAGCGCATCGATGACCTCATTGCGTTTGCGTCCCTCATGGCGGACCGCGCTGAAGAGTTAGAGGACTTCGTGGTCGCGTCCTATACGCATCTCCAGCAGGCTCAACCGATCTCCCTGGGGCAACACTTGCTCGCCTACGGCTGGATGGCCTTGCGCGATGTCGAGCGCTTTAGGGATGTGCGGCAGCGCCTCGACGTCTCACCTCTCGGCGCCGGAGCGGTGGCCGGCAGCAGTCTGCCGTTGGACCCTGCGATCACGGCCGAGAAACTCGGGTTCTCAAAGGTCTTCGACAACACCATGGATGCCATCGGCAGTCGAGATCTTGTGGCCGAATACGGGTTCTGTTGTGCCCAGGCCATGACGAACCTGTCCCGACTGGCCGAAGACGTGGTCCTGTGGTCGACAAGCGAATTCGGCTGGATCACCCTCGACGACGCCTACTCGACCGGATCGTCTGCAATGCCCCAGAAGAAGAACCCCGACATTGCCGAGCTCACCAGAGGCAAAGCGGCCACGGTGGCGGCGGACCTGGCGGCCCTGCTGGGCATCCAGAAGGGAACGCCCATGGCCTACAACAGGGATTTCCAGGAGGACAAACGGGCCGTATTCCACGCCGACGACACGCTGGCGGCGGCACTACCGGCGCTGGGGGGCCTGCTCGCGACGGCCCGGTTCCATCCTCCCGAGCCAGGCGACGGAACCGTTGCCCTCGACGTTGCCGAGGCGTTGGTCAAGAAGGGCGTCCCGTTTCGGGAAGCCCACGAGGCGGTGGGCGAGCTGGTGGCCAACTCGGGTGGGGCGCCCCTTTCTGAGGTGACCCCCGAGCAACTGATCGATGCCCATGCAATGCTCGAACCGGGCGATGTGCCCACGGTGGAGCAGGCGGTGGCGCGACGCGAGGCTCTTAGCGAGGAGGCGGCAGCGTTGAATGAGCGGTGTCACGCCTTGAAGACGGCACTCGAGCGAATTCGAGATTCTCAGTAGGCGCTTCTCGGCTGGCAGGTGGCCACAGAACTCGCAAGGTCAGGAACCCTCCTGCCGATGGAAGACCATGGCCATCCCGAGTGTCTCCATGGTTTGGCGCGGTCGACTCGCCGAGCAATTGGATCGGCTGACCGAGCGTGGTCTCTTCCTCGCCGTGGCCGTTCCCCTCTTTGGCATATACCTCCTCACCGCTACCTGGTCTTTCGTCCTGGTCAACGATGGTGTGACGAACTCTCTGACCGCTTGGAACATCGCTGAACACGGCTCTGTGTACCTGGAAGAGCACGAGGTGCTAGAGGACTATCGAGGAACTCTCGCTTGGGTGGTCCCGGCCGGTGGTTCGGTAGTGAGTCAATATCCGCCCGGTGCGGCCCTCATGGCGGTGCCGCTCTACGCGGTATGGCCTGGGGAGTTGACCTCTGTTACCCCGCGGCCAGGGGATATTCCTGAGGGCTTCCAGGAGGATGATCTGGAGGGTGTTACTTTCCTGCACCCCCCGGTCGCACCGGGAGCCATCACAGCTGCCCTGACGACGGCGGCTGCAATGGGACTGTTAGCTGTGGCGTTCCTTCGGATCAGTGGCGCACCCGCGATGGCGCTCGGAGCTGCCTACGTAGCCGGCTTGGGAACGTCGGCATGGCCGGTGGCATCGGCCGAGCTATGGCAGCACGGGCCCGCCATGGCGTGGATTGCCCTGGCTCTAGTGATGGAGGAGCGCCACATGCTGGGTTCCGGATTGGCCTTCGGTGCTGCCATTCTCACCCGGCCTCCATTGGCTGTCATTGCTGCCACGACCGGCCTCTTCCGTTCAGTGAGAGAGCGTTCGCTTCGCCCTGCGATGCTGATTGGGGCGGGAGCCCTGGTGGGATTGTTGGCATATGTGGCGTATACGTGGTGGGTGTTCGGTGACCCGTCGATTTCGGGTGGGTATGGATCAGGTTTCCAGGATCGGGTTGTTTCTGGTTTCGGGTACCGCTATTTCCGGACCCTTTTCGACGCCGCCTTTTCACAAGAAGTGGGCATCTTCGTCTGGTCGCCCTTCCTGCTGGTATTGGTGCCCGGCATTCGGATGGGGTGGAGAGCCTCCCCTTCGTGGGCGCGCGGTTCGCTGCTCGGAGGGTTGTTGTATCTCCTCGTCCAGTACAAGGCGAACCGTGCCACCGGCGGAACGTTTCTTGGCTACCGATATCCGTTAGAGGCCCTCGTTGCGGCCGCGCCTGTGCTCTTTCTTTCCTACAGGGAGTGGGTGGCTCATCGCCCCCTGATGAAGCGCTTGTTCGCTGTTTCAGTTGCGATCTCGTGCCTCACGAACGGACTCGCCTCGATAGGTGTTGGGATTCTCTAGATACGGATGGTGTCGACGGCTCGCTTCGAGATCCCATCAATTTTGACGAGGATTTGGCCCGGTTGTTCGACCACGATGAGTGGTGTCGGGGCCTTCCACTCGGGCGGGCTCCCGTATAAACGAAAGGGGAGCAAGTTGCTCACACAAGTATCTAGCTTCGTTAGGTTGTTCCGGGCTCGTCTGAGCACGGACGAGGGCGCCACGATGGTGGAGTACGGCATCATGGTTGCACTCATCGCTGTTGTCTCCGTCCTCGTCGTCGGCGTGCTGGGAGTGGACGTGTTTAACGCGTTCGACACTGCACAGCAGAACATCGACTCGACGTCGACTCCACTGACGCCGACCCCGTAATGCGAGAAGAGGCGGGGGTTGTCGCTCTACCCGGGCGACAACCCCACCGCTTCCGGGCCTGGAGGCCAATCGTGGTGAACAAATCCAACTCTGATAGGGGAGCGGCCATGGTCGAGTTCGCGATCATCGCACCGCTGCTGCTCCTCCTTGTGTTCGGCATCATCGAGTTCGGACGCGCCTACAACGCTCAGAACTCCCTGACCCACGCCGCCCGTGAGGGAGTACGGGAGTATGCCATCACCCAGGATCCCGTCGCCGGCGAAGCAACTGCCAGGGCTGCGGCAACGTCACTCAATTCATCGCTCATTAGCGCCACACTCTCCGCTTGTGATCCAGGGCAACCGGCCACAGTCACCCTCGAGTATCCGTTCAGACTCCAGATCGCCTTCTTCCCAGTCAATACGTTCACGATGCAATCCCAAGGAGTGATGAGATGCGGCGGTTAGCCCGATACGTCAGCTCGCATGTGCTAAGAGTTCCCACATCCGACGAGGGTGCCACCTTGGTCTTCGTAGCGGTAATCCTGGTGGCGCTCCTGGCTCTCGCCGCCTTCGCCGTGGACTTCGGGCGCATGTATGAGGAGCGCCGCCAACTTCAGAACGGCGCCGACGCGGCCGCCCTCGCCATCGCCGAGGACTGCGTTCGCGGCCTATGCGACGGCGCCTACGACGAGTACGCCGTCGCCGAGATCTACGTTGACTCCAACGCCCGCGATGGCTTCGCCAATGCCTGGCTGGTCGACCTCGATCTCACCGCCCAGACCGTGACGGTTCATAACCGCACTGAGGACCTCAGTGGAGACCACAAGTTCGACATGCTGTTCGCCGGTGTCGTTGGCTTCGACGGATTCACCGTCGGTGCAAAGGCAACGGTGGCCTGGGGTGGCCTGGCTTCACCGATTGCCACGATTCCCATCATCATCTCGGAGTGCGAGTGGCGGCGCCCGTACTGGGAGGGTGGCGCGGGGGCCAAGGTTCCGGCGCCAACCGATCCGGCCGAAGCGGTGTCCTGGCACTTGTTCGATGACGTGACTGCTGCCACCACGCCCTGGTCGACCCCGTCCAATTGGTGGATCAACTACCCCGGCGGACCCCCGGACACCTTTGCTGCCGACTGGAGCACTCCCACCATCATCGACATGGACGGCGATGGTTCGGACGACCGGGCGGTGGCTTCGCCGTTCCTCGCGGGCAGTACCCCGGGGCCCGTTCCGGTGGTTCTCACATTTCACGATGGCGCTACCACAGACCCGTGTGCGGCAGTGGCGGGCCAGGACTCAGATGGCGACGGCATGCTCTCGGGTGGGTTCGGATGGCTCGATATCGACGAGACGTCCGACTTCCCATGCAGAACAGAGGTCTACGACGGTTTGGTCGGAGCAGATCCCGGAGCGTCACCATCGACTGGGTGTGACAAGGAAGATCTGGCCGACTTGTTGCTGGGCACCGACCGGATGGGAACCACCGTGTTCGTGCCGTACTTCGACGACGAGACCGGGCTCAACGGCTCAAACGGGGAGTACCACATTGCCGGACAGGGCGCCTTCTACATCGTCGGCTACAACTTCGGTGGCCAGTACGTGGAGCACGCCGCACCATTGACGAAGAATCCGTGCCGGCCGGGAGGCCTCCGTCCACTCGGTTGGACCTCCGGCAACGACGAACGGTGCCTCGTCGGCTATTACACGACCGCGGTGTACCAGGGCCCGGGCGATATCGGCGCAGGCGGCCGCGG
>CAXMQV010000005.1:0-81463 GCA_964195905.1 uncultured Gammaproteobacteria bacterium
GACTCGATCCCCAACAACCCACCGTTGTGATCGATAGCTGCTGCCACATGCACATCAGCATGCGTATCCACCCCACCAGTAACCCGTACGATTGACATGGCCGCCCCTTTCTGTTGCTTCAAGGCGAAGGGGTGGCATGCACCACCGGGACGGCGGACCGGACCCGACCGAGTTGGTTGATTCAGCTCAACAGGCGTTCCACCGCCCGACCGGTGCGTGCCACCAACCACCACATCATCCCTCCCAGCCGGTTATGTGCGGTTGGCACTTCGACGTGTTGCGCGGCCTCGACTACCTCGCCTCAATCGATGCGCCATCGGATCGATCCTCGTCTCGAGGATGCCATCGAATTGCTTGTGAGCAAGCGGCGACCCGGCGGCCGCTGGACACTGCAGAACCGCCACCACGGCAGACTCCACTTCGCCATGGAGCAGGGAGGGAAGCCGAGTCGATGGAACACGCTGCGGACCGCGCACTCACCTCACCCTTCGAACCAGCTGGCACAACTGGCTTCCAACTTCCCGGCGGTCGGGGCTGACCCCCCGACGTTGTCTGTGAATGTGCCCTCAGCCACAATGTCGTCGCCGTTCACTGTCAATGAAACCGCGTCGCCTCCGGCAACCCACGAGACGGTTGGGTTTCCACCATTGGTGATGTCGTCGATCGTCACTTCCTCCACAGAAGAGTCAACGTACACATACACCTGCAGACCGTCCTGAACGTTGGAGACATTCCACTCGGACCCATCCTCACCGGCCTTGGCGTTGTAGAAGGCACATTGAGCCCCCGGGAACTCCCAGACCTGATCGCCAATGGTGAGGACAATGCCGCCCGGGGCATCGGCAACTGGTGGACTGTCCGAGCTGTCGGCCTGTGTGGTCGGAGCTGAGGTTGCCTCGGGCGTATCCGCCGCGGTGGTCGTTGTCGCCCCCGGGTCGGTACCGACGGTATCGGAGGACTCACCTCCCCCGCAGGCAGCCGCCACCATCGCGATCGCCAGAATCACCAGATTCCTCTTCACCTCGTACCCCCATACTTATGAATCGATTGCCACAGCCAACCTAGCCGGTGGGCGGGTAGGAATCCTCGAGATTCTGTGATGGTCCGTCAAGTTCGCAGGCCAGGTCGGCGGCATGGGACATCACGCCTCCGCGCACATATCGGCACATATAGAGCGGGGTAGGCCCGCTAGAGAATGCCGGTTCCAGAGCGTTTTCAGCGGCGCTGACAGGGTGAGCTGGCCGTCGTTATGTGCGCCTTCCCGGAATTGGTCGGCAGATCTCACAGATAACGGAACGGCTAGCGGCGAGTGCCGGATCTCGCTCTGCGAAACCGAGTGGTTGGCCGTGTCGCGGGGCGTCGTCATGCGCTGTTGGCGCTAGGTCGAACGGAGCCTCCGACATCGGATCGACCGTCGGTCGTCTGCTCTAGGGTGATGCCATGCTGATCGAGCACGCCGGGAAATCCCCCCGCATCCACCAGTCAGCCTGGGTAGCCCCCAACGCGACCATCTCTGGTGACGTCGAGATCGGTCCCGAAACTCGGGTTCTGTTCGGAGCGGTGCTCACCGCCGACGGAGGTCCGATTCGGGTCGGTTCCCAATGCGTGATCATGGAGAACGCCGTTCTGCGCGGAACCCCCAAACATCCGCTCAGAATAGGCGACCGGGTCCTGGTTGGGCCGCGCGCGTACCTGAGTGGATGCAAGGTCGGGGACGAAGCCTTCCTTGCCACCGGAACGGCTGTTTTCAACGGTGCCCGGATTGGCCGTCGGGCGGAGGTGCGCATCAACGGCACCGTGCACCTGAAGACGGTTCTTCCCGACGAGGCGGTCGTACCGATAGGTTGGGTGGCGGTTGGGGATCCAGCCACGATTCTGTCTCCAGATCGTCACGACGAGATCTGGGCGATTCAGGAGCGGCTTGGCTTTCCCAAAGAGATCTTCGGGGTTGACCGCTCGCCCGAGATGATGACCGAGATCATGGCCCGCTACACCCGAAGCCTCACCCGGCACACCGCCGACCGGATCATCGACACTTGACGACGGCAACCCAATCAGCCACACAGATCACCAAATACGGGCGATATCGCACATCATTACAGGAGAGCGACATATCGGCACATATCGAGCTGGGTATCAGCTTGGTGACTTAGCCCGGTTAGTGCGCTCGAGAATGCCGGTTATGCGCTCCCGAACGAGACCGGTTCCGGCAGTTCGAAGAGATCCCAGGTTCCTGGTACACCTTTGAGTTCTCGTGCCCCCAGGAGTACGAAGTTGATGCCCGAGCCAGCCACCAGTTCTCGTACGGTGCTCGAGACTACGACACCCGACCCCTCTATCGCCTGAGATACACGTGCGGCAATGTGAACCGCTAGGCCGCCAACGTCGCCATCCTCTGCGACTTCGATCTCGCCGGTATGGAGACCTGCTCGGATGCTCAATCCATATTCGGGCATCACTGAAACGAGCTGCGAGGCACAAGCAACGGCGCGCGATGGGCCGTCAAAGGTGACAAGGAGCCCGTCGCCTGTCGATTTGATGGTTCTCCCTCGGTGCCGTTCGATAATCCGGCGGGCGACTCGATCGTGTTGCTCGAGTAGGTCCAACCACGCGCTGTCGCCGAGAAGAGATGCTTGCCGGGTTGAGTCGACGATGTCTGTGAACATGACTGTCGCCAGAGTTCTGTCTATTACGGCATGGGTTCGTTCCCCGGCGACGAACTCTTCAATCGCGTCAAGGAGTGGGTCCACATCGCCGAGGAAGAATGGCATCGTGTCCGCTCCTGGGAGTTCAACCAGGGTCGCATCCGTGATCCGGTCAGCGATGTAGCGACCGAATTCGGGACGGTGGTGGGTGGCGTCGCGCCGAGTGATGACCAATGTTGGGGCTTGAATCGCTGCGAGTGCTGGTCGAACATCGATATTCGCGTGAAAGTCGAAGATCATGTCGATCGCGCCTGGAGGAACCGCGAGGCGCATGTACCGGGCGAGCCACGCCTGCATTCTCAAATCATCCCGAATACTGGGCGCTCCGACCGCGAAGTACTCAGGCGATCCCCAGACGCGCTTCAGCCACTCGATTAACTTGTCCAAGACCTCGGGAGGTGCCCCGATTGGATAGTCATCGGCGCGTACAAAACGCGCAAAGGTATTCACAAGAACCAACCCACTGACCCGATCGGGATACGTGGCCGCGAACAGCATCGTGGCCGGTCCCCCCTCGCGATCGCCTATAAGGACGGCGCTCTCCATGCCCGCCGCATCCATCGCGTGCAATGCATCATCATTGAAGCCGTCCCATGACATGCGTTGGGCACAGGGAACAGGATCAGAGATACCTGAACCTCGCCAGTCGTAGTAGAGCACAGTCCCAAATGACGAGAGCCGATCGAAGTAGTGAGCTACCGCCGGTTGATCCCACATTGCGTCCGCGTTCGAGTCGACGGCTGTCCGAAACACAATATTCGTCGGACCCGACCCAAACACTTGATAGCCGACAAATCCCTCGCCAGTGTCCACGTACTGAGTCGCAGGTGGGTCACGAAACAGGCTCACTTACCGTCACTCTCGTCGACAACGGGCCAACTCAGGCACCATCCGAGACTATCAGAGCCCCTGTTGTGACCGTACATGGCGGCAATCATCGAGCTGATGCTCAAGTCTGCCGATGCGAGCTGATCGGGTGGTCGGAATCGCCGGTCGTGTGCGGTCGGTTGGTCGCGGTTGCCAGGTAGGAGACGAATGGTGTGGCTACGCCAGCTTCGGTGCGCCATGGTGCGAGCCGTTTAGCCATGTAGCTGATGGCGTCAGCTGTATTGCGGGGTGAGAGGTTCTCGAACTGGCTTGCCCAGGGAGTCGCCTTCATATGCGCGGGTACAAAAGTGTCGAGTGGAGGTAGAGAGGCCGACCGGTCTATTCGTTTGATATCCGGCTGGCCCAAACCGCTGTCCGTAAACCATTCAGTGATCTGATCGGCATCCGAGGACCAGGCCATGTCCTCCGGATCGGCATCGCAGTACCTCAAGAGCATGTGATACATCGCATCGAAGTACGGCGAATCGGTGAGGTCGCTCCAAACGGTTACCGCGATGCTCCCTCCGGGTCTGGTGACGCGAGCCATCTCCCTCAGCCCAACGGCCGGATCAGGGAAGAACTGAATGCCTTGCTGGCATATCACACAGTCGAAGATCCCGTCGGAGTACGGAAGATCGAGTGCTGATGCCTCTCTCCACTCGATGCTGTCGCCCGCCGTCATCGAAATCGAAGAGGCGAGATCGAGCATCGCAGCATTGATGTCCGAGCCGACAATCCGCCCCGTATCTCCGACAATGGCGGCGGCTGCTCGGGTCGCGATTCCGGTGCCGCAGGCCACATCAAGCACCGCATCTCCCGGAACAACGGACGACTCGACCAGTGCCTCCGCAAACGGGTCCATGAACCGCCAAACCTGATCCTGATAATGACGCGGCGCAGCATCGGGGACCTGCCATCCGGAAGTAGTAGACATCGTCCTCCCATCGACGGCCCGACCCTACACGGCACCGTCGCCACTCGGGGAGGCCGCACATATCGGCACATATAGAGCGGGCACGAACGGCTCGGTTTTGCCGTTTCGACAAGCCTCGGGTCCCCAATTGGTCCCCACAGCGGGTTGGGCGCTCCTGCCAGAGAGGCCACCACGGAAGAAACCGCCCTGGTTGTTGGTGTCGGAGAGGTGACGTGAACCTCCACGCGGGAAGCGCCGACCGCAAGAGATCCGAGGGTTCGAGTTGCCGCGACGCCGGGGACGTTGCCGCCCTCAGGCGTCGGTTTGCATCCGCTCGAGAGCGTCGAGGATCAGGTCCAGTCCGAACTCGAATTCATTCCCGTAGTCGTAGCCCGGCTGCATGGCGTGCTCGACCGCCATCTCAACGAGGTAGGGGTACTCGTCGACCGGCATCTGGGCAACGATGGTCTCGGCGACCTCGGCCGCTTCCTCGCCGGTATCAAATGGCAAGCTCAGTTCCTGGAGGATGAAGCCGTAGATGTAGCTGTCTATGACCGAGAAGGCGTGGGCAGCCATTTCGATTGAGAAGCCCCCCTCCCGAAGGCTTCGTAGCACTGAGTCGTAGTAACGCATGGAGGCCGGGCCGGGGTTGATCCGCGATTCCATGAGGCCGGTTGCCCACGGGTGGCGGGTGAAGGCGGCTCGAGCCGAGATGGCCCGCTGGCGCATGGCCGGTTTCCAGTCGTCGCCGGGGGAGGGGATTTCGATTTCGCCGACGACGATGTCAACGATGCCATCGAGGATCTCGTCCTTGTTGGCGACGTGGTTGTAGAGGGACATCGCCTCGACGCCGAGTTCCTGGCCGAGCCGGCGCATGCTGAGTGATTCGATTCCACCGGCATCGGCGAGGCCGACGGCAGCGGTCAGCACCCGCTCTCTACTCAATGGGACTCTCACTGATGTCGCCATGCGGCTGCGCCCTTCTCCGAACTCATCGGCCTCGACTTGACAAACTTACGGTGTATATGTACCTTACGCCATAAGCTTACACCGTAAACACGAAACATGGGGAGAAACCACATGGAAGCTAACCTCGCAGACATCGCCCGCAACGCCAGCCAGGTGCTGCTGAATCCGGCCACCCTGGTGGCGGCGTTCGTCGCCTGGGTGGCACTCCTGACAGGAACCGTCGCTCGTGTGGCAGAGTCGGTCGAGCATTACGGCCTGAATCGAGCCGGTGGATCCGGCCGTTACTTGAACAAGGGGAGTATGAATATGACTTCAAATCATGACGGAGCCGACGCCGGCGGACCTGCAACGGAGGGGGAGACCACTATGCGAGCGATCGTCCAGGACAAATACGGCTCGACGAATGTCCTCGAGCTCCAGGAGGTTGCCCGGCCCGAGATCGGGGAAGACGACGTGCTCATTCGGGTTCGGGCGGCCGGTGTGGATCCCGGGGTGTGGCACCTCATTACGGGTCTGCCGTACCTGGTGCGCCTGGCCGGCTACGGGATCCGGGCACCCAAGACGCGGGTCCGGGGCAGCGATGTGGCCGGGACGGTGGAGGCGGTCGGCCCGAGTGTGACTCGATTCCAGCCGGGTGACGAGGTATTCGGCACCTGCGACGGCGCCTTTGCCGAGTATGCAAGCGCCAGGGAAGAGCGGTTGGCACTGAAGCCGGCCACCCTCACGTTTGAGCAGGCAGCGGCCGTCGCCACCTCAGGCTTCACTGCCCTTCAGGGTCTGCGCGATCGGGGAGAGGTCCAGGCCGGTCAGAAGGTTCTCGTCATCGGCGCCTCGGGAGGCGTTGGGACCTCGGCCGTTCAGATCGCCAGGGCGTTCGGCGCCGAGGTAACCGGCGTGTGCAGCACCCGCAACGTGGACCTGGTTCGATCGATCGGGGCCGACCATGTCATCGATTACACACGAGACGACTTCGCCGACGGGGCGCAGTCCTACGACGTGATCCTCGACACTGCCGGGAACCGCCCCCTTTCCCTCCTCCGGCGCGCCCTCACCCGGCGGGGAACGCTTGTCATCGTCGGCGCCGAAGGCGGCGGACGCTGGATTGGTGCCGTGGGACGCACCTTCAAGGCACTCCTCCTGTCGCCGTTCGTAGGTCAGAGTTTGCGGGCGTTCATTTCGAAGGAAACCGGTGATGATCTGGATGCCCTCAAGCAACTAGTCGAAGCCGGCCAACTCGCACCGGTAATTGACAGGACGTATGCGTTGAACGAAGCCCCTGAGGCCATCGCCTACATCGCCGAAGGCCACGCCCGGGGCAAGGTTGTCGTGACCGTCTGACTCCTGCACTGTGAGTGGTACGAGTTGATTCGGTGGGCCTGATCGCCAGGTAACCTCAGTCCCTATGGGACGAAGACTCTTGATGCTGGGCCCTCCCGGGGCCGGAAAAGGTACCCAGGCGGCTCGACTGGCGAAAGCCACCGGGATCCCGCACCTGTCAACCGGTGACATGCTGCGGACCAACGTCGCCAACGACACCGACCTCGGTCGCCAGGCGAAGGCCTTCATGGAGGCGGGCGATCTCGTTCCAGACGAGCTCGTCACCGCCATGGTGATTGATCGACTCCAACAGGACGACGCTGCCTGCGGCTACCTCCTCGATGGGTATCCGCGCAACCCCGCCCAGGCTGGTTCGCTCGTTGAAGCGTTCGGAGAGGATGTTCTCGAACTGGCGCTCTTGCTCGAGGTCGACCCCGACGAGCTGGTGGAGCGGCTCGTTCTGCGGGGCCGGGAGCAGGGCCGCAGTGACGACACGGAGGAGGTGATCCGCAACCGGCTCGCCGTCTACGAGCATCAGACCACCCCGCTCGTCGAGTATTACGAATCGGCCGGGCGGTTGGCCCGGGTGCAGGGGCTCGGGACAATCTCTGAGGTCTTCGGTCGGCTCATCGAGGTGCTGGCTGCATGATCACAATCAAGGACGACGACGGCTTCGCCAAGATGCGGACCGCCAGCCGGACGGTGGCGGAGGTGCTGACCGCACTCCGCCGGGCGGCGGCCCCCGGAGTGACCATGACCGATCTGGATGAGATAGCGGCCGGCATCATCCGGGACCGGGGATGCACGCCCTCGTTCCTTGGGTATCACGGCTACCCGGCCACCATCTGCACCTCGCCAAACAACGTCATCGTGCACGGCATCCCAGACGGCTACCCCCTGGAAGAAGGCGACATCCTCTCGGTCGACGTCGGGGCCATATACGAGGGTTATCACGGCGACGCCGCCCGAACGTTCGCGATCGGCGAAGTCCCGACGGAGGTGGCGAACCTCATCCGGGCCACCGAGGAGTCCATGACCGCCGGCATTGCCCAGGTCAAGGCAGGTGCCCGGATCGGCGACGTCGGCTTCGCCGTCCAGCAGGTGGCCGAAGCGGCCGGCTTCTCGGTAGTTCGAGAGTACGTCGGTCACGGGATCGGCAAACAGATGCACGAAGAACCCCAGATCCCCAATTACGGCGAGTCCGGCAAGGGCATGAAACTCAAGAAGGGCATGGCCATCTGCATCGAGCCGATGGTCAACATGGGGGATTGGCGCACCGAACTCCAGGACGACGGCTGGACCGTCACTACGGCCGACGGCAGCCTCTCCGCCCACTTCGAGAACACCGTGGCCATCACCTCCAAAGGCGTAGAGGTAATGACAGCCGAGGACGGCAGCTAGCTGCCGTCCGGTCAAAGGTCAACGGTCAACGGTCAACGGCAAGAGGGGCGGATTGGGGGTTCTGGGCCGGGGTCTGGGGTCTGGCGTCTGGGGACCGGGGACCGGGGACTGATCCAGCTTGCTCTTAGCCGTCAACACTGGCTAACATTGCCCGTCTGGCTGTCCGCGGCCTCATTGAGGTCGAGCGGCCGGGCAATGACGACGTAATTGAGATTGAGGGCGCTGTCGTCGAGCTTCTCCCGAGTTTCGTGTGAAGTTTCGGCATGGGTCCTCACTCACGTCGCCGGGAAGGTGTTCGCCCGGTGACTGGATCAGGACAAATGAAAGTTCGACCTTCAGCCAAGAAGATGTGTGACCGCTGCCGGATCATCCGGCGGCACGGGCGCGTATGGGTGATCTGCCCTAGCAACCCCCGCCACAAGCAGCGACAGGGATAACGAATGGCACGTATTGCAGGAGTCGACCTCCCCCGGGAGAAGAGAGCCGTAATCGCTCTCACGTATATCTATGGTGTCGGGCTCACCCGGTCCAAGCTGATCTGTGAGCTGGCTGAGGTCTCGGTTGATACTCGCGTTCGCGACCTCACCGAAGACGAAGCCTTGAAGATCCGCCGTGCCATCGAGCAGAACTTCCGGGTGGAAGGTGATCTGCGCCGTGAAGTCGCCCAGAACATCAAACGCAAGGTCGACATCGGCTCGTATCAGGGAGTCCGGCATCGCCGCGGCTTACCGGTGCGGGGCCAGCGGACCCACACGAACGCCCGAACCCGCAAGGGCCCGCGGCACGCAATCGCCGGCAAGAAGAAGGCAGTTAAGAAGTAGATGACCACGCCAGAGACACCTGAGATTCCCGAGGTCGAGAGCGCGGCTGTCGTTCCGGACAGTCCCGAGACCCCGGACCCCAGTCCCCAGACAGAAGCCGCCGAGATCATTGCTGATGTTGCCGAGGCCCCAGAGGCTCCGGCGGCTGAGGCGGATGCTCCGGAGGCTCCAGCTGCGCCTGCAACCGAGGCACCGGCCGCGCCGGCTGCCGCTGAGGCGGAAGCTGCTCCGCAGCCGTTGGATGAGAAAGCCTCCCGGTCACGGCGTCGCGAGCGTCGAACGCTCTCGCACGGCCAGGCCCACATTCGCGCCACGTTCAACAACACGGTTATCACCATCTCCGACCTGCAGGGCAACACGATCCTGTGGACCTCGGGTGGGTCTGTCGGTTTCAAGGGCTCCCGCAAATCCACGCCGTACGCGGCGCAGGTTGCTGCCGAGCAGGCCGCTCGCCAGGCAGGGGAGTACGGCATCCGCAAGGTCGACGTCATCGTGCGCGGCTCGGGCTCCGGTCGCGAGACCGCGGTCCGCACCTTGCAAGCCATGGGCCTCGAGGTGACCGGAATCAAGGATGTCACCCCACTTCCACACAACGGCTGCCGCCCCAAGAAGCGGCGGATGAACTGATATGGCCCGTTACACCGGACCCGTCTGCAAGCTCTGCCGCCGTGAGCGCACCAAGCTCTTCTTGAAGGGCGCCCGCTGCGAATCCTCGAAGTGCGCCATCGAAATCCGGCCCTATCCGCCGGGCGACCACGGCCGGGGGCGGATCAAAGAGACCCAGTACCTCATCCAGCTGCGCGAAAAGCAGAAGGCCCGCCGCATCTACGGCGTGCTCGAGAAGCAATTCCGCAACTACTACAAAGAGGCTGCCAGCGCAGGCGGAATCACCGGTGAGAGGCTCCTGCAGATCCTCGAAAGCCGCGTGGACAACGTCATGTACCGCTCGAACTTCGCCACTTCGCGTGCGCAGGCCCGGCAACTGGTGTCTCACGGCCATGTGCTCGTAGACGGCCGGCGGGTCGACAAGCCTTCTATCCGGGTGCGTCCCGGAACGAGCCTCGAGTTGCGGGAACGCAGCAAGGGCCTCATCGCGATTCAGCACGCAATCGACACGGAAGGCGATCGGGGCATCCCCGAGTGGCTGGAAGTCGATGCCAATGAGAAGAAGGTCACCGTCCGGGACCTACCAACCCGGACCCAAGTCGATACACAAATCCAAGAACAGCTCATCGTCGAGCTTTACTCGAAGTAACGGAGGGAGCCCTGTGCTCATCGTTCAGCGCCCACAGATTTCAGAGGACGAGGTAAACGACACCCGGTCCCGGTTCGTCATCGAACCGCTCGAGCCAGGTTTCGGCTACACCATGGGCAATACGCTCCGTCGTACGCTGCTGGCCCGCATTCCGGGAGCGGCCATCACATCGGTTCGCATCGAAGGTGTGCTCCACGAATTCACCACCGTTGAAGGCGTCAAAGAGGACGTCGTTGACATCATCCTGAACCTCAAGCAGATCGTCCTGCGCATGGAGGACGGCGATGGTCAGACGCTCTTCCTGTCGGCGAAGGGTGCCGGGCCGGTCAAGGCCAGGCAGTTCAAGCTCCCGGCCGGGGTCGAGATCGTCAACCCCGACCTCGTCATTGCGACGCTGTCCACTTCAGGAAGCATCGACATGGAGGTAACGGTCGAGCGGGGCGTCGGCTATCGCACGGCCGAGAAGAACAAGAAGAGTGACACCATCGGCGTCATTCCCATCGACTCGATCTTCTCGCCGGTACGCAAGGTCGCCTATGAGGTTGGCGCCACCCAGGTCGGCCAAATGACCAACTTCGACAAGCTGATCGTTGACGTCGAGACCGACGGGTCGCTCACACCGTCCGAGGCCATTTCCTCGGCCGGCAAGACCCTTCGCGAACTGCTCGGCCTATTCGCCGACGTGGGCGAGGGCGAGGGCATTGGCCTCGAGTTGGGCGACGTCATGGAGGCCGAATCCGGCTCACCGGATCTCGACCTGCCGATTGAGGCGCTCGACCTGTCCGAACGCCCCCGCAACTGCTTGCGCCGGGCTCAGGTCAAGACGGTCGGCGAATTGGTGATGCGCACCGAGGACGACCTCCTCAACATCACGAACTTCGGCCAGAAGAGCCTCGAAGAGGTGGCGGCCAAGCTCGACGAACTCGGACTCTCGCTGCGGCAGTCCCGCGACGAAGAGCCCGGCCAGGCGCTGGAGGCAGGTCTCTAGCCATGCCACGGCCCAAGAAGGGACCCCGCCTCGGCAAGAGCCCGTCCCACCACAAGCACATGATCTCGAACCTGGCAGCGTCGCTGTTCTGGGAAGGGCGCATTGAGACCACACTCACCAGGGCCAAAGTGCTCAGGCCCTACGCCGAGAAGCTCATCACTAAGGCCCGTCACGGCACTCTCCACGATCGGCGCATCATTCTCCGCCACATCGAGGACACCGAAGTGGTCACCAAGCTGTTCGACGAGGTTGCCCCTCGCTACACCGAGCGCCCGGGCGGCTACACCCGCATTATGAAACTCGGCCCCCGCCGCGGCGACGGGGCTGAGATGGCGATTATTGAACTTGTGGAGTAGCGCTTCGCGCTAGTCCACAAGTTGTCACCAGTCGCCGGTCACCTGTCACCGGCCCTTCCCGGCTGCCCTTCGGGCAGCTTTCCTCTCTCGCTCCGCTTCGCTACACGAATCGCCTCCCGCGCCATCACCACAGGCCATTGGCGGGCACCCTCACTCGCTTGAAGGTGGACGCTCCTTTTCTTGAGGCCGGTGACCGGGGACAGGTGACAGGTGACCGCTCAACGGCGGAGCCGTTGAGCTCCGACTAGCGGTCCCTAACCGCGAAAACTAGTCTTGAACCCGCTAACCCACGGAAGAAGGAACCCATGCTGCAACGGATGATTCGCGCTGCCAAGCTCGATGTCGAGCTCTACGAGACCGTTGAGCACGATCGGGGCTACACCGGTGAAGCTTTCACCATCGTCGTCCTGACGGCTCTCCTGTCGGGTATCGGCCTATGGCTCCTGCCGGAGACCAAGTTCTGGGGCAGTGTGGTTGGCGGGCTCATCACCGCAATCATCGGCTGGGTCATCTGGGCCATCATCTCGAACATCATCGGCAAGCAACTCGGCGGTACATCGGACACCGGCGAGATGCTCAGGGTGCTCGGCTACGCCTCCAGCCCAATGGCGCTCGGCATCGTGCCGGGGATCGGCCACGTGGTCGGGGGAGTGTGGGCCCTGGTAGCGGCCGTCGTGGCGATACGGCAGGGCCAGGACTTCACGACCGGCAAAGCCGTCGGCACTGTCGTGATCGGTTGGATCGTCTACGTCGTCGGTCGCGGCATACTGGGCTGGATCTTCTAGGAGTCTGATTGGAAACCCAGCGCCTCTGGCAGGCCCTTCAGCTAAAACGCGACGCCTACGTCTGGATGCAGTTCAACCAGGCTGCCAACGGTGACGCCGTCGTCATCGTGGCCGCGGTCTACGCCGTCTGGATCCTGTTTGCGGTCGTGTTCAGCCTCGGGGGTCTGCCGTTCCTCGCCAAAGGCGACTTCGCCGTCTCCGGATTCATCTCGCTGTTCATCAGCGGTGGGTTCGGCTGGATCCTCGGTTCGGGGGCGGTGTATGCCATCAACACGTTTATCTTCGAATCCCGGGTCAATTTCGGGGCCATCGTTCCGATCACGGGTTATGCGCACGCCCCGCTCGTCCTGGTGCCGGTCATTTCGCGGCTGGGCTTGCCGGTCGGTGCAGCCCTCATCTTCGTTGGTATCTGGTCGGCGGCGATGATGGTGACCGGGTTCCAATCCAACCTCGACATGACACAGGAGCGAGCCATCGGTGCCGCGCTGACCGCCATGTTCGTGTGGCTCTTGCTGGTCGGCATCCCCGGCTTTTGATCAACTACCGGCTCGACTTCTCCTACGACGGGAGCGGGTTCTCCGGATACGCAACGCAACCAGAACTCCGGACGGTGCAGGGTGATCTCCAGGGCGCGCTCGGCAAGGTGCTCGGCGACGTTCGGACCCATGTAGCAGGCCGGACCGACGCGGGCGTTCATGCTCATCATCAGGTCGTCAACGTCGAGGCCGAGCGGGAGATCCCGGTGGAGAGGCTCCACCGGTCCCTCAACCGAATGCTCGGTCCCGAGATGGCCTTCCAATCGGTGACTATCGCCGACCCGGGTTTCCATGCCCGTTATCACGCCACCCGCCGCACGTATCGCTACTTCGTGCTCAATCGGCGCTGGCCGGATCCGTTCCGGGCCCGTACCAGCTGGCATTGTCGATATCCCCTCGATCTCGATCGCCTCAACGCCGTCGCCGGTCATCTCGTCGGAGAGCACGAGTTCGCATCGATGTGCCGCAAGCGGGAAGGCAAGAGCAGCCGCCGCACCGTGGTGGCCGCCGGGTGGCGAACCGCCCCCGACGACATCGTGATGTTCGAGATCTCCGCCGATTCGTTCTGTCATCAAATGGTGCGCTCGATCGTGGCGCTCTCGGTCGAGATCGGCCGCGGCAACGGTGAACCGGACCGCGTGCCGGAGATCCTGGCGGGGGAGGACCGCAACGCCGCCCGGGGCGCCGCCCCCTCCCACGGCCTGTTCCTGTGGCGGGTCGATTACTAGAGAGTCCCAAGTCCCAAGTCGCACGTCCCAAGCCGGAACGAGCAATCCTCGTTGGGTCTTGGGTCTTGGGTCTTGGGTCTTGGGTCTTGGGTCTTGGGTCTTGGGTCTTGGGTCTTGGGTCTTGGGTCTTGGGTCTTGGGTCTTGGGTCTTGGGTCTGGAGAGATCCACATTGCACACCCCGTGGATCCCGCTATCATTCACCCGTTCCCGCAACCTCTCTGGGGAGTTTTCACCGCGTGAAACAACAGAAGACCTATACCCCGCGTCCCGCCGACATCGAGCGCGTCTGGTGGACCGTCGACGCCACCGACCTGCCGCTCGGGCGGCTCTCCTCGGAAATCGCCCGCATCCTGCGGGGAAAGCACAAGCCGCTCTATACCCCGCACCTCGATCTGGGCGACCACGTCATCGTCATCAACGCGGACAAGGTGGCAGTGACCTCCAAGAAATCCGAGCAGAAGATCTACTACCGCCACAGTGGCTTTCCCGGTGGCATCAAGGCCGAATCGTTCGAGCGTCTGCTCGATCGGCGGCCCGAGGTGATCATTGAACGGGCGGTACGCGGCATGCTCCCGAAGAATCGGCTTGGCAGAGCAATGTTCCGCAAGCTGAAGGTGTATGCCGGACCCGAGCACGGCCACTCCTCACAAAAGCCCCAGCCGCTCGAATTCAAGATTGCGAAAGTGGAGTCCAAGTAATGGCCGAGCTTCTTGCCAGGGCGACGGGTCGCCGCAAGCGTTCCCGCGCACAAGTGCGCATCATGGAGGGCGAGCCCGGGTTCAACCTCAACGGCAAGCCTCTCGAGGAGTACTTCCCGACCATGGCCATGCGGGTGCGTGTGCTCGAGCCGCTCCGGGCGGTGGAGATGGAAGGCCGCTTCGAGATCCTCGCAAAACTCGATGGCGGGGGAACCACCGGCCAGATCGACGCCCTCCGACTCGGGATCGCCCGGGCCCTCGAAATCATCGATCCCGAGCTTCGGGGCGTTCTCAAAAAGGGCGGCTTCCTGACTCGCGACCCACGGCGGGTCGAGCCTAAGAAGTACGGCTTGCGCAAGGCCCGGCGCGCACCTCAGTACACCAAACGCTAAGTGCTCAAAGACGGCGAGCGGCTGTTCGGCACCGACGGCGTTCGGGGCAAGGCAAACGAAGAGCTCACGGTTGATTTCGCCATGGACCTGGCGCGGGCGGCGGCCGACGATATTTCGGGGCCGATCGTCATCGGCCGTGACACCCGGCGCTCCGGGGAGATGCTCAGCCTGGCCATGCAAGCGGGATTCCACTCGGTTGGGATCGATACCGAAGACGTGGGCGTCATCCCCACCGCCGCCATCGCCCATCTCACCGATCTCGCCGATGCCTCGCTCGGCGTCGTGGTTTCCGCCTCGCACAACCCGGCACCCGACAACGGCATCAAGTTCTTCGGCGGTGATGGGGGCAAGCTCTCCGACGCGCTCGAGGACAGGATCGAAGCTCGATTGCGCCGGGGTGCCCCGTGGCGCACACCGCGAGCCGGCGTCGGCATTCGATTCCCCCGCCCGAACGGGATCGACGAGTATCTCAACTGGTTGAAGAGCGACATCGCGTACACGCTGCGCGGCCTTGACGTCGTCATCGATGGGGCCAACGGGGCCGCCTTCCTGGCTGCACCCCGCCTCTTTGATGAGCTCGGGCTCAACGTTCGCTCGGTTGCCTGTGAACCCGACGGCTTGAATATCAACGACGGTTGCGGCGCCACTCATCCCGAGTTCCTGGCCTCCCAGATAGACGGTGAGATCGGGCTCGTCTTCGACGGCGATGCCGATCGGTTCCTGGCCATCGACGAAGCCGGCGTCCCTCTCAACGGCGACGTCATCATGGCCATCATCGCCCGTCACCTTCACGAGCAGGGCAAGCTCAAGAACGACACCGTCGTCGTCACGGTCATGACCAACCTGGGGTTTCGCCGGGCCATGGCCGACCTGGACATTCGCGTTATTGAGACTGCCGTCGGAGATCGGCACGTGCTCGAGGCTATGCGGCAGCACAAAGCCATTCTCGGTGGCGAGCAGTCCGGGCACGTCATCTTCCTCGACCACATTTCGACCGGAGACGGGCTGCTCACCGCCCTTCGACTGCTCGAGGTCGTTGCCGCCACCGGCCGGCCACTCACAGAGCTCCGGACCGTCATGACCAACTACCCCCAGGTGCTTCGCAATGTTCGGGTCGCCGACCGGGCCGGTCTCGAAAGCGCCGAGGCGGTGTGGGAGGCGGTCCGCCACACCGAAGAACTGCTCGGCGGGGGCGGCCGTGTTCTCATCAGGCCATCGGGTACCGAGCCTCTCGTGCGCGTCATGGTCGAAGCCGCCACCAAGACCGAAGCAGCCACCATCGCCGACGACCTTGCGAGAGTGGTTCGAGAGGCCCTCGGCGAGTAGTCAGTCCCCGGTCCCCGGCGAGCCAACCGCCCACCGCCCACCGTCGACCGTCGACGTTCATCTCGCCAAGCGGTTGGCGGTTGGCGGTTTGCCATCAGCCGAAGGCTGATTCAGTGATACGCTGTTTTCGTTGGTGCCGGAGATACGGAAACAGCGCCCGACCTCGCTTTGCGAGGCGACGAGGAAGAGGGTCATCGAAATGTTCGGCGGATGCCCTCTCGGCCGCTCACGGTCGTAACCGACGGGAAGAAACCCCGGGAGCAATCCCGGTAACAGAGACCCGGCGGATGTGAGCCCACCTGGTGGGACCGAAGCCCCCTTGTGGGCCGAAGCCACCTGTGGCCGCGCACACCGCGCACACTCCGGCACCTGAGAAAAGGAGCTAGACATGTGCGGAATCATGGGGTACGTCGGACCCCGTCCTGCCAGTCCGATCATTCTTCAGGGCCTCAAGCGGCTCGAATACCGGGGGTACGACTCGGCCGGAGTGGCCGTGGCCAACAACGGAGCGATCGAGGTCCGGAAGGCAGCAGGCAAGCTCGACCGACTTGCCGACATGCTCGAGATCTCGGCGCCGGAAGGTCGACTCGGAATTGGGCACACGCGGTGGGCAACGCACGGTCCGCCGACCGATGTCAACGCCCATCCCCATGCCGATACCGACCAGGCCTTCGCCATCGTCCACAACGGCATTATCGAGAACTATTACGAGCTCAAAGAGGAATTGGTGGCTGCGGGCCGGGTCTTTGAGTCCGAGACCGACACTGAGGTGCTTGTGCACCTCATCGCCGATGAATACGACGGCGACCTCGCCGCGGCCGTCAGGCGGGCCGTCGGACGCGCCACCGGGGCCTATGCCCTTGTGGCGATGACCGCCCATGAGCCCGACACGTTGGTGGCGGTCCGCATGATCAGTCCGCTCGTCATCGGATTCGGAGACGGAGAGACGTTCCTTGCCTCAGGCATTCCCGCCTTGCTCGATCACACCCGTGAGGTCCTCGTCATGGAGGACGGCGAGATGGCCACCATCACGTTCTCCGGGGTGACGATGGAGAAGCTGGATGGCACGCCGGTGCAACGAGAGCGCATGGAAGTGGATTGGGATGTCGAGCAGGCCGAGAAGGGTGGCTATCCGCACTTCATGCTCAAGGAGATATTTGAACAGCCGCGGGTGATTGCCGACTCCCTGCTGGGACGCCTGACCGGCACCAGGGTGACGCTTGAAGATGTCGGTTGGGATCCCGGATTCGAGGAGTCCCTGGAGAAGATCTGGATCACTGCCTGTGGAACGGCGTTCCACGCCGGACTGGCCGGCAAGGAGCTGTTCGAGGGCATGCTGCGGGTTCCCACCGAGGCGGTCTACGCCCACGAGCTGCGGTATCGGGACCCCATCGTCGGGCCCAATTCAATGACGCTGGCCATCAGCCAATCGGGGGAGACGGCCGACACGCTGGCAGGTGCCCGGCTCTTGCAGGAGCGCGGCTCGCGGCTGGTGGCGATCACGAATGTGGTCGGCTCGGCCCTCACCCACTACTCGGACGATGTGGTGTACACGAGGGCAGGCTTGGAGATCTCGGTCGCCTCGACCAAGGCCTACACCGCCATGCTCATCGCCCAGTATCTGCTGGCGTTGCGGCTCGGGCAGTCGCGAGGGATTCTCGATGAAGCGATGGCCCGGGACGTCGCGGCGGCCCTCGAAGCGCTGCCCGCCCAGGTGGAATCGCTCCTCTCGAGAGAGGAGGGCATCGACGAGATGGCCCGCTTCCTGGCCGGCCAACTGGCTCACAAGGACGACATCTACTTCATCGGGCGCGGCCTCGACTACGCGGTCGCCACCGAAGGATCGCTCAAACTCAAGGAAATCAGCTATCTGCACTCCGAGGCGATGCCGGCCGGGGAGTTGAAGCACGGGACGCTGGCTCTCATCACCGAAGGCACGCCGGTCATCGTGGTCAATACCCAGGCGCATGTGTATGACAAGACGGTCTCAGCGCTTCAGGAGGTCAAGGCCCGCGGCGCCAGCGTGATTGCCGTCGCCTACGACGACGACACCGAGATCGAGCACTACACGGACCACGTGCTGCGGATTCCCCGCACCATGGATCTGCTGAGCCCGGCGCTCTCGATTGTTCCACTTCAGCTCCTCGCCTATCACGTGGCCGACGCCCGCGGCCTCGATATCGACCAGCCGAGAAACCTGGCCAAGAGCGTCACCGTCGAGTAGCGGCGTCCCCGCGGCTACCAGCTACCAGTCGCCAGTTTTCTCAGGGTCGGCGGAGGCTTCGGAGAGGCTTGCACCTTGGAGGGCTAGCCGCCCTCTGGAGTATCCCCAAGATGAAGCTTTCGTGAAAGGTGCTCTCGGTCTCTGACGGACGCCAACCGCCAACCGCGATCTGAGTTCGGTGGGCGGTGCGCGGTGGGCGGTGCGCTCCGATAGGCTCGCCGTCATGAACATCGTTGGCATCGGGATTGATTTGGCCGAGATCGAACGGGTCGAGAAGCTCTACGGCAAGTATCCGGATCAGTTCCTGGCCCGGTGCTTCACCGAGCACGAGCAGGCCTACGCCGCCCGGTTTGCCAATCCTGCCCGGCGCCTGGCGGCCCGCTTCGCCGGCAAAGAAGCAGTCATGAAGAGCCTCGGCCGGGGTTGGCGCCAGTTGCGCTGGAAGGACATCGAGATCACCGGCGGCGGCAAGCCAACGGTTCGCCTGTTCGGTACGGCACTGGAGCGGGCCTCCCAGCTCGGCGTCACCGAGGTCCACGTGTCGATCACCCATACCGATGTGACCGCGATGGTGCTGGCGATTTCCGTCAGTTGAGAGTTCACAGTTCACAGTTCACAGTTCACAGTCAGAGGGGTATCGACTGTTGACTGTTGACTGCTTGATTGCCGGATGCCCATTCTCGGCACCGGTACTCTTGACCTGTGCATCTCGTGATAACCCCTGAAGAGTCGGCCGTGCTCGATGCAGCCGCCACTGATCGGATTGAGGCGCTCATGGAGCGGGCCGGACTGTGGGTGGCGCTGGCTGCCGTCGAGATGGGTGCCGGGTATGGATCTCGGGTCGCCGTCCTGGCCGGTCCCGGCAACAACGGTGGTGACGCCTATGTGGCTGCCAAGTACCTTGTCGGGAGAGGGGCGAAGGTCGTCGTCTATGCCCGCGGGTCTCCCAAGGGCGAATATTCGGCCGCTCGCAAGGCGTCTTGCGCCGCCACCGCCGCCGGGGTGCGGGTCCTGCCCTTCGGCCTGCCGGAACCTGCCGATCTCGTGATCGACGGCCTTTTCGGCTCGGGATTTCACGGAGAGCTCCCGGACGATGTTCTCCCGTGGCTCACCCATACCGCCCCCGTCCTCGCCATCGATGTCCCCAGCGGGCTCAGCGCTGCGAACGGTACCGTGGCAGGAGAAGCATTTTACGGCGACCGCACAGTGACTTTCCACGCTCTCAAGGTCGGGCATCTCCTCGGAGAGGGACCAGAACGCTGCGGCCGGCTTGACGTTCGCGATATCGGCCTGGGTGGCGGATCTCCCGAACTTCGCCTGGTCGAAGAGAGCGACGCCATCGTCCCGAATCGATCTCGAACCGCCCACAAATGGTCGGCCGGCTCGGTGCTCGTTGTGGGCGGGTCTCCCGGCCTAACCGGAGCAGTCATGCTGGCGGCCTCGAGTGCCCTGCAAGCCGGCGCGGGCGCCGTGGCGGCGGCGGTACCCGGCCGGTGGCAGTCGGCCCTGGAAGCCATGAGCGCGGGAGTGATGACACGGGGGATCGGGAACGGAGATCGCTTCGAGACGGCCGACGTGGCCGAGTTGCTGGAGCAGGCGGCTCGCTTCGACGTACTGGCGCTTGGTCCCGGCCTCGGCCTCGAGCAGGAGAAGCTCGTAGGCGAGCTCATGAGCCGCTGGGACGGCAAGTTGCTCCTCGACGCAGATGGCCTCAACGCGATAGTCGACCCTGGCCAGTTGCGGAGAGCGGGTGGCACCATCATCACCCCCCATGCCGGCGAATTCGGGCGTTTGACCGGCGATGAGGCCACCTATGGCGCCGCATCCAACCTGGCGAACGCCCAGGATGTCACGGTGCTCCTGAAAGGCAACCCGACCTTCGTGGCCGGCCCCGGGGCACCGTGGGTGATCACCGAAGGCGGTCCGGAGCTCGCCACCGTCGGGACCGGCGACGTTTTGACCGGGACCGTGGCGGCGCTGTGGGCCCGGGGGCTCGACGCCGTTGCTGCCGCCCACACCGGCGCCTTCTGGCATGGCCGGGCCGGGCAGTCGCTGGCCGACTGGACGGTCGTCACCGCCGAGGAGCTCGTCGGAGAGATCGGAGTGGTACTGAGATGAGGCCGTCCTGGGTGGAAGTCGATCTCGAGGCGATCCGCCACAATGTTCGGGAGATCAGCCGGGCGGTTGCTCCAGCCGCGTTCTGCGCGGTGGTCAAGGCCGACGGTTACGGGCACGGCGACGTCCCGGTGGCCGAGGCTGCCCTCCAGGCGGGGGCTGAGTGGTTGGCCGTGGCGACCGTTACCGAGGGCCTGCGGCTCCGCGAGGCCGGCATCGAAGCTCCGATCCTTCTCCTGTCTGAGGCCACGGAGGCGGACGTGGCCGCAATCATTGCTGAGCGTCTCACGCCCACTGTGTACTCGGACGGCTTCCTGAGCGCACTAGCGGCGGCTGCCGGCGATCCGTTGGCAGTGCACGTGAAGGTCGATACCGGCATGCACCGGGTGGGAACCGATGAAGCGACCGCAGCCGGCCTCGTCGCTCGCATCGTGGCCGACCCCGGGCTGCGTCTGGGCGGCCTCTGGACCCACTTCCCGTCGGCGGAGGAAGACCCTGCCTTCACCGGCGCCCAGATCAAGCAACTGGCTCAGTTCGTCGACGCCCGGGTTGCGGCGGGAGCAGCCCCCGACCTGGTGCACACCGCCAACTCGGCCGGCGCCCTGCTCTATCCCGAAGCCCGATTCGATATGGTCCGCATCGGCCTGGCCATGTATGGCTGTTATCCATCACCAGCCTGTCGCGAGGTGGTGACGCTGCAGCCGGCCATGCGGGTCGTCTCTCAAGTCGTTCATGTCAAGCGCCTCCCCGCCGGGTCCCGACCCGCCTACGGCCGCATCCGGCCATTGGCTGAGGAATCGACCGTGGTCACGGTCCCCATCGGATACGCCGACGGAATCACGAGGCGGCTGGCCAAGATCGGAGGGGAAGTCCTCATCGGTGGCCGGCGGCGATCCTATGCGGGCATCGTGACGATGGATCAGATAATCGTCACCATGGGTGACGATTCGGTGCAGCTCGGCGACGAAGTCGTTCTGCTTGGCCGACAGGGAGACGAGGAGATCGACGCCGACGAATGGGCCGGTCGGCTGGATTCGGTCAGCTGGGAAGTCCTCTGCGGGTTCGGTCCCCGGCTTCCGAGGCGCTACCGAGGATGACACTCACCTCCGTTCCCGGTATCGGGGTGGGTCACTGGACCGACCTGGTCGGCCGTACCGGAGTAACCGTGGTGACGCTCCCCGAGCCAAACCGGGTCGTCGCCGAGGTCCGCGGGGCGGCGCCGGGAAGTCGCGAGCTGGCCCTGCTGGCCCCTGGAATGCGAGTCGAGGAGATTCAGGCACTCGTTCTCACCGGGGGAAGCGCTTTCGGGTTGGCTGCCGCCGACGGCGTCGTTCGGGCTCTAGAGACAGAGGGCCGCGGCCATCCGACCGCACGGGGACCGGTTCCGATTGTCCCGACCGCCGTCATCTACGACCTGTTGGCCGGAGATCCACAAGCCCGTCCGGGGCCTGAAGAGGGGGCGGCCGCCTATGCGGCCGCCGGCACGATTCCGGTGGCCATGGGCTCGGTCGGCGCTGGGACCGGAGCCCTGGTGGCCGGGTGGAGAGGGCCTGAGCATTTCCGACCGGGAGGTATTGGCTCCGCCAGCACTCGCTCGGGCCCGGCCACCGTCGGCGCCCTGGCCGTTGTCAATGCGGTCGGGGATATATTCACGCTCGAAGGCGAACCGCTCACGGGAGGGTCACTGCGATCCGGTCCACCGGCGGCGCTTCCGGCCCCGCTCGAGAACACCACATTGATCGTGGTCGCCACCAATGCCCGTATCGAACGTAATGACCTCCTGCGGCTGGCTGTGCGGGCCCAGGATGCCGTTGCCGCCTGCGTACGGCCCGGCCACACTCGATATGATGGCGACGTCGCCTTTGCCGTCTCGTGCGGCGAGGCAGAGGCGGACCTCGATGCGATCGGAGAAGCGGCGTTCGCGGTCGTCGGCGATGCCATCGAGGCGGCCATACGATCGGCGGACAGCAAGGAAGAGGGATGACGAGCGAAGACCGTGCCGGACGGCTCCGGTTACTGGAGAGCGAAGCATCTGCCTGTACCGACTGCCGTTTGCACGAAAGTCGCACGACGGTTGTGTTCGGCGACGGGGATCCCGACGCCGACCTCATGTTCATTGGAGAAGGCCCCGGCCAGCACGAGGATGAGCAGGGCCTCCCATTCGTCGGCCGCTCCGGCAAGCTTCTCTCCACCCTGCTCGAGCGAGTGGGATTGAGCCGCCCCGAGGTCTATATCGCCAACGTGGTGAAGTGCCGGCCACCGGGCAACCGGGATCCGCGTCCCGACGAGATCGCTGCCTGCAAGGGTTACCTGGTCGAGCAGCTCAAGATCATCGATCCCGCGGTGGTTGTCACCCTCGGGAACTTCTCCACCAAGTTGCTGCTCAAGACCGAGGTCGGCATCACTCGAATGCGCGGACAGTCCTACCCGTGGTGGGGACGCCACGTGGTTCCGACCTTTCATCCCGCCGCCGGCCTCCGCAACGGCCCGGGCGTCGTCGAGGAGATGGTGAGCGACCTGCAATTGGCCGTTTCTGTCATCGAGCAGCGCCCCGAGCCGGCGCCCGTCGAGATCGACGAACCGCACCAGACGGTGATGTTCTCGTGAGCGTCGAAGTGCTGTGCGCCACTTCCGCAGATACGATGGCGGTCGGCCGCCGGCTGGCCGGGCTTCTCCGGGTCGGTGATGTCGTGCTCATCGACGGTGATCTGGGCGTCGGCAAAACCACCTTCGTGGCCGGGCTCGCCGAAGGTTTGGGCGTCGACGAGCCAATCACCAGCCCGACATTCATCCTCATGCGGACGTACCCCGGGCTCCTGCCCCTCACTCACGCCGATGTGTATCGGCTCGACACGCTGGCCGAGATTGAAGATCTCGAGCTCACCGAAGCCTCGTCCGACGGTGTGCTCGCAGTCGAGTGGGGAACCGCCATCGAACAGTGGATGCCCGCCGACCACCTGGTGGTTCGTATCCGGCTCGCTGAGGGCGAGAATCGTCAGATTGAGCTCATTCCCTACGGAAACTGGGGCACCCGTCCTCTCGGAGAAGTCACCGCATGAACATCCTCGCCATCGAGACCGCCACCCCGGCCTCCTCGGTCGCGCTGGGGACCGACAGTGCACTGCTCGCTATGTCGCTGCAGGTCGATCGGCGCGGCCATGTCGGCTTCCTTGTGAACGCAATGGATTACTGCTTTCAACAGGTTGGGTGGACTCCGGCCGAACTGGATGCGGTAGTCGTCGACGTGGGCCCCGGGCTGTTCACAGGTATTCGGGCCGGGCTCTCCACCGCCCAGGGGGTGGCAGCGGCGACCGGAGCTCAACTGCTCGGGATCTCCTCGCTTGACGTGCTGGCGTTCCGGGCTTCGACCGGCCGCCGGATCATCTGGCCCGTTGTCGACGTGCGGAGAAATGAGGTGGCGACTGCCCCATATCGGCCCGTCCCGGGCGGGGTGCTCAGGGACGGTGCACCGGAGGTCGTGACCCCAGAGGGTCTAGCCGCCCTGCTCGACTCCACTGCCGAGGACACACTCGTGGTGGGAGACCACGAGGCGCTCCCGGCGGGGACTCTGCGGGGCCAGCACCGTGTCAAGGTGGGTCGACCCCGCTGGCCGAGCGCCGATGTGCTGCTGGAGCTGGCCCGTGCTCGCATGGCAAAAGGGGATCTTCCCGCCCCGGACGATGTCCGACCGCTCTATCTGCGGGATCCGGATGTGACCATCAATTGGAAGGACTACCGGCAAGAGGCGGGGTGGACCGAGTGATGACCATTCGCCCCCTCGAGCACGGTGATCTCGATGCGGTCCTGGAGATCGAAATGGTGTCATTCGTGGAACCGTGGTCCCGTTCGCTGCTTGCCAAGGAGGTTGCCCAACCGACCAGGCGTTATGTCGTTGTCACCGATCAGGGCGCGATATGCGGGTACGGGGGGCTCATGCTGGTCGGAGAGGATGCCCATGTGGTGACCCTGGCGGTTGCGCCTGCACGTCGGGAGCGAGGGGTGGGGTCGCACCTGATGATGGAGCTCATCGAGATCGCCCGTGCCAACGGTGCCCGGCACCTGACCCTCGAGGTCCGAGAATCGAACCAAGCCGCCCTCGAGTTGTATCGCAAGTTCGCGTTCGAATCGGCCGGGACCCGCAAGGGCTATTACACCACCGAAGACGCAGTGGTCATGTGGGCGGTAGACATCGACTCGGCCGGCTATCAGGCGACTCTGAGCTCGATCCGGGAGAAGGCGTCGTGAGCGATACTCCGGTGGTGCTCGGGATCGAGACCAGCTGTGATGAGACCGGGCTGGGGGTGGTGGCCGGAACCACGATGCGGTCAAACGTGTTGGCGTCGCAAGTGGACATCCACGCTCGCTTTGGCGGTGTCGTGCCCGAGGTGGCCGCCCGTGCCCACGTTGAGTCGGTGCGCCACCTCGCCCATCGGGCGTTGTCGGAGGCCGGGGTCCACCAGAGCGACCTGGACGGGATCGCGGCTACCCAGGGCCCGGGCCTCGTCGGTGCCCTCGTGGTCGGCTTCACGTTTGCCAAGTCGCTGGCGTGGGCGCTCGGCAAGCCATTCATTGCGGTCAACCACATGGAGGGCCACCTGTTCGCTCCGCTGCTGGGCGATTACGACTTCGCTCCGCCGGCCGTGGTGCTGCTCGCCTCGGGCGGTCATAGCCAAATCGTCCACATGAAGGACTGGGGTGACTACGAGATCCTCGGGTCCACCATCGACGACGCGGCCGGTGAGGCCCTCGACAAGACAGCCCGATTCCTCGGGCTCGGCTATCCGGGCGGGCCGGCCATCGACCGCGAGGCCGAGAACGGCGATCCTGCCGCGATTGCCTTCCCCCGGGCGTTGTCAGACCGTCCATACGACTTCTCCTTCTCGGGCCTCAAGACCTCTCTCATCACCTACGTCCGGGACCATCGCGATGCCGGCACGCTGCCACCAATCCCGGATGTCGCGGCCTCGTTGCAGGAAGCGATTGTGGACGTACTCGTCGCCAAGACGTTCAACGCCGTCGATGCCACCGGCGTCAAAGTGGTCGGCGGCGGGGGAGGGGTCATGGCAAACACCCGTTTGCGGGCCCGGTTGCAGGAGGAAGCAGATCGGAGGGGGGTCACGTTGTTCGTGCCGCCCCGCGATCTCTGCACCGACAACGGCGCCATGATCGCCGTCGTCGGTGCCCACAAACTCGCCCGCGGCGAATCAAGCGGTTACGGCGGCGACGTTCAGGCGGGCTTGTCACTGGCGTGACAGGTCACCTGTCACCGGCCAGACCCACCAGGTCGCTTCTTGCTGGCAGCCGGCAACTGGTGGCCGCTCTGTCGGGTATCGATCGCAGCCTCCAATACCTCGCGAAAAACCTGTTAGCACTCGCATCGGTTGAGTGCTATATTTAGCGCTCGTAAGTATCGAGTGCTAAAGGAGGGGAACCGCATGAAGCTGAAGCCACTGGGCGATCGCATCATTGTAAAACCCAAGGAAGACGAAACCTCGACGACACCGTCGGGCCTCGTGATTCCGGATACTGCCAAGGAAAAGCCGCAACTCGGCGATGTCATGGCAGTCGGACCAGGTGAGTTCCAGGATGGCGAACGCCTTCCGTTGGACGTCAAGGAAGGCGACATCGTCGTCTATTCCAAGTACGGCGGAACCGAGATCAAATTTGAAGGCCAGGAATTCTTGATCCTGTCCTCCCGCGACGTGCTCGCGGTCATCGGCTAGGAGAGAAGAAACATGGCAGCCAAGACAATTCAATTCGACGAGGATGCGCGTCATTCGCTGCAGTCCGGTGTCGACCAATTGGCGGATACCGTCAAAGTCACGCTCGGGCCCAAGGGTCGGAACGTGCTCATCGAGAAGAAGTGGGGCGCACCCACCATTACCAATGACGGCGTAACCATCGCCAAGGAAATCGAGCTGGAAGACCCGTGGCAGAACATGGGCGCCCAGCTCGCCAAGGAAGTCGCCAACAAGACGAACGACGTCGCCGGTGACGGCACCACGACGGCAACCGTGCTCGCCCAGGCGATGGTGCGCGAAGGCCTTCGCTACGTCGCCGCCGGGGCCAACCCGATGGAGCTCAAGCGCGGCATCGAGCAGGCGGTCGAGGCTTCGGTCGGTTTCCTCATGGACGAGGCTGAGCCGGTCGGTTCCACCGACAAAGATAAGATTGCCTACGTGGCCGCCAACTCGGCAGCCGACCAGGCGATCGGCGATCGAATCGCCGAGGCGCTTGCCAAGGTCGGCAACGAGGGTGTCATCACCGTCGAGGACAGCCAGACCTTTGGCGTTGAGCTGGAGTTCACCGAGGGCATGCAGTTCGACAAGGGCTATATCTCCCCGTACTTCGTCACCGATACCGACCGGCAGGAGGTCGTGCTGGAGGATCCCTACATCCTCATGGCCAATCAGAAGATTGGGGCCGTTCATGATCTGCTTCCCGTGCTGGAGAAGGTCATGCAGTCGGGCAAGCCGCTTCTGATCATTGCCGAGGACCTCGAGGGCGAAGCTCTCGCCACTCTGGTTGTGAACAAGATCCGGGGCACCTTCGCTTCGGCGGCCGTCAAGGCGCCGGGCTTCGGTGAGCGTCGCAAGGCCATGTTGCAGGACATTGCGATCCTGACCGGTTCCACCGTGATCAGCGAGGAAGTCGGTCTCAAGCTCGAGAACGCAAACCTCGAGTTGCTCGGCACCGCCCGCAAGGTGGTCATCAGCAAGGACGACACCACCATCGTGGAGGGCGACGGCAAGAAGGCCGATGTCGAGGCGAGGGTGGCCCAGATCCGCCGCGAGATTGAGAACAGCGACTCGGACTGGGATCGTGAGAAGCTCGCTGAGCGTCTCGCCAAGCTGGCCGGTGGCGTTGCCATCATCAAGGTCGGTGCGGCCACCGAGGTCGAGCTCAAGGAGCGCAAGCATCGCATCGAGGACGCCATTCAGGCGACCCGGGCGGCCGTCGAAGAGGGCATCCTCCCGGGCGGCGGGGTTTCCCTGCTCCGTTCCGGGGCTGCGATCGCCAAGCTGCGTGGTGGCACGGACGACGAGAAGGCCGGTCGCCAGATCGTCCTCAAGTCGCTCGAGGCCCCGTTGCGCCAGATCTCGGTCAACGCCGGCTACGAAGGCGGCGTGATCGTCGAGCATGTAAGGGCTCAGAACGGCAAGGAGGGCTTCAACGCCCAGACCGGCGTGTATGAGGATCTCATGAAGGCCGGGATCATCGATCCGGCCAAGGTGACCCGTTCGACGCTGCAGAACGCGGCATCGATCGCGGGATTGCTCATCACCACCGAGGCCATCGTGGCCGAGGAGCAGGAAGACGCCCCTCCCGCCATGCCGGGCGGCGGCGACATGCACGGAATGATGTAGGGAACTCTTCGAGTTCCTTGGGAGAAAGCCGGCGCTTTGCGCCGGCTTTCTCCATGCCAGGGTGGCTTCGCAGTTGGTAGAGAGAAGATCCCGGCGCAGAAGCGCCGGGATCTTCTCGTGGGACTGTCAACTGTCAACTGTCAACTGTCTACTCCTCCGAATTGTCCCCTTCGGCCAGGAGCTCATCGAAGCCCTCAACGACTTGCTGAAGGTCGTCGTCGAGAACGAGGGAGGGATGGCCGGGGCTTACGGGGCGGCCTGCTTGCAGGAGCAGCCAATCGAAGTCGCCCTCGCGGCCGCGGCGACGGCGGCGTCGACGGGCTCCGACCGATCGGGAGCCGACCCCGAGGACGGCGCCGGCGCCAAATAGCGTCCAAACCAGAACCCCGACCTGAGGTCCCTCCATGGTGGGATCGAAGAAGGCATTGACGAGGAGCGCGGTCATCGAAAGGATCAGCCAGAACGCCAGGCTGGCGCGTCCATCCTCACCGAGCTCGCGAAACTGGCGGCGCGCCCGGATCAGGCTGAGGTACCAGCTGGTGAACATTGCCACCCAGAGAACGATTCCTACCAATCCCATCCGAGCCAGCACCGACAGGTGCGAGTTGTGCGGATTCCGGAGCGGACTTGACCGATCCGTGTCGGCGACGCCGTAGCGCAGCGCGACATTCTCGCCGAACCCGAAGCCCGTCAAAACCCGTTCGGGTATGAAAACGTCCTCAACAACGAGTCCCCATAGGTTGAGCCGCCATTGTGTGGTGTTGTCGAATTGGCCTCCGGAGGTCGCCTCGTCTGTCACC
This sequence comes from uncultured Gammaproteobacteria bacterium, assembly GCA_964195905.1. Classification (GTDB taxonomy): domain Bacteria; phylum Actinomycetota; class Acidimicrobiia; order Spongiisociales; family SHLN01; genus SHLN01. The sequence goes on from CAXMQV010000005.1 coordinate 28,565, forward strand.
GATTGGATGTTCTCGATTACCTGTTCGACGGACAGTTCTCGGCGATCTAGCTGGAACTTGACGTCGAGGGCGGCCGCCAGGATGGCGACCATGATGGCGAGGGCCATGACCCCCAGCATGACGCTTCGAGCGTGACGGGCCGTCGCGAAGACCACCGTCAGGATGAGGAATGCGGCCAGGAACCCGGACCGACTCTGGGTCCCGACAGACACAACGAGGAGCAGACCCACCAGGGTTAGGCCGGTCGCCCGTCGGCGGAGCTCCTTGGATGCCGAAGGGCCGATGACGATGATGAAGAAGGCCAGGGCAATGGCGACGTTGACTGCGATGTTGGCCGTCTTGTGGGCGGTCAGGCGGGTCGACGAGTCCGGAATTCGGGGGCCGATCGATGCCTGGGCGAAGGCGAAACGAATCAGCATGATCGTGAAGAAGAACGGGATGAAACGGGTGAGGCGGTCGACCGTCTCGTCCCACACGCTGGGCTTGTACAGCAGGAGGACCCCGCTGATAAGGGCGAACCCTCCGTAGTACCAGAGGGCGCTATCCCGGACCGCATCGATTCCCCAGGTGCCGAAGCCCTCAAAGGCGAGTGCGAACCCCCACAGCATGAACAGCATGAGAAACTGAATTGGCCGGCTCACCCGAATGAGGCGTCCGAGATGAGGTGTTTGGAGAATCACCCACAGCCCGAACACGAGCGCGATCTCCCCGACGAAGATCGGAGTTCCGGGAATGTGGATCCAAGCGAAGGCGCGATCGAAGAGCAGATAGCCGGTCAGGATCAGCCCCATCACCCGGCTGAGGAGGAGGAAGTTGTGGTCGAGTCGGCGCCCAGCCACCGATCGTCGGGACCGGGGCGGAATGTAGACCGGGGGTGGTTGGGGAGTCTGTGTCGTCATGGGGCGCGCCGGGGTCATCGTACCGAGAATCCGGGCCTCCACTCAGTGTCGGTACCGATCCTGGCGGCCTTGAGGCCCAGGTCCGACGGGGCCGTCCGGCGCGGACGTTTCCAGTGCCCGACCAACGATGGGGCGGTCGACCCGCTAGCCGGTTAGCCAGCCTGCCTCGACGTAGCGCGGCCTGCAGGCGGCGTACTCGTGCTCGAGCAGGCCCCATATGGAGTGATCCATCCATTCATCGTTCACCTGGAGCTCCTGTCGTAGGAGTCCCTCGCGGGTGAAACCGAGCTTCTCGGCGACGCGCTCACTCCCGCGATTGCCGACCGCGATGCGGAGTACGACTCGATGCAGCATCAACTCATCGAACGCCACTTCGAGGATACGGGCGGTGGCCTCGGTGGCTACATTCTTGCGGGTTTCGGTCGATCGAATCCAATACCCCACCTCGCCGACCCGCGACTGACGGGAGATGTACCAGACAGACACGTTGCCGACGTGAAAAGCCGGGTCTTCGAGATAGCGGATGGTGAAGTCGAAGGCGCGGCCCTCGCCCCATGCCGAAACGGAATCCCGGAGAAAGACGAGCGCATCGCGGCGTCCATATCCCGAATGGGCCCACGGGAGCCACCTGGTGAGATCGGTGAGCGAATCGGCGGCGGCATCGACAAGGGAATCGAGGTCGCGGCGCCGAAAGGGTCGCAGTTCCAGCCGCGGGGTGAACCGGGAGCCACCGGTGAGCATTCCCGGGCTCCCTCCTATTGATAGTGGCCGCGGCATCGGTGAAGCATATCTCCGGTCACCGGTCACCCGCCAGAGGGGCGGCACGCCAGCCGGGAGCGGAGAACACCACTTGCCGTAGGCTTCTCCGATGGCTTCGCTTTGGGACACGCTTACTGACCTGCCTGCCGATCATGTTGGGACACATCCGCCCACTGCGGCGGTGCTGGTTCCGCTATTCGAGGACGATGACGGGATCGTGCGCGTGGTGATCACCAAGCGGCCCGACCACATGCCGTCGCACCCCGGTCAGCTGGCGTTTCCGGGAGGGAAGATCGATCCGATCGATGACTCGGTGCTGGCTGCCGCGCTTCGCGAAGCTGACGAAGAGGTAGGAATTCAGGCCCATCAAGTGACGCCGCTCGGTTTCCTGGATCCGGTTTCGACGAACCGCTTCGACGTGGTCGTAGCGCCGGTGGTTGGCCGGCTGGACGGCGTGCCGCGACTCGTTCCTGACCCTGCCGAGGTCGCCTCAACGATGGTGCCGCCCCTTCACCATTTCCTGAATGAGGAACGCTGGCGAACCGAGAACTGGTCCGGTCACGACCTCTGGTTCATTGAAGTCGAGGGCGAGGTGCTGTGGGGCGCCTCGGCCGCCATCATGCGATCGTTGCTCGCCGTCGTCAGAGGGCAGTGAACAACGGCGCCAGGATGAGCGCCGGCAGCAGGTTGCCGACCCGGATCCGTTTCAGGTCGAGCAGTCGGAGCGACACCCCCAGTAGCAGGATGCCTCCGGCCGAGGTCAGAGCGTCGAGGGAGGTATCTGATAGGAAGTCGCCGAGCAGCGCTGAGAGCCCGGCAATCCCGCCCTGGACAACGAATACAGTGACGGCTGAGAGGATGACGCCCCATCCATACACTGCCGCGAAGGCGGCGGAGGCGAACCCGTCCAGGCCGGCCTTGATGTAGAGCAGCTCCGGATCACCCAGCCCGTCGTTGATGCTGCCGAGCACGGTGAGAGGACCGACACAGAACACGAGTGACGCGACGACAAAGCCCTCGGCGAATCGGCTGCCGCCGTCGGCAGGCAGATCCTCGATGGCTGCCTCGGGTAGTTCGGGGTCGATGGCGGGAGAGAGGTGCTGGCCTGCGAAGCGATCGCGCAACCGCTCTCCCAGCCACTCAAGGCCCTGTTCGATGCGCAGCAACTCTCCGATGACGCCCCCGGCGAGGATCGCCGCCAGGATCGGAATGAACTCCGTCGCTGCCAGCGAATCCCGAAAGCCGATGGCCAGCGTCAGCAACCCGAGTCCGGCCATCACCGTCGACCGGATCCGCTCGGGGAATCGGGACCCGGCGAGGGCGCCCACTGTGGATCCGATCAGGACCGTGGCGACATTGGCGGCGGTTCCGAGGAGCATGTCAGGTCAGCCGGAGCAGGCCGACCACAACCCCGTCGGCGACCGCTTCCCACGACGCCTCGATGATGTTCTCATGGACGCCGATGGTTCCCCACGCCTCCTTGCCGTCGCTCATCTCGAGCAGAACCCGGGTGACGGCGGCCGTTCCTGCCGCCGGGTCGAGCACTCGTACCCGGTAGTCGGTGAGCCGGAGGTGCTCGACGACCGGATACGCTCCGGCCAGGGCCTGTCGAAGTGCCCTGTCGAGGGCATTGACGGGCCCGTCACCCTCGGCTGTAGCCACGACCCGCTCGCCTTGCACGTGGACTTTGATGGTCGCCTCGGCGATGACGTCGCCACCGACACGACGCTCGGTGAAGACCCGGAACGATTCCAGCTCGAAGAACGGCTGCACCCAGCCGGTCGCTTGCCGGACCAGCAACTCGAAGGTGCCGTCGGCCGCCTCGATCTGGTAGCCCCGGGTCTCTAGCTCTTTGACGGTGGCGAGGATGCTGGCTGCGGTCTCGTCGTCCAGATTCAAACCTTGCTCGCGAGCCTTGCCGAGCACGGTCGATCGGCCTGCCATTTCCGACACCACCATCCGCGTGGTGTTGCCGACCTCGGCAGGGCTGATGTGCTCATAGGCGTCGGATCGGCGGGCAAGTGCCGAGGTATGGAGCCCGGCCTTGTGGGCAAACGCCGAGGTCCCCACATACGGATGATGGGGATCCACGGTGACGTTGACGAGGTCGGCAATGAGATGCGAGATGGTGGTGAGCCGGGTGAGCCGTTCCTTCGGTATCGCGTCGATCCCGAGCTTGAGAACGAGGTCGGGCAGAACCGTGCACAAGTCGGCGTTCCCGGTGCGCTCGCCGTAGCCGTTGATACAGCCTTGCACCTGGGTCACACCGGCCTCAACCGCCGCCAGGGTATTGGCGACGGCGCACCCCGAGTCGTTGTGGGTGTGGATGCCGAGGACGGCCGCAGGCACCGCTGCTCTGGCGGCCGCGACGGCTGCGGCGATGGAGGACGGGAGGCCGCCCCCGTTCGTGTCGCACAGGATGACCCGCTCGGCGCCTGCTTCCGTGGCGGCGGCCACCACCTGGAGCGCGTATTCGGGGCTGTGAGTGAATCCGTCGAAGAAGTGCTCGGCGTCGAGGAACACCCGCTTGCCCTCCGAGCGCAGGAAGGTGACCGTGTCGGTGACCATGGCAAGGCCTTCTTCGAGCGTGGTACGGAGCGCCTCGGTCACGTGGTAGTCCCATGACTTGCCGACCACACAGATCACCTCGGTGTTGGCGTCGAGCAGTGCCTGCAGCTGAGGATCCGACGCCGCCTCGATGCCGGCCCGGCGGGTGGAACCGAACGCCACGAGCGTGGAGAGGTCGAGATCGAGTTCTTTTTCGGCCCGGATGAAGAACTCGGTGTCCTTGGGGAGTGCGCCCGGCCAGCCACCTTCGATGTAATGGACTCCCAACTCGTCGAGAAGGACGGCGATGCGCAGCTTCTCCTCCACCGTCAGGCTGATGCCCTCCCGCTGGGTTCCGTCGCGCAGGGTGGTGTCATAGATCTCGACCATCCCTCCTCCTTTCAATGAAAAACCCTCCGGGTTTTCCGAAGGGCAGGGGCGCATACGTCGGCGACGTATGCGCTAGGTAATGAGGATCTGGGTCTTGGCCACGGGTGCAGTTTGGTGGGAGCGCGGGAGTAAGTCAATACGCAGTTCACAGTTCACAGTTCACAGCCGGAACCTGCGGCGATAACTGCTGACTGTCAACTGTCAACAGTTGGCTATCTGCCCGGGATCGGGAACCAGCAACTAACCTCGTCGTTCTATGCCAAAACAAGTCGTCTTCTCTGGTATTCAGCCGACCGGTGACATCCACATCGGCAACTACCTCGGCGCTCTGCGCAACTGGGTGCGTCTTCAGGATGAGTACGAGACCATCTACTGCGTTGTCGACCTGCATGCATTGACCGTCCCGCAGGATCCTGCCGTATTCGAGAAGGACCGCTTGGAGGCGGCCAAGATGGTGATGGCGGCCGGGGTTGACCCGACCACGTCGTCGTTCTATTACCAGAGCCAGGTGCCCCAGCACACCGAATTGTCCTGGATCCTCGGCACTCTCACCCAGCTCGGGTCGCTCAATCGGATGACCCAGTTCAAGGACAAGTCAGATCGGGTGGGAGCCAATCTCGGTCTGTATTCCTATCCCGTACTGATGGCGGCCGACATCCTCATCCACCACGCCCACAAGGTACCGGTGGGCGAAGATCAGACTCAGCATCTCGAGCTCGCCCGCGACCTGGCCGAGCGGTTCAACCGGCGTTACGGCGATGAGTTCCCGGTCCCGGAAGGCATCATCCCCGAGCATGGCGCCCGCATCATGTCTCTGCAGGACCCCACCTCGAAGATGTCCAAATCCGACCCGAATCAGGGGAGCCGGATTCTCCTACTCGATGGGCCCGACGTCGTCCGCAAGAAGGTAGGGCGGGCCGTGACAGACTCGGGCACCGGGATCGAGTATGACTGGGAGAAGAAGCCCGGCATCACCAACTTGCTCGAGATCCTGGCGCTCTTCCAGGACACACCGGTCGAGACGCTGGCTGAGGAGCACCACGACAAGCAGTACGGGGCGTTCAAGCAACTCGTGGCCGAGGCCGTCGTCGACGGTTTGGCGCCGATCCGTTCCGCCTACAGCGTCCTCGAGGATGAAGAGGTATCGCGCCTCATGAACAAGGGCGCCCTCGACGCCCGCTCAAGCGCGGAGAAGTATCAAGTCGGCGTGAGGCAGAAGGTTGGGTTGACGGGGCACTAGCGAGCCGACCGCCAACCGCCCACCGACAAGTTGCGGTCGACGATGGGCGGTGGGCATCTTTTCGCGATCTACCTCGAGGTCGGATCTGACTGCTGGCACCGCTAGTACCCTCCCGCTATGGCAGAAATCGAGATCGGCATTGGCAAGTCTGGTCGTCAGGCGTATGGCTTCGACGACATCGCAATCGTCCCCTCCCGGCGCACGCGGGATCCTGAGGACGTTGACTTGAGCTGGGAGATCGACGCCTACAAGTTCGATTTGCCACTCATGGCCTCGGCGATGGACTCGGGGGTGAGTCCCGAGACTGCGGTCGAGATCGGCCGTCTCGGTGGCCTGGCAGTTCTGAACCTCGAAGGCCTCTGGACGAGGTACGAGGACCCCTCTGCGCAGCTTGAAGAGATCGCCTCGCTCCCTGCCGAAAAGGCAACCCGCCGCATGCAGGAGATCTACCAGGAGCCACTCAAGCCCGAGCTCATCGGTCGGAGGATCGCTGACCTGCGAAGCGCCGGGATCATCACCGCTGCCAGCCTCACCCCCCAGCGGGTACAGGAGTATGCCGGCCTCACCACCGACGCCGGCCTCCACATTCTCGTGATCCAGGGCACGGTGGTCTCGGCTGAGCACGTCTCGAGTCGGGAAGAGCCACTCAACCTGAAGGAATTCATTCGGAACTTCGAACTACCGGTCATCGTCGGCGGTGTCGCCTCCTACTCCACCGCGCTTCATCTGATGCGCACCGGAGCGGTCGGTGTGCTGGTCGGTGTGGGACCGGGAGCAGCCTGCACTACCCGTGGGGTCCTCGGTATTGGAGTGCCCCAGGCCACCGCCATCGCCGACGCGGCCGGAGCCCGTATGTCCTACCTGGACGAAACAGGCCGCTATGTCCATGTCATCGCCGATGGTGGCATGCGTCGGGGCGGAGACATTGCCAAGGCGATCGCCTGCGGCGCCGACGCCGTGATGATCGGCTCGCCACTGGCGTCGGCCGTGGAATCGCCCGGGAGGGGCGTGCACTGGGGTATGGCCACCTTCCACCCCACCCTGCCGCGGGGAGCCCGGGTCGAGGTTGGCAAGCTCGGCACTCTTGAGGAGATTCTGGTCGGCCCCGCCTACGAGAACGACGGACGGCGCAATCTCTTCGGTGGCTTGCGCGTTTCCATGGCCACCACCGGCTACGAGACCATCAAGGACTTCCAGAAGGCCGAGGTCATGATTGCCCCCGCCCTCCAGACCGAGGGCAAGGCCCTGCAAAAGGCTCAACAGGTAGGGATGGCTTGATGCAACCGATTCACGAAGAAGGCTTCGACCGGGTCCTGGTGGTCGACTTCGGAGCTCAGTACGCCCAGCTGATTGCCCGCCGGGTCCGAGAGGCCCACGTGTTCTCGGAGATCGTTCCTCGTGACACGACTGCTGTCGAAGCGGCGGAGAAGAACCCGACCGCCATCATCCTGTCGGGGGGTCCAGCGTCGGTGTATGCGGAGAATGCCTACGACATCGACCCGGGCTTCTTCGAGCTCGGGATTCCGGTGTTCGGCATTTGCTATGGACACCAGCTGCTGGCCCACGGTCTCGGGGGTGTTGTCGACCATCGAGAAGCCGGCGAGTACGGCAAGGCGGATCTCGAAACGACCGGCGAGTCGTCTGTCTTGTTCTCTGAGCTGCCCGAGAACCAGCCGGTATGGATGAGCCACGGCGATGCCGTGGTCAAGGCACCGCCCGGATTCGTGGTTACGGCCAACACCCCGGGCTCGCCGGTGGCCGCCATGGAGGACCCGGCTCGCCACTTCTACGGTGTCCAATTCCATCCGGAAGTCGCCCACACACCGCGTGGTCAGGAGATCCTCAAACAGTTCTTGTACGAGGCAGCCGGTGCCCGGCCGACGTGGACCCACGTGTCGATCATCGAACGTTCGGTCGATCACATCCGGGCCCAGGTCGGCGACCGCAAGGTCATCTGTGGGCTCTCGGGCGGGGTCGACTCGGCGGTGGCTGCCGCCCTCGTGCACAAGGCAGTTGGTGATCAGCTCACCTGCGTATTCATCGATCACGGCCTGCTTCGGTCTGGAGAGGCCGAACAGGTGGTCGAAACCTTTGATCGGGCCTTTCACATGAACCTCATCCATGTCGAGGCGGCCGACCGGTTCGTGTCGGCTTTGGAGGGCATCACCGACCCGGAACGCAAGCGGATGATTATCGGAGAGACGTTTATCCGGGTGTTTGAAGAAGTGGCGGCCGATCTGGAAGACGTCGATTTGCTTGTCCAGGGCACCCTCTACCCCGACATCATCGAATCGGGAACCAAGGACGCAGCCAGGATCAAGAGTCACCACAACGTGGGCGGTCTACCCGACGACATGCAATTCGAGCTGGTTGAGCCCCTCAGGGATCTCTTCAAGGACGAGGTACGGGCGGTCGGCGAAGAATTGGGACTGCCCGACGAGATCGTGTGGCGCCAACCATTTCCCGGACCCGGTTTGGCCATCCGCATCATCGGCGAGGTCACCGAGGAACGTCTCGACATACTCCGGGCCGCCGATCACATCATCAGCGAGGAAGTACGCAGGGCCGGGCTCTACAAGGAGTTGTGGCAGTCGTTCGGGGTGCTGGCCGGCATTCGGACCGTCGGCGTGCAGGGCGATGAACGCACCTACGCCCACCCCCTGATACTCCGTGCCGTCACTTCCGACGACGCCATGACCGCCGACTGGGCCCGGCTTCCCTACGACCTGCTCGAACGGATCTCATCTCGGGTCATCAACGAAGTGGATGGAATCAACCGGGTCACCTACGACATTTCCTCGAAACCGCCCGCAACGATCGAGTGGGAATAGCGGTCACCTGTCACCGGTCACCGGCAACGCCTGAAGCGTTGCTAGCTATCAGGCGTCCGGCGCTCGCTTTCAGGCATCCGTTGATTGCGTTCTCCCCACTGGTGGGAACGCTAATGCCGGTTGTCTGATGCCGGTTGTCTGGTGCCGGATTCCGATGGGCAGCTTTCGTCTATTGCCTCAAGCCAACTGATCTCCTTGTCGATACCGCTTGCTAGTCCCTCGAGAACTGGCAAGGAATCCGTGGACTGGAATCAAGACGACGAATTGCAGGGGATCTTCCGGACGGAGATGGAAGATCGATCACCGCGCCTCGTTGACGGCGCTCAAGCCATGATCGACGGGACCCTCACAGCCGAAGTGACTGAGACTTGCGCCCGCGAAGCTCACACGATCAAGGGAACGGCCAAAGTAATGGGCTTCGCCGCCATCGGCGATGCCGGTGGCCGGCTCGAGTCGGATTGGAAGGCAGTCCAGGATCACACCCTCGATCCGAGCGCCGAGCTCGGTCGCCGATTCCTCGCCGTCAGTCAACAGCTCGTGTCGGCGATTGACGCCGATCCCGAGCAGGGAACGCCCGAGCTCTCAGCTGCCCTCGGTGCCCTCATCCGGGGGGAAGAACCTCCTGCCGCGGCAATGGCTGAGGTCGCTGAGGCTCTCCCGAGCCCCATCTCGCTGGGAGATGTGCCGATCGCTGCCGATCAACCCGCTCCATATGATCACACCGGGGGTCCGGGGCTCATCGTCATCGATGGGGCGAAGGGCGACAACCCTCCGCCCGATCCGAACGTCGGCAACCTTGGAGGTCTGCTTTCCTCCACCGAGACGTTCTCCTCGGGAGAGACGACCGGTGTTGATACCGCCAAGCTCTATCGGCTAATCAATCGGGTGGCCGAGCTCAGGCTCGACGCTGAGGCATTGAGCACAACGGTGGAGGCGCTGCGATTGGCCACCACCTCCAGCCCGCGCGAAGTGGCTTCGCTCGCCAGTCGCTGGGAGGCTGCCATCCACGACATAACCGCGGCGGTCGCCGAGATCCAGCAGCAGGCGGTCACACTCGTCGCGGTCCCGCTGTCGACAGTGACCGGCACGGTTCCCGGCCTCGTTCGATTCCTGGCCAAGAAGACCGGCCGCGAGGTCCGTCTCGAAATCGTCGACGACGACATCGAAGTCGACCTGCAGATTCTCGAGAATCTGGCAGATGCGTTCCGCAACCTGATCGTGAACTCCATCGAGCATGGCCTCGAGAACCCCGAGGATCGCCTCCACGCCGGGAAACCGGCCGCCGGCACACTGTCGATTCGTGCCTCGGTCGATGATGGGCGCCTTAGCTTGTCAGTCAGTGATGATGGCAAGGGTCTTGATTGGGCCGCCTTGCGTCAGACCGCCATCCTCAACGGACATCTTGCACCCGATGGAGAGATCGGCGAAGACCAGCTCCGGGTCCTTCTCTTCGAAACCGGAATCAGCACGTCGCCAACCCATAGTGAGTTGAGCGGGAGCGGCCAGGGCTTCGGAAACGTTGCCCGGCTTGTTCGCGACATGCGCGGGTCGGTCCGGCTGGAGACCGAGACGGGAGTAGGCACCACGGTCACGATTACCGTCCCGGCTTTCCAGAGCCTCCAGCGGGCACTCATCGTGGAGGCTGCCGGCCGCCGCTGGGGTCTCGCTGAGCCCGCAGTGCTCGATCGCTTCTCCATCCTCGACGCCGACCGGGTCACCGTGGCCGGAAGTCAGGAAATCGTTTGGGGTGACGGAATGCTGCCGATCGGGTCATTTGCCGCCGCCGCCGGCCTCTCCGACAGCGAACCACACCGCGATGTGGTCGTAATCTCCACTCAAGCGGGTCCCGCCGCGCTGGCAGTTACCTCTGTGATCGGAATCCGCGAAGTGGCGACCAAGAGTCTCGGTCCGCTCGTCTCGGGGACCCATCTCATCACCGGCGCCGCCCTCCTCGGCGGGGGGGAGCTGGCTCTAATGCTCGACGCCAATGCACTCGGTGAAGCGAGTCGCCAATCTCGTTCCGGACTGGTGCCCGACCAATTGCCCCGGATCCTCGTGGTCGACGACTCGCCGGGGGTGCGTCAGATCGTCGCAGGTGCCCTGGCCGCCGGCGGCTTCGACACCGTCGTGGCCGCCTCGGCCGAGGAAGCGCTCGAGATCGTGGCGGGCGGGGGAGTGGACGGGATTGTGGTCGACTATTCAATGCCGGGGTCAGACGGCATCGCGCTGGTGGAGGGCGTCCGGGCTCGCTCGGCCGTTCTCCCCATCGTGATGATGTCCGCGGTAGCGGAGCGTTCCGATCAGGACAGGGCGAAAGCAGCAGGCGTAAACGCCTATTTCGATAAGTCAGACTTCCGGGAAGGGGCCCTCGTATCAACCCTTCACTCCTTGCTGGAAAGTGCCGATAGGGGACGAGAGGCAAGAGCACGATGAAAGTATTGATCGCAGACGACAGTCCGGTCCTTGTGACCGCCCTCCGCAAGCTGCTCGAACAGAGCGGTTATGAGGTCGTGGCGGCGATGGACGGTTTGGAAGCGGTTCAGAGGTTCTATCAGGAGAATCCCGACCTTGTGCTCCTCGACATTCAGATGCCCAAGCTCCATGGCTATGTGGTTTGCCGCTTGATCAAGGAAGACCCGGCATCGCGCCATATTCCCGTTCTCATTCTCACCGGCCGCGACTCGGCCGAGGATCGCTACTGGGGCAACCGCTCGGGCGCCGATGGCTACCTGACGAAAGAGTCCATGGGCGACGAACTGCTCGATGCGATTCAGTCGGCGCTCGCCAGCCGCGCTCTGTCCGACATGGGCCGGGTGGAGCCGCTTCCCCAGTCGCTCGACGAGAGTGACGTGCTCAGCCGGGTGTGCGAAGTCCTCGACCGCAAGCTCTTTGAGGCCACCATCGTGAACGACATCGTCGGGGTGGGGGTCCGTGCAATGGATCTGGAGGCGACCGTCGGTGAGGCGCTCAACATCATCCGGCGCATCCTCGACTTCGACGCGGCCGCGGTTGTCCTTCCCAATGAGCGGCGCTTGCTGACCCGGTTCGAGAAGACCTGCTCCACGGGCGACTTCGACGAGTTTCGTTCGCTGAGCGCCCTCAGGTGCCGTCAGTTCACGACCGCCGATGTGACCGTCGACGATCTCAACGTTGCCTTCGTGAATGGTGTCACTTCTGAAGAGATGATCGATGCCTCGGCAGGAGTGGAAGACAAGGGCTGGCCCTCCTTCGCAGTGGCTCCGCTGTGGTCCCGCGGCGAGGTGGTTGGCGTCCTGGTGCTCGGCTCTCAGCGGGAGGAGGCCTTCTCCGACGCCACCGATCGCACGCTCCGCACGATCGAGCCCCACGTCGCCAGCATCGTCGATTCCGCCCGCCACTATCAGAAGCTGCTTGAGCAAGAGGCAAGAAGCTCGCTGAGCTCCCTCTTCGAGTAGAGCCCAGCTCGCTGTCACCGGTGACCGGCTAGAACTACACCCGTGGAATTCCTGTTCGGGAACTCTCGTATACTCGCCCCCATGTCTTCTGAGTCCTCTCTGTTTGTTGACCTCAATCCGGCCCAGCGCGAGGCGGTAGCCGCCACTGATGGGCCGGTGTTGGTGGTGGCCGGGGCCGGGTCGGGTAAGACGAGGGTGCTGACCTACCGGATTGCCCACCTCGTCCAGGATCTCGAGGTCTCTCCCTATCAGATCCTGGCGATCACCTTCACCAACAAGGCCGCCTCCGAGATGAAGGACCGGGTCGGCGAGCTCGTCGGGCCGGTCATCAATTCGATGTGGGTTTCCACGTTTCATTCGGCCTGTGTCCGGATTCTGCGTCGGGAAGCGACCCGGTTCGGGTACAAGTCATCGTTCTCCATTTACGACGGGGCCGACTCGCTGCGCCTGGTCACCTATTGCCTACGCGACCTCGACCTCGACACAAAGCGATTTCCGCCCCGCAACATTCGAGCCGCCATCAGCAACGCCAAGAACGAGCTGATAGATCACGAGACCTTTGCTTCGCAGGGGAGTGGTTACTTCCACGAACAGGTGTCCGAGGTGTATCGCCTCTACCAACAGCGGCTGGTGGAGGCCTCGGCCATGGATTTCGACGATCTTCTCAAGGTGACCGTCGAGTTGCTCGGCGCCTTCCCCGAGGTCCTCTCCTACTACCAGGACAGGTTCCGCTACATCCTCATCGACGAGTACCAGGACACGAACCACGCCCAGTACATGCTCGTGAAGATGCTGGCCGCCAAGCACGGCAACCTGTGCGTCGTGGGGGATTCGGATCAGAGCATCTATGCGTTCCGGGGCGCCAACATCCGCAACATCATCGAGTTCGAGCGGGACTACCCCGATGCTCGCATCGTGCTTCTCGAGCAGAACTACCGGTCAACGCAGAACATTCTCGATGCCGCCAATTCGGTCATCGCCAACAACCCGGCCCGTCAACCGAAGCGGCTCTGGACCGATGCCGGGGGCGGAGAGAAGATCCGTCGCTACGAGGCCCAGGATGAGCGCGACGAGGCGGCCTATGTGTCTGAGAAGATCGGGGAACTGGAGTCAGACGGCTTCGCCGCCCGCGACATGGCCGTGTTCTATCGGACAAACGCCCAGAGCCGCGTGCTCGAGGAAGTGTTCGTCCGCTACGGAATCCCCTATCAAGTGGTGGGTGGGACCAAGTTCTACGAGCGGCGGGAGATCAAGGATGGCTTCGGTTACCTCCAGGTGCTGATCAACCCCGACGACCAGGTCGCCGTGAAACGGATTCTCAACTCTCCAAAACGCGGCATCGGGGACACTTCGGTCGGCCATATCGACCGCTTTTCCCAGGCTGAGGGCATTTCGTTCTATGACGCCCTGCTCAAGATCAACGACATCCCCGGCGTTTCGCCGCGGGCGGCCAGGTCGGTGGCCGAGTTCCTCGGTCTGCTCGACTTCCTCCGCGAGAAGGCCGAGGATGGCCCGCGGGCAGCCGTCGACGCCATGCTGTCCGACAGCGGTCTCGTGCAGGCGTTCGAAGCTGAGCGAACGGTCGAAGCGCTCGGGCGGGTCGAGAACCTGAAAGAGATGCTCACCATTGCCGAGGAGTTCGAGGAGAGCGGGCCCGGCCGTGAGAACGCCGACGGGGTCCCCTGGGTGGAGATCGGGGGCATCGAGCGCCTCCAGTTGTTCCTTGAGACCGTGAGCCTCGTCAACGAGGTCGACGAGCTCGGCGACGGCGACCATACGGGATCGGTCACCCTCATGACGCTCCACAACGCAAAGGGTCTTGAGTTCCCGGTCATCTTCATGGTCGGGCTCGAAGACGGGGTGTTCCCACACATGCGCTCGCTCGGTGAACCGGCCGAGATGGAGGAGGAGCGCCGGTTGTTCTACGTGGGTGTGACGCGGGCCGAGCAGCGGCTCTTCCTGATCAATGCCATCCAGCGGGCCCTGTGGGGCGCCCCCAACTTCAATGGCCCGAGTCGATTCCTGCGTGAGGTGCCCGATCACCTGATCGAGGAGGAGTCGCGGGTGAAACGTGATCGCCGGGAGTCGATCATTCCCAAACCCGACGCCCTCTCCGAGGTTCATCCCGGCGAGATGGTGATTCACGATCATTGGGGCCGGGGAACGGTGGTAACGGTGGCCGGCACCGGCGATAAGGCGGAGGCGGTTGTTGAGTTCGACGGCGAAGGCAAGAAGACCCTGCTGCTGGCCTGGGCCCCGTTGCGCAAGGTGTAGGACGTGAACGATCAGACTGCGTCGGCCGTCGGCCTGGAGATCCGGGCGATCTCTGCCGACGATGCCTTTCCGTTGCGACGCCACCACCTCCGGCCCGGATTGCCCCCCGAAGCCTCCCGATACGCCGGCGACGACCACCCCGCCGCCTTTCATCTCGGGGCTTTCTCCGGCGACGAGGAACTGGTCGGTGTTGTCTCGTTTTTCCCCGGCACCGAGCAAGGTGAGGTCGAAACGGCCGTGTACCAGTTGCAGGGCATGGTCACCCGGCCGACCATGCGCAATGCCAGCATCGGCACGCGACTCGTACAGGAAGGCATCACCCGTCTCATTGCCATGGGCGTTGTCCGGGTGTGGTGCGACGGCCGGACCCCCGCCAGGTCGTTCTACGAACGGCTCGGCTTCCACTCCGTCGGTGAGGAGTTCGTTACGCCGGCGACGGGACCCCACTATCGGTTTGTGCGGGACCTCGCCTGAGGGTGGGCTTGCCAGGCGGAGCTAGCCTCCTGGCACCACGAGAGGGTCTGGTTGGATACGCGGGCTGACGAGCGACCGGATGACAGCATCGGTGCGGACCTGCCGGTGGAACCGGCCGGGTCCCGTCCATATCCGGACATGCGCCCCCTGCTCGCCGTTGTGGGGGCATTTGGCCTCGCCTACTACTTCGCTTTCACCCGCCTGGTACGCGGTGATGTCTTCAACTCCTACCCGTTCATCTCCGCCGATGGATTCGACTGGCTCGTCGAGGGCCTGGCGGTAGCCCGCTGGTTTGATGGGATCGCCGTTCCCGAACTCCCAGCGGCTCGTAGTCCCGGCTTTGTCAGCGTGACGTTCGCCGATTTCCATATTGGAGCAGACGGCGGTGTGATGTTCGCCGTCATCGCTGCGGCGGTGGTCGCCTCGCTGGCGGCGATGCTTGTTCTGGCCCGATGGAACCGGGTGCCGCGCTATCAGGCCGGGGTCGTGGTTCTCGCCTTCGCCCTCTCTCCACTCGGGTACTACCGGATGTGGATTCTCTCTGATCAGATCGCCGCTGCTCTGCTCGCCGTAGCGGCGGTCGCGCTTTACCCGTATGTCACCAGGGGAAGCCGGTGGTGGCTGGGCCTGGCAACCCTCGCAGCCGCTCTGGGGGGCGCTACCCAGCTCTACGGGCTGATCGGGTTCGGGGTGGCGGGTGGATGGGTGTTTGTCGTCTCAATGTGGCGTCGGAAGCCCGACTATCTGCTGGCCGGTGCCCTCGTGGCGGCGCCGGCGACAACACTCGCGCTCTCGAAAGTCTGGTTGGGTCAGGTGCCGCACAGCAGCGTGCCACCTCAACTCGGCTTGATCGAGCTCAGCTTTGACATGCTCGGGTTCTATGTCAACGCCTGGTCGTTCGCGTTCCTCGCCCTTCTGCCACTTCTCGTCGTGCTCTTCATCTATCGACGGCACCAGGTGGTGAGATCCCCACTTCTGACCGGCTATTGGCTCAGCGTGCTGGTGCTGATGGCGGGGACGTTCTTCTACCAGTTCGAGGAATTCCGGTTCACCATTCCAACCGGTTCGATGCTCGGCATTGCCATCGTGGCGAGCCTGTCGGGCGAGCACCCTTTGCCACGGCCGCGGGAACTGATGGTGGTCACAGCAACGCTTGCCATCATCGTGGGTCTCACTTTGGCGCCGGCCAGCTACTGGATTCCGAGATGGTCGGAAGTCAGGCTGGATCCATCCGGCACCTATTTCTCCCGTCTGATCACCGTCGGGCCGGTGGATCGGTTCTCGGTTGGCCCCTCTTGCGATTTCGACCGGGTCTGCCGGGGTATGGCGATCCCTGCCGGTGTCACCGACCACGAGCGCGCCCTCTTTGCTATCTACCGCCATCTCGCCAATGCCGACCCCTCGACATCGGTTGAGGATTTCCTGGAAGGGGTATACAGCGGCCTCTTCCTGGTGCGCAATACCAACGATTGTTGCGTAGCCGAAACCTCACTCTCGTTCGGGCTGACCGGTGACCGGCCGATTAGCGGCAACTGGGATGGGCGGGCGGTCGGAACCCTATTCGGAACCGACACACCGGGACTCTTCCGGAGCGGCGTGTGGCTGCTCGTGACTTCGGTTGTGGCACGCCAGGCCGACCTGGAGTTCAGATTCGGTGAAGCCGGGGATGTGCCCGTTGTCGGGGATTGGGATGGCGACGGGATCGATACCGTCGGAGTGTTCCGCGGCGGGGTCTGGATGCTTCGGAATTCGAATTCGGCGGGGCCGGTCGATGTCGAGTTCAGGTTCGGTGAAGTCGGGGACGTGCCGGTTTCAGGCGATTGGGACGGGGATGGGGTCGACACGGCCGGTGTCTACCGCAACGACCGTTGGCTGCTCAGGAATTCCAACGCGGAGGGTCCGCCCGACGTCTCGCTGGTTATGGGCGGCGACCTCGGCCGGCCGGTGGTGGGGGATTGGAATGGCGATGGTGCCGACACGATCGGCCTCTTCGACCAGGGATTCTGGAGGGTGCGTAATTCGACTACCACCGGTCCTGACGATCTCCAGTTCCATTTTGGCGCCTGGGGTGACCTACCCCTCACCGGTGACTGGGATGGTGATGGAGTCGACACCATTGGTGTTGCACGGTAGACGGGAACGCTTCGCGTTCCTTGGGAGCCACTTCGTGCCTCCACCTCAATGGGATCTTGGGGGCAAACGGCTCTGGTGGCCGGTGGCGAGCCGGGTGACACTGGTCGGATCGAGTCAACGGAGGGGTTCCATGACGAAGGTAGAAGAGATTCTCACTCAAGCGCGCGACACGCTCACGGTTCGGCGGGTCTTCGGAGAGCCGATCACCCAGAACGGAGTCACCATTGTCCCGGCGGCGGCCGTTCGGGGCGGGGGAGGGGGAGGCGAAGGCGACCCCGGGAAAGAATCTCCTGGTGGTTCGGGCGGTGGGTTCGGCATGACTGCCCGCCCCGTTGGGGCCTATCGGATCAGGGGGGACGAGGTCGATTGGGTTCCCGCCGCCGACACTACGAGGGTGATCCTGCTGGCTGAGGTGTTGGGCATCGTGGCCCTGTTGGTGGTGCGATCCGTGCTCAGGAGCCGTCGACGCTGAGATCCCGGATGGCCGACAGAAAGACCTCGCCGTAGGTCTCCAGTTTCTTCGGCCCCACCCCGCTGACGTCGAGCAGTTCGGCCGGCGTGGAAGGACGCCGTTCGATCATTTCTGCGAGCGTGGCATCGCTGAAGACGATGTAGGCAGGCACGCCCGCCTCATCGGCGAGTTGTCGCCGGACCGCCTTCAGGGCTTCGAAGGCCGGTCCTTCGGCCGCGGGCATCGTCGGAGCGGCCCTCGGGGCCGTCCGCTTTGAGCCACCGGACAGACCGGCGAGGATGTCGGCTCCGGTGCACACATGGCACGATTCGCCGCAGTCGTCGATGACTTCGCCGAAGTACCCGACGATGGTTCGGTGCCGGCAGGCCAGACGATCGGCCCAGTTGAACATGTGGCGGATCCTTCGGTCGCCTCCTTCTTCTCCGTCCCTAGTCATGCGCTCCAGATTGATGACATCGGCCCACGAGTAGAAAAGGATGCAGTCGCTCGGGAGACCGTCGCGGCCCGCCCGGCCGATTTCCTGGTAGTAGGACTCGATCGACCTGGGCATGTCCCGATGAATGACGTATCGGACATTCGACTTGTCGATGCCCATGCCAAAGGCGATGGTGGCGCAGATCACCTCGATCTCGTCATGGATGAAAGCATCCTGGACGGCGGCTCGGGCTTCTCGCTCCAGCCCGGCGTGATAGGGCATCGCCGCCACTCCCATGCTTCGCAAGTACTCGGCGGTGGACTCGGCCGATTTGCGCGACAGCGTGTACACGATGCCGCTTTGCCCGGGTCGGGCCAGGCACAGCTTGCCAATGGACTCGCGCACCTTGACCCGCCGACCGTCGGCGCTTTCGCCCTTCTTGACGACATGGATGTTCAGATTGGAGCGCAGGAACGAGCCCCGGAACAGCACCGGCTTGCGAAGGGCCAGCTGATCCTCGATGTCGCGGGTCACCTCGGAGGTAGCGGTGGCGGTGAGGGCGAGAACCGGGACACCGAATCTGTCTTTCAATCCCTGCAAGTTCCGGTAGGCGGGCCGGAAGTCGTGGCCCCATTGGCTGATACAGTGCGCTTCGTCGACGGCGATGAGCCGGAGATCGACACCCGACAGCGCCCCTCCCACCGAAGCCTCCAGTCCTTCCGGGGCGGCATACACCAGTTCATATTCGCCCCGTCGCATCTTGGCGATGCGGTCGGACCGTTCTTGCGGAGCCAGACTCGAGTTGAGGTAAGTGGAGCGGAATCCGGCCTGATCGAGCCCGTCGACCTGGTCTTTCATGAGGGCGATGAGCGGCGAGATCACCAGTGTGGTGCCGCCCAGCACCCTGGCGGCGAGCTGGAACGTGAGCGACTTGCCCGCCCCGGTGGGCATGACACCGATGCAATCGCGGCCGCCTACGACGGCGTCGATGATCTCGCGCTGGCCGCGTCGGAAGCTCGAGAACCCGAAGGTGGCCTTCAGTGCCTCGTCGACGGCGGAGGCCAGGAGGGTGGAGAGGCCGGCGCTCAGATCGGTCAAGAGCGCGACCTGGTCGGCCGCGAACGACCCGGGATCCTGGCTCCAGAGTTGTCGGAGCGCTCCGAGCTGTCCGGCCGCTTCGGTGTAATCGCCGGCGACTATCCGCTCATCGAGCTGAGAGATGGCTTGGTCGATTCCAGCGCTCGTGTCTTCCATCGGACGATGACGGTACTCGACGGCGGCAACAGACGTGGACATGACGGCAGTGTGCCCGACGGGTGCGACAAATCGCATCGGCGCCCGTCGAATCCGCCCCACCGTGAACGTCTTACCAGGTAAGGAAAGGAACAAACAATGAGACGAGCCATCGTCGTGGCCGTGAGTACTGCGCTGTTGATGATACTGTTCGGCGGCGTTGCGGCCGCCAACTCCTCCATCGACGGCGACGCAACTGAGGCCGATTCGGTCGTTCGAATCGACGATGACGTTGAGGCGAGCCACATCTGGAAGCGCTGTCGCCACTTGTTCGGTGACGAGGACCTGACCGCGGTTGCCAAAGAGCGCTGCCGGCAGCTGTGGAAGCGGTGGTGTGAGGCCCATCCGGATTCCCGCCGGTGCCATCGCCCGGATCCACCCCCACCGCCACCGCCGTGCTACGACCGGTTGACCGATCACCGATGCATACCGATTCCGTGTCTCAGTGTCGATCGGTTGGTTGACCGGCGCTGCATTCCGAACCCATGTCTCATCGATCAGCTGGCCGACCGGCTGTGCATCCCTGATCCGTGCCGAATCGCGGATTTGGCAGCGGACCGGGTGTGCGTGCCCGATCCGTGTCTGCGAGCAGACGGAATCCTCCCGTGCGTGCCCGACCCGTGTCTGCGAGCCGATGGAATCATCACGTGCGTACCCGACCCCACGGAAGTCCCCAAGGTCCGCCCCATCGACCGGCCGGTCGACCGTCCGATCGATGTCCCACCGGATCGTCCCTCCGACAAGCCACCGGAGGTTCGGCCGAAGGGTCGGACCCCCGACCGCACAACCGACCGTCCAATCGATCGAGTAGGAAATGACTTTCACCTTCGAGCTCTCGACGCCGATTCCTAGGAGTACTCTCGCAACCCAGGGGCGAGCAATTACGCGTGATCCGAGCAACGCAGAATTGGACGCACTCCCCGAGGGGGTGCGTCGGCTCGCGCCCGAGTCCTTCCGCCGGCTGTACGAATTGCTGGCTGATGGGCTCAACTCGTTTGCCTATTCGATGCTGCGCGATGGGAATGCCGCCGAGGACGCCGTTCAGCAGGCCTTCCTGGAACTCGTCAAGGCGGCTCCCACCATCCGGGGGGACGGCGCTTCGCTGCGAGCCTGGCTGTTTCGGAGCGTTCGCTACCGGTGCCTCGACGAGATACGCCGCCGGGAGCGGAGCCGCGAAACGCTGCACGGACAGGTCCCGGATTACCTTCTCCCCACGGATCCTTGCGGGGGGTGGTGGCGACCTCGAGGTCGCCATGGCCGAGTTGACGGATCAGCAGCGGGCCGTGCTGTTTCTCCGTCACGTCATGGGCATGAGCGGTCGCGAGTTCGCGGCCGTCCTTGAGACGAACCGGGCGGCCGTGTTCGCAACGGCCGCCCGCGCCGAGCGGCGGCTCCGCCAGGTTATGTCCGACGACGCGTCGGCAGGCGGGATGGGTGCCTGAGATGAGCAAGTTCTCGCACCGACTCAGGCAGGCGACCTGGCGGCCGCTATCGGAGGACTCCCGGTTGGATCATCTGGCGTCGATCGAGTCGGCCGTTGACGCCGAGGCAGCCCGGGTCCTGGCGCCGGCCTATCACCGGCGTCGTTTCTCGGTGATGGCGTTGGCAGCCGCCCTCGTCATCGTGCCGACCGGCATTGCCTTCGCGGCTGAGAACGCCATTCCCGGCGATGTCCTCTATCCCGTCAAGCGAGTAACCGAGACGGTTCGTTCGTGGGTGGATGAAGACGTCGTGGCCGAGCATCGCGTCGAGGAGCTGGAGCAACTCGTGGCCGCCGATACCCCCGACGACGCGATCTCTGATCAGATCGATCGAGCCACTCAAGAGGTGAATCGGCTGGACGGCGACAGTGCCCTCGAGTCACGGATTCTGGACGCCACCGCCGGCCACACGAACGATCGGGTCACCGATACCCCGCCACCGCCGGTCCGACCCGGTGATGGCCGGCCGGTGGACACCCCATCGGAAACCACAACCGGCACGACCGCCACCATCACCGATGGCACAACGGTGACCAGTACCCCGATTGACCGGCCCACGACGACCACAACTGCAACCACCGTTGTCGACAAGACAACAACCACGATTCGACCCGATGCCGGAACCCACCGGGTGTTCGGATACGTGCACGCCGGTCCGACCTGTCCGGTCGTCCGATTTCCGCCCGATCCTGGTTGCGCTGATCAGCCGGTGCCGGGAGCGGCCCTCGTCGTCACTCGCGCAGACGGCACCGAGCTGAAGCGGGTGGAATCAAGCGCGGAGGGCCGCTTTGAGACCAGCCTCCCGGATGGCCCCTACTTGCTCGTGCCGCGAGAGTACGACGGCCTCCTCGGAACCGCCCCGGCTCAGGAGTTCATCGTTGATGGGGGTCCGGTCGAGCTCGATGTCGCCTACGACACCGGCATCCGGTAGCCGGCCGGTCTAGCGCCAGTCGACCGAGCCCGTGGTGGGTGTGACGTGGATCCAGGTCCGTCCCGGGGTCATGGGGATCTCCCGCCCATCGGTTCGGATGAGCCGGAAGAAGTCGCTGGTGCTGCCACGCTCCCAGGTGACCGGCCAGGCCTTGCCGTTGCGGAACACCACTCCATCTCCGCTGCCGACCACCCGATAGTCGGGTACCGGCTGGCCGGCCGAGTCGAAGCGGCCCGTGCTGATCGGGTCGACGAAGACCACCACGACCGAATCGGCGGTGATGGGGTCGCCGGCGGTGTCAACCGCCGCGACGCCGGACTGGTGCCGGAAGTAGCGGTCCGACTGGTACTCCCAGGCGAGCGTATTCGGGCCGGACATAGCGACGTCGATGCTGGTCGCCGACGCCCCGCCGGACGGTATCCAGGCGTCGAACGGGAGCACCGGGTCGACGACGCCGACCCAGCCGTCGTCGGGGAGCCGGTCGAAGTTGTACATGAGGTCATAGACCGGCGGTCGGCCGGCTTCCCGGTAATACCCGGCGATGCGTCCGTTACCCTCGTCGACGGCCACCTCGGCCAGGGCTGCCCGCACCGAAGGCTGGCCGCCGCTGTGGAGAACTCGGGCATCGAAGGGCTCAATGAGCTTTGGATCGACCTCCCGGACGCTGCGGATGGGCCCGACAGTCTCGGGGTACCCGGTCTGGTAGAGAGCGATCCACCGGCCGACGCCGCCTTCGACGATGACCTCCATGACGAGGTCGGCCTCGGCGATCCCGGCCTGGGGCCGGGCCTTGTAGGAGTTGGAGATCTTGGCGATGACCACTCGCCGCGAGGCGTCGCCACCTGCCAACCCGGTGAGGGGGGCGATCCGGCTGGTCGGCTCGACATGGAGGTGGATGTTGCCGGCGAGTGGCTGCCAACCGCGCCGGCCGAAGAGGAAGCTCTTTTGGGCCGATCCCGTCCAGAGGAAATTGTGGAGGTGGACCGACGTCGTGAAGGGTCGGAAGATGCCGGGGGAATCGAATCCATCGCCGTCCCAGTCGCCGATGACGAGCTCGTCGCCGGAATCACCGAAGTAGAGCGAGCCGGAGGAGAAGGCTACGGGACCCCCGGCGGGGTCGTCCGTGTAGAAGATCGACGACGAGGAAGTTCGGTGCAGGAACAGCCCGTCGATGCCGTCCCCGTCCGGATCGCCGGCATAGGGGATGTCGGTCGTGGTCCCGAACCAGAAGACGCGCGAGGCAATCGTGGTCGCGTTCGTGTCGGTCAAGAACACCTGTCCATTGCGGCTCAACCCAAGAGTGTCGACGCCATCGCCGTCCCAGTCACCGGTGAACACCCGGTCGCCCTGCAAGCCGAAGAAGAACGTGATGTCCGGCTCGGTGGTGGTGCTCCCGAATTTCGGGATCTCGTTGGTGAGATGGGCTGCTCCCCAGGCAGATCGATACACACCGGGAGTGTCGATCCCGTCGCCGTCCCAGTCACCGAGAAGGGGAATGTCGCCCGGTTCGCCGTATGTGAACGTGTAATCCACGAAACCGGGTACCTGTACGTGCCAGCGTCCGCCGGGCTCGACGAAAACCACGTGGTCGGTGGGCGCCGGAAATGCCGGGCTCGGCGTCGCCTGGAGGACGGCGCCGATGAGGGCAACGCCCAGCACCGTACCAACCGCCCATTTTCCGCCCACGCCAGCTCCCGCTCTTTACCCTGTTCGACCCTATCAACGTGGCACGACGAACAACAATTGGCAAACCGCCTCGCAGGCATTTCTCAAGCGAGCCCGTTCGAGTTCCGATTACTCAGTCATGCATGGAGGAACACCCAATGGCTGAACTGTCCGGCGACCTCGGGTCCTTTGGGCTCGACCGCGTGCTAGAGCTGCTTGCCGACGCCGGCAAGGATGGTGAGCTACGGGTTCATTCTGAGCGGCTGGACGGCCGCATCTTGCTCCAGGGCGGTCGGGTCGCCTATGCCACAACCGCCACCGGCTCAGAGACCGTCGAGGAGCTCGATGCTCTGCTCGAGCGGTACCAGGCCGATGTGTTTGCGAGTGACCTGCCGGCAACTCTCGAAGAGGTGCTCGAGGAGCAGCTCACCGAGGTTGCCTACTTCATGATGGCGCTCGGATCCGGTTCGTTCGAGTTCGCCGGATCAGAGCAACCCGGCCCCGATGATGTTCATACGATCACGGTTTCCGAGCTACTTGAGAAGGTCGATGCCCGGACCGAGGAGTGGCGCCTCATTCGTCGGGTCATCCCGACTAACGACCAGCCGTTCTGGCTCGTCTCCCAGCTACCGGTCGGGCGTGCCGACGCGACGCTCAGCGCCGGACAATGGGCCCTGCTGGCCGCCGTCGGCTCCGGAGCATCGGTAACGGAAGTAGCGGCGGCGCTCAATCTCTACGAGTTCCATGCCGCCGGCGCCTTCGCACGCCTCGTCGAGGAAGGTCTGCTCGAATCGACCGACAAGGCGGAGCACCCCACCCGCCCCGAGCAGCTCGAGGAACCCGGAGAACACCAGGAACCGGGAATGCCCGATCTGCGCCCGACCGACGAAGCGGTGACATTCTCAACTCAGGATCTCAGCTCAGATGAGATCAACGAGGTCATCCGCAACATGGGTCGCGGCATCTTCCCCGGCTAGCGATTCTCTACCGGCCGCGTTCATTTCCGCGGCGCGATCGTACTGCCACACTCGACGACGCCGGTTGGCTCTCGCGTGGCGCGGAGAGCTCCGAGCAGCGGGGATGTGGTCGATCACTCTGCGCAGCTTCGTGCTGACGCGCGTCCAACTGGTAGCCGGCAACTGGTAGGTACCTGATAGACGTCGATTCACGGTTCGCGAACGCCGGGAACGGCGCGGGCCGTCAACGTTTTGTCCGGGATGCCGATAACTGCTGAAACAGTTCTCGCGCCGACGGGATCACCTGCGGGGGCGAGGAGAGGAGTTGGCATGGACTACGTGTACGGAGTGCTCACCAATCCTTCCCGGGAAGAGGACGAGCTGGTCGTGCTGCCCGAGGACAGCGCCTTCGAGCTCGCCGAGATCAGAGGTCTGCTCCGGTGCCGGACCTGGGGCGATCTGCGGGCCAAGGCCTCTCCTGCGCGGTATCGAGAGCTGCTCACAAAGTGCGGATACAACGAATATGCCGAGCTGTCCGCCGAGCTGGATCTGGGCGGGGGGCTCAGGGGTGCGCTAGAGATGGCCCTGGCCGAGTTCGATCCGCGGGCGGTCCCGCCCGGCGACGACGAGCCCTTCCACGCCCACGAGGTTGCCGTCGACCCCGACAATGACTACCCGCCCGATCCCCATTACCTCCAGAACCTGCTCGTTTCACAACAGGTCGTCGACCGGTGGGGGGAGCGGTACGAAACCCCCCGTCACCTACCGGGCGCCGTGTTGCGGGCCGCCGATCTGGCCGATGTCATCAACTCCCTTGAAGCCGAAGGGCACCGGTGTCGCGAAGACCCTGACCTCATTCGGGCCGGAATCTCGGAATAGGCGACGCCGGTCACCTGTCACCTGTTACCTCCCCTCCGGGGGAGGAAAACAAACACCAGGCTCGAGGGGAAGGAATTTCTTCGCGTCTTGCGAACGTATGTTCGAGCGGGTATGGTCGCGTCTTGGACTTGGAGAACGCTCTGGAACGCCCACTCATCTCGGAACTGACGGTCGATCGGGGGAGTTCGGTCGATCACTTCTCCGAGACCCTCCGCGCCCTGCACGACAAATACGGATCGGCGATCGCCAAGGAGATCGGGACCGAGATCGACGGAGCCCGTCGCCTCGAAGGCAAGGCTCTCCAACGCCGGGCTCGGGCAGCCACCCTCTCCAGGCAGATCACCCAACTCCAGCAGGAGGCGGAGGCTCTGGAGCAAGAAGCGACCGGCTACGAACGGGGCATCCAGGCGCTGCTGGGATCGGTGGTCGATCGCATCGAGCACGGGCATGGACCGTCCTGGTCTCCGTGGCCGGTGTTCGGCTACCGGATCTGGTCGATTGAGAAGGACGGTCTGCACGGCGCCTGGGTGCACTGGCGCTCGACCGAACTGACGGCCACCTGCAGGAATGGTTCGCTTGAAGACGTGCCACACGACAACCGCCGGTGTGGCCCGCCCAGCTGTGGGATCTATGCCGTCAAGCGGATCGGCACTCTCCTCAACAACTACCCGATCGAAGACCCCGGCAACTTCGCCATCGGGTTGGTGGCGCTGTCTGGCCGCGTCGTTGAGCACACGCGCGCCTACCGGGCCCTGCAGGCCCGGGTGGTTGCCATCGGGGCGGTGGTTGGACGCCGCATGATTCTGACAAGCGACCGCCAGCGCCTCCATGAGATCTTTGCCGACGTAGGCGCCGCCGCCGCCGCTTTCCCCGAGGTGACCGCCGATGCCGGCGAGGTCGACGGCCGAATCATCGACTTCCTCACCGAACAAGAAAGGATGCAACCCACATGGACATCGGGAAGCAACAGCGAATCATCACCGTAGAGCCTGAGCCGATCAAGGAACCGGCCGTCCAGCCGGAACCGGCCACCCCCGAGACCGTGCCGGAGCCCGTCGAGACTCCGGCAGGTTGATCGACCCGTCCCATTTCCGGCGGAACCCGGCTACGGCGGGGGCGGGATCGACCCCGACAAGCTTGACGAGATGCATCGCAAGATGGATTCCTCCTTCGGCTTCGAAGAGAAGAAGGAACGACTTCGGGCTCTGAAGGTGCGACTTGCAGAGATCTCGGGCGACTAGCTTCGGAACCCAGCAAGTACGAGGTCCGTAATCAAGAACTGGTTTCGAGACGCCAATTCACGGATGGCGACTATCGGGGTCGCTCCGGACGACGACGACCAGGTCGTACTCCAGAAGCAGCTGCTGGTGTTCTCGTCGATCATGATCGGATTCGCCGGGGTCGCCTGGGGGTTGATCTACCTGGTGCTGGGAGAACCGCTCGCCGCCTCGATTCCCCTCATCTACAGCCTGCTCTCGGCAATCTCCATCGCCTTCTTCTCCCGTCACAAGCGGTACCGGCTCTTTCGATTCAGCCAGCTCGGCCTCACACTCATCCTCCCGTTCTGTCTTTCGATGGCGCTGGGTGGCCTGGTCAACTCGTCGGCAGTGGTGTTGTGGTCGTTCACCTCCCCTCTCGGAGCCCTCGTCTTCGGGGGTCGGGCGCGGCACTGGTTTGTTTCGTTCGCGGTGATCGTGCTGGCAACCGGCCTCCTGGAGTCGGTTCTCGACGGAGGTGACCTGTCCTCAGCGGTGGTCACCACGTTCTTCGTAGCGAATATCGTGGCCGTGACCGCCATCACCTTCGTCCTCCTCCAGTACTTCACCGGCCAACGCGAGACCGCCTTCAGTCTGCTGTCGAACGAGCAAGAGAAGTCGGAGGCGCTGCTGCTCAATATCCTTCCCAAGCAGATCGCCGAGGCTCTAAAAGCTTCCCCGACCACCATCGCCCAGCATTACGACGGCGCCAGTGTCTTGTTCGCCGATGTGGTCGAGTTCACGCCGATGTCGGCCCAGATGACGCCAAGCGAGCTGGTCGAGATACTCAATGAGGTTTTCACCTATTTCGACGTGGTGGCCGACGAGCTCGGGATCGAGAAGATCAAGACGATCGGTGACGCCTACATGGCGGCGGCCGGGGTGCCAACGCCGCGGTCCGATCACGCTCAGGTTCTTACCCGGATGGCCTTGCAGGTGCGAGATCATTTCAGCGTCAGTGAGGTGGCCGGCCGGAAGCTGGCCTTCCGGATCGGGATCAATTCCGGACCGCTCGTGGCCGGGGTCATCGGGACTCGCAAGTTCATCTACGACCTGTGGGGAGACGCCGTCAACACTGCCAGCCGCATGGAGTCACAGGGATCGGGAGGTGCCATCCAGATAACCCGCGCCACCTACGAGCTCATCAAGGACGAGTTCGACTGTGTCTCTAGAGGCTTAATCGAGGTGAAGGGGAAAGGCGAGATGGAGGTCTGGCACGTGGTGACCGAGAGGGAACGGACCGCACTGAACTGAGACCGGGGTTACGGCCCGACCACCAGGCGGCCCGCCTTCCACACCTGTTCGATCCCGGCCCGGAGTGTGTCGAATTCGAACGGATCCGAGCTGCTGATGACGAGGTCGGCAAACTTGCCGGGCTCGAGCGATCCGAGCTCATCGTCCAGCCCCATCAGGCGGGCGCCTCCCATGGTGGCCGAAGCGAATGCCTCCTCCGGGCTTTGCCCATCGGCCACCATCAAGGAGAGCTCGTCGAGGTTCTCGCCGTGGGGGGTGACGGCGCTGTCGGTACCCATTGCGATGTTGACTCCGGCGTCGACGGCCCGCCGGAACGACTCACGGTGAACTTCGATCACCTCGCCGGCTTTCCGAACCGCGGCTGCCGACATCGGTGCCCCGGCGGCGACGGCCTTCTCAACGCCGGTGGGAGCCACCAGGGTCGGCACGAGATAGGTCCCGTGTTCGAGCATGAGGCCGATGGCTTCATCGTCCAGGTAGATGCCGTGCTCGATCGACCGGATGCCGGCCCGGACCGCGTTCTTGATGCCGTCGGCGGCCTGGGCATGCGCCATGACCCACAGTCCGGCGGCGGCCGCCTCGGTGACCAGCACATCGAGCTCCTCGGGGCGGAAGTGGGCGTGGGTCGGTTCGTCACGGGGCGAGAGCACCCCGCCGGAGGTGGCGACCTTGATGACGTCGGCGCCGGCCCGCACCAGCTCGCGCACTTTCCGGCGCACCTCATCGGGCCCATCGGCGATGCCTGATGGTCTTCCCGGGTAGGGGGTGGCAAGGTGGACGGGAATGCCGGACAGATTCCAGCCGTCACCGTGACCCCCGGTCTGGCTGATCATGGCGAGGGAAATCTGCATGCGGGGGCCGAGGATCAGACCGTGTTCCACCGCCTCCTTCATGCCGAGATCGGCGCCGCCGGCGTCCCGAACTGTCGTTATGCCGGTTTCGAGGGTGCGAGCCATATTCCCGATGGCGAGATAGAAGTTGTATGAGAGCGGGGTGTGGATGTGGCGCCACAGATCGATGTGGGTGTAGGCGAGGTGCACGTGAGCGTCGATCAGGCCCGGGAAGACGAATTTGCCTGAGCAGTCGATGGCCTCGTCGCCGTCGAGCCCGGTGCCGACCTCGATGATCCGACCGTCGGTGACGGTCAGATCGGATTCGAGTCGGCCCAGCACCGGGTCCACGATGGTTCCACCGTGGAACAAGATTCGGGTCATGCGGCCACCGGGGCCGTATCAAATGTGCGCCGGATGTGGAGCCACTGGTAGGTGAGGAACCGGGACGGTTCACCAACGGGCTCGAACGGGATCGGGTCGATGAGCCGCTTCCCGTAGTTCTTGATCAGTGTTACTTGCCCGCCAGGGGCGAGGTTGTCCATGTCGTCGAAGGCGCTACGGACCCATTCCTCGCCGATGAGGGTCGGATCAGCGTCGGCGATGCCCGACAACATGTCGAGCAAATCCGAGCGGTAGTCGCCGACCAGGAAGAACTCGGTCATGTGCCGAAACAACGGCTTGTCGAGGGCGCTGCGCTTGTAAACCCGGTGGATGCGCAAGTATTCGATGGCCTGGCTGAGCCGCTCGGCGACCTCGGGAGTGCGGCGCTCCGGCGGGATGGTGGCCAAAGCCCGGAAGGCGCCGGCCACACCGTGGTAGCAGGAGACCGAGTCCCAGCACCCGTAGTTGGCGGGCGCCTGGTAGGGCCATTCCGCTTCGCCACCCGCCCGGAGACCTTTGTGGTCGAACCGCTGGTGGTCGACGAGCCATTGAATGGAGGATTGGACTACCTCGGTATCCAGGGCTCCCATCCCGATGAGGGCGGTGACTACCACGCCGACATAACAGGACAGGATGCCCGATCCTCCGGTGGTGTAGGAGAGGGCGCCCTTGCCGAGGTGGTGCTCGGAGAGGTAGTCGATCATGCGGGCGACGGGTTGGTCGGTGATGTTCAACCCGCACCGATGCATGAGGCTGAGAGCGGTGAACGTTGGCTGGGCGGTCAGGGTCTTCTGGGCGAAGGGAAAGCTGCCGTCGTCGCGCTGCGGATCGAGGATACGCTGCAGCGGCTCCCATTCGAGGATGTCCGCTCGCAGGTCCGCCAGAGTTTCAGTCGATGGTGGCGGATCGGTGAGATCACGGGCGGCCAGGTACCGCACAGGCGGATTGTCGGGGGAGGACAACCACTCAAGCAACTCGGCTTCGTGTGTCACCGGGTCATCTTCGCGCCCTGGGCGCGTGCAGTCCAGTTCGCCCGGTCAGTCGGCGCTGAGGAATCGGTCGAGGCCACGGAGGGCCTCGTTCCTGACCCGGTTCCCGATCACCGGGGTTGCTCCCAGGAAGAAACCGACCGGACCGAGCGCCTGTTTGGCCCAGGCGTGAAAGGAGAAGGTGTCGACATGGTTGACGATGAGGCCACTCTCGAAAACGAAGCGGGCGTCGACCCGGTTCACGACGGGCCGCTTGGAAGGGCCGAACGCATACCGGGCCACCCAGTGGGCCGAGCCGGTCGTTTCGTCGGCTCGAACATCGGAAAGGTCAACCTCGATGCCGTCACTGTGCGAGGTGAGCATTCGCCACATCCCTCCGACCCGTTCACCGGTCAGGACGCCGAACGCCGGATCCTCGAATCGGGGGTTGGGCGCGTAGCAAGCGGCCATGGCATCGCCGTCGCCTGTGCGAAGCCCCTCGTAGAGCCGTTCGATGAGATCGGTGTTGCTCATTGCGAGGAACGCTACCCGTTGGTCGGGTGGGCGGGGAGAGCGAAGGTGACGACACCGCCCGGCCCGGCTCCGAGCTCGAGTGATCCGCCGTGGGCGTCAACGAGGCCTCGTACGATGGCAAGACCGAGGCCGGCTCCACCGTGGGATCTGGCCCTGGCGGCGTCGGCCCTGGTGAACTCCCGGGCGGCATCGGCCCGGAAGTCGAGTGGAAAGCCGGGTCCCTGGTCGGCAACAGAAACGCTCACGTGCCCGTTGTCTCTACCCACCGAGACGTCGACGAGCGAGCCGGCCGGAGCGAATCGGATGGCGTTGTCGAGCAGATTTCGAACGACCCGTCCCAGCTCGGCCGGGCCTCCCCGTACCAGGGTGGCGCCAGAGCGCTGAAGCTGCATTCGTACCCGCCCCCTGTCGGCCACCGGTTGCATGGCTTCGATGGCTTCGTCGACCAGCTCTGCCACGTCGACGGCCACGACAATCATTTCGAGGCGGCCGGCATCGATTCTCGACAGCAAGAACAGGTCATCCACCAATCGGGCCAGGGCGTCAACGTCCTTGCTGAGCGACCTGAGATAGCGCTCGGGGTCGGGGGCCATGCCGTCCTCGAGGGCTTCGACGGCGACTCGCATGGCAGTGAGCGGCGTGCGCAGGTCGTGGCTCAGTGAGGCCAGGAGGGTCTTGCGGGCGCCTTCGGCCCGCTCCCGAGCGGCCGTTGCCCCGGCCAGGCGGTTGGTCATCTCGTCAAAGGTGCGTGCCAGATCACCGAGCTCGTCAAGACGGGTTGTCGACACCCGGGCGGTCAGGTCGCCGGCTCCCACCTCCTGGACGATGGCCCGAAGCGCTTCGAGGTCCCGGCTGAGGGTGTTCGTCATGGAGGTCGAGAGCACGATCCCGAGCCCGACCGCCATGAGCAGAGCAATGAGGACGACCCGCAGGTCGTGCGGCGACAGGAACATGAGGAAGGCGGCCGCCAGGACCACAACGACAACCAGGGTGATGGCCGACAGGCTTATGACGAGGACCCTGGTCCGGATCGATCGCAGACGGGCCGTGAGCCGGCCGAGCGATCGGGCGGCCGCCACGGCGAACAGCGCGGCGCCGCCGAAGATGAGAACAAAGGCAACCCGGTCCCGGGCTGTCGGCTGCATCACCGCCTCGGTGGCGATGAGGGCGCCGATGGCTATTCCGAGGGTTCCGAGGACGACCCTCATGGCTCGAACCGATAGCCCACACCCCAGACGGTGGCGATGCGGGGGACGCGGTCACCGAGCTTGGTCCGCAAGCGTCGGACGTGCACGGTGACGGTGGAGGGATCCTGCCATTCCGGCGATGAGTCCCACACGTGGTCGAGGAGCTGGGTGCGGGAGAAGACCTGCCCGGGGGAGCCGGCCAGGAAGGAGAGCAGCTCGAATTCACGGCGAGTCAGATCGACAACCTCGCCTCTGACGGTCACCCGTCGGGATCGGGCGTCGATGCTCAGCTCCCCGTAAGTGAGTTGTTCGACAGCGGGCTGGGCGGTGGGGGAGCTCCGGCGCAGGACCGATTTGACTCGAGCGGCCAGCTCGCGGGCCGAGAAGGGCTTGGTCACGTAGTCGTCGGCTCCGAGTTCGAGACCGAGGACCCGGTCGCTCTCTTCGCCGCGGGCGGTGAGGAGGATCACAGGCACGTCGCTGTCGCGCCGGAGCGCTCCCAGCACCTCGAGGCCGCTCAGCGTGGGAAGCATGAGGTCGAGCACCACCATGTCCGGTTTGGATTCCGCGATGAGGGCGAGCGCCTCGGCTCCGTCGGCTGCTGTGATCACATCAAAGCCTTCCCGGCGCAGATACCTGGTTACCACCTCGCGCACCATCGGCTCGTCGTCGACGACGGCGATGCAGGCGTCGGTGGGTGATATGTCCGGGATTGTGATCACGTGTTCCAGCGTACGTTCGGCTACCCCAGGAACGGGGGCCGGAGGTGATTAGTTCCGCGTTTGTTCATTTCTGCGTTCTCGGCGGTTCACAACCGGCTGTCACCTTGTCAGTGCACTCACAGCTATTGAAAAGGAGTCGCAATGACGAGACGAGCAAGATGGGTTGCCGCCCTGGTGATGATGCTGACCGCAGCTTCGCTGGTGCCGGCCGCTGCCTCCGCCCCCAATACCCGCACCTACACGGTGACCATCACCAACCTGACGGACGGGCAGCCGTTCACGCCGCCGCTGGTGGCAACCCACAAACGACCTGCCGACTTCTTCGACGTCGGCTCGCCGGCCAGTTATGGGATCAAGGAGATCGCCGAGAACGGCAACCTCGCCCCGCTCATGGATTCCTTGCTGGCCAGCAACAAGGTCTCTGATGTAGTTGTGGCGGTGGCCGGTGATCCGCCGCCGCTCATGCCGGGGGCGTCCGTGACGTTCGATATCGACGGCGGTCCTGGAGCCAAGTGGCTCTCGTACGCCTCGATGCTCATTTGCACGAACGACGGCTTCACCGGCGCAGACGGCCTTCGCCTTCCGAAGACGGTTGGTGAAACGGTTTCGGCTACCTCCTTTGCCTATGACGCGGGGACCGAGATCAACACCGAGTACTTCGGGGACATCGTGCCGCCCTGCCCGGCTCTCACCGGCGTTGCCAGCTCGGTGGCGGGCAGTGGGATGAGCAACGGCGCCCTGGCGGAGGGTGGTGTCATCACCCATCACGACGGTGTGATGACCGCCGCCGGAATGGACGCGCTGCTGGTGTCCGTGCACGGCTGGGACACGTCTCTTCCTGTGGCGCGGATCACCGTCACTCGCACCGGCTAGGAGACCTACCGGTTGAGAAGAGGGCCGGCGTGAGCCGGTCCTCTTCTCGTGCTGCCTGCGTAACGAACTAATCGGCGCCGGCGTGCGTTTGAATGACGTGGTGAAACGAACACTCCTTCTCAGCGTGGCCCTGGCACTGGTTGCCGCCGCCTGTGCCGGTTCGGCAACCGGCACCGACACGCCGGCTACAACCCGGCTCGGTGGCTCGACGACCTCAATCGCTCCCAATGATTCGACCGAACCGGTTGGATCCTTCGCCGGCACCGACCCTGCGCCCGAATTCCCGGCCGGGCTCGATTGGTTGAATACCGCCGAACCGATCTCCCTCGCCGACCTCGAAGGCAAAGTGGTGTTGCTCGACTTCTGGACTTACGGCTGCATCAATTGCATCCACATCATCCCGGACCTGAAACGTCTCGAGGCCGAGTTCGCCGACGAGCTCGTCGTCATCGGGGTGCATTCGGCCAAGTTCGTAAACGAAGCCGAGACCGACAACATCCGCGACGTCGTCCTGCGCTACGGCCTCGAGCACCCGGTCGTCAACGACCGGGACTTCGAGATCTGGCGGACATGGGGGGCCAACGCCTGGCCAACTACCGCCGTCGTCGACCCGGCCGGCAACGTGGTGGGAGGCTTCTCGGGCGAGGGCGTCTACGACGTAGTGGCGCCGGTGATCGCCGGGCTCATCGATGAGTTCGAGCGCTCCGGGGTTCTCGACCGAACCCCGGTCGTGTTCGCTCGCGAGGCCGATGGTCGCCCGGACACCATCCTGTCCTATCCGGGGAAGGTGTTCGTCGATCCAGCCGGCTCCACCCTCTTCATCGCCGACACCGGGCACCACCGGATCGTGGCTGCCGATTCCGAAACTGGCGAGGTCAAGAACGTCTACGGGCGGGGCAAGCCCGGTTACGCCGATGGTCCTGCCCTCGAGGCACTGTTCGACTCGCCGCAGGGGATGGCGTTGAGCCCCGATGGGAAGTACCTGTATGTGGCCGACACGAACAACCACGCCATTCGATCGATCGAGCTGGCTACCGGTGAGGTCGGCACCATCCTCGGAACGGGAACGCTCGGGTGGCCTCCCACCGGAGGGCTCGCCGATGAGGTCTCGATCAATTCGCCCTGGGCGCTCGAAGAGCGCGATGGCCTGCTCTACATCGCCATGGCCGGTCACCATCAGATCTGGTTGATGGACCCGGCCGCCGGTACCGCCGCCCCTCTCGTCGGCAATGCCCGGGAATCCACCGTCAACGGACCGCTCGCCGAAGCTGAGCTGGCCCAGCCGAGCGGCCTCGCCTTCGATGCGGGCGGGCTGCTCTATTTCGCCGACTCCGAGTCGAGTGCCATCCGGTCCGCCGAGGTCTTGACCGACGGGGTAACCGACATCGTGGTCGGGAGTAACGACACCCTGTTCGACTTCGGCGACGTCGACGGGGCCGGTACCGAGGCCCGCCTCCAGCATCCGCTTGGCCTCGCGTACGCCGATGACGGGCTCCTCTATGTGGCCGACACGTACAACTCGAAGCTCAAGCGCATCGATCTCGCAGCCGGCTCGGTCGAGACCTATCTCGGTGGCCCACAGGGATGGCAGGACGGCCCCGCCGCCCTGTTCTCGGAGCCGGGGGGTCTCGCCACCCACGGAGGATTGCTGTATGTGGCCGACACCAACAACCACACGGTGCGGATCGTCGATTTGGCGACTGCCACTACCAGCACCCTCGTGCTGAAGGGGATCGAGGAGTTCGCTCCACCGCCCGACGCCGCCGATTTTTTCGGCGAGGTGATCGAGCTGACGGCGGCGGTCAATCCCCGGCCCGGGTTCCTCACCATCAACATCGGACTGCCCCCCGATCACAAGGTCAATGAGGCGGCCCCATCATCGGCCGAGTTCTCCGTCAGTGGGGGAGTGGCCGACTTCGGCGGCGAGGCCGCGCTGTCGCTGACCGGTGTCACCTTCCCGGTCACCATTCCCGTCGAGTTCACAGAAGGAGCCGGTCGCGTCACCGCCGACCTCACCGTCATCTACTGCCACAAGGACGCTGAGAGCCTGTGCTTCATCCAGCAACTCCGGTTTGTGGTGGATCTAAGGGTGAGTCCGGAGATTTCGTCCGACACGATCAACCTCAACTACCAGATCGTCCTGCCGGATCTATAGGCGGTCCTACGCACCGTCCTCTGATCGGTCGTTGACCCCGGACACGTGGGAGGAGAGAGCCCGACATTCGCCGCTGTCCTTAATCGGCACGTTGCTCGACTTGTAGGTGTAGTTGGTGGCGATGCCGGTCCCATCCACGATCGCGAACTGGCCGCGGTAGATCTGGAGGCGTTCGATCCGGTATTCGAACTCGCCAGGGTCCCACTCGTTGTCCCGGATGTAGGCGAGCTCGTCGGCTTTGGTGGAGCGGTTCCCATCGGCGCTCTACCGCCGCGGCCAGAGGATTCAGCGGGACTCGACGATGACGATGTCGGAGCCTGATCGGCCGAACGTCTCGGGGGCGTAGATTTCCTCGGCCTTGGTCGGTGGCACCACGAACGTTCCCGGCGTGGTGGCCCGGGCTACATACGTGTAGTCGTAGGTTCCCGCCCACAACAGTGAAGCGAAGGCTTCGGCCCGATCGTCGCGCAGGTTGTCATGCTCGTACCACTGCCACCACCAGAACGACCTGCGCCCGAAGAAGGTCTCCTCGTCCTCGAATTCCTCGACCGGGATTGGCGGGGTGCCGGCCAGGGCCGGGTTGAGGGCCTCGAAGCCGGCCGGCAGCGGGTCGACCAGCGCCACGTGGGTGCGGCGACTGTCGGCCACCATCGTCAGACGTACCCGCACCTCGGCGCCCGGCTTGATGTGCCAGGTTCCGTCGGCGTCGCGAGTCACGTCCCCGGGATCGTCGATGGCCTCGTAGCTCCGTTGCACCACGAATCCCCGGTCGAGCGGGTCGAGGTCGAGGTCGACGGGGGCGTAGCGCAGACCGAGCCGGTAATAGAGGCGTCCGACGCCATCCTTGCTGACAACCAGGTTGGTCTCGCCGCCCTGGGCTTGGGCGATCAATTCGGCCATCGGCACGACCGTCTCGTCTCGATCGGTGGTGCGGCCCTCGAAAACGTGCTCGGCGGCGTAGAGGTCGCCCAGCCAGATCCGGGCCACGAAGTCCGGGGTGACGGCTTCGAAGGTGTCGAAGTACTCGTTGAGTGCCAGCAGGATGAAGGCGTTCTCCTGCACGTTGTTCCAGCGGCCCC
This sequence comes from uncultured Gammaproteobacteria bacterium, assembly GCA_964195905.1. Taxonomy (GTDB): domain Bacteria; phylum Actinomycetota; class Acidimicrobiia; order Spongiisociales; family SHLN01; genus SHLN01. The sequence continues at coordinate 64,880 of CAXMQV010000005.1, forward strand.
GCGTCTGGTTGCCCAGCAGCCCGGCCACCACCTTGGGGATGAGATCGCCGCCGGGTGCCTCGTCGATCAGAGCGTCGAGGATGATGCCGTCGGTGCGGCGGTCCGAGTGCAGGATCAGGTAGGCATCCTCGCCGTAGTCGGTGGTGAAGGTGGCGGCGCCGGCCGTCTCGGTGGCCCGGTTGCTGAACAGCCGCTCGATCTCTGCATCGGAGCCGGCATCGTCCAGTACCGGCCACAGCCAGGCCACCGCATCGAGCCCGAGATCGGCACCGGCCCGGCGGTACAGCTGGTTGGCTTTGGCGGCATCCCGATCGCCGGCCAGGTTGCGCACGTGCAGGGCATAGGCACTGAGCGTGTCGCGGGTCTGCTGGCTGTAGACGGAGGGATAGAAGTCCTCGATATTGGCCAGGTACCACAGGGCCTCCTCCAGACGATCGGCCGGCACCGCATAGCCCTCGGCCTTGGCTTCGATGAGGGCGTGGGTGGCCTGAATGCTGTGATAGGGGACGGTCTCGTTGGTGCGCCGCCAGATGGCGAAGCCGCCCGGACCGGTCTGCAGGCGAAGCAATCCCTCGATGTCCTCGGCCACCCGGGCCTCCAATTCGGCGGCGGGGGGCAGCCCGTCGGCCTCGAACGCCTCCAACACGTCCCGCAATGCCGCGATGGCCAGGATGCGGGAGGCGAACCCGTCGGCACTCTCATACCGGTAGTCGTTGAGGTAGATGATGGCGTCGGTCAGGGCCTGCAGGGCGGTGGAAGAGGTGTTGACTTCCAGCCCGCCGAACTGAGGGAACACCCCCTCGGGTGCCAGCACCGTCTGGGCGATGACCCCGTCGTCGAGGACGCCGTAGGTGGCGAACGCCTCGGTGGTGGCCGGGGTGTAGACGGGGAGGGCGATGGTGGCGGCGTCGGCCAGGGTGCCGCTGACGGCGGCCACCCGGAACCGGGCGGTGCCGACGTCCTCGGCTGCGGCCGGGAAGCGGACCTCAATCCGGTCGTTGGCCGGCACCGTGACCCGCCGGCCCGCCCCGGCGGTGAGGCTCAGGTTGGCGGTCTGGATCCCGACGTCGACTTGCAGGTCTTCGTCGGTCTGGTTCTGGATGACGACCGGCAGCTCGAACTGATCGCCGAAGTTGAGGAAGCGGGGGGCTGAGGGCCGCACCATCAGCGGCAGGCGAGCGGTGATGTTGGACTCGGCCGATCCGAACCGGTCGACGCCGTCGACGGCCACCACCATCACCCGGTAGCGGGTGAGGCTGTCGGGCAGCGGGACTTCGATGGTGGCAGTACCGTCGGAGCTAGTCCGGACCTCGGGATCGAATACCGCCAGGGCATCGAAGTTGGTCCGCACGTCGATGGCGCTGTCGGATGCGCCGTCGTCGGACTCCTCGGCCGCATACCGCCCATCGGAGAGGGCCTCAGAAGCCGGCGCGAAGTCGGCGCCATCAGCGCCGCCCCCGGCATCCCCTCCGGCCGCCGCGGTGGAGGTGGTCTGGCTCTCGTCACCCAACTTCTCCGGATTGGCCAGTTCGATGCTGTGGCGCAGATAGCGGCTCGATACGCCCGAGTCGATTGGCCGGTAGAAGACGTCGAGCGGGTCGGGCAGCTGGTAATCGCTGAGGGCCAGCACCGCTTCGTCGACGACCACGACCGCCAGTTCGGCACCCGCCACCGGGTTGCCGGCGCCGTCGGCAACGGTCACCTCGACGCTGGTGGTGCTGCCGGGTTCGGTGGTCGGAGCCGCCGGATCGACCGACAGGCTCAAGGTGCGGCTGAGCGGCGGGACCTGCAGGGTGAGGCGGCCGACGGCGAAGGCCGGCCGGTCGGGCGCGTCGGGCAGCGGGTCGCCTGCGTCGGTGGTGCGCCCGGTGGCGCCGACCAGGTCGACCTGGATGTGGATGTTGGGGATGTAATCATCGACGATGGGGATGGACAGCACCGTGCTGGTGTCCTCGATGGTGAACGTTTCCTGGCTGACGAAGCCGTTGCGGCTGACGGTGAGCAGCCCTTCGGCAGGGCTGAAGGGAGCTTCGACCAGGATCTCGGCGGTGTCGCCGGGGGCGTACTCCGGCTGGTCGGGGATGAGGGTGGCCTCTTCCTGCACCACGTTGCGCTCGGGTCGGCGGTTCCCGCCGCTCACCCAGCGGGTGAGCTCGGTGCGGCTGGTTCGGCCGGCACCGTCGGCCACGGTGGAGACGATCTGATAGGTACCCCCGACCTCGGTTTGGAACGTGCACTCGACTGCGGCATCGCCGGAGGTGACCGGGCAGGTCTCGACTTCGACGGTGACTTCCTCCCAGCGGCCGTCGAGAATCTGCCAGTCGAGCCGGCCGGACTCAACGGTGACGGGCCGGGCAGGGACGGCATTCCCGTCGATGTCGGTGACGATGGCTTCGATCACCAGCGGCTCGCCGGCCTTGACGAAGGTCCGTTCGCCTCGCAAGCCGACGTACAGCTCGCCCGGATGAACCAGCAGGTCGGTGCCGTCCGACCAGGCCTGACGATTCACATCGAACACGGTTGCCTGGGACGAGACCGTCGTCGGCAGCCCTTCACCGTCACCGTCGAAATCCATCTGCAGGTAGTGATTGCCTGAGGCATCGGTGCGTCCGGAGAAGGTCTCCACGGTGGCGGGATCGAACTGCGGCCCGAAGTCGCCATAGAACGACTCGCCGGCGAACCCGCCCTCGTAGTAGTCGTCGCCGCCGAACCCACCGACCGGGTACACGTCCCCATACCACCAGGGGGTCCACACTCCGAAGGTGAACTCGTCCCAGTTGGGCGGTGAGTAGGTGGCCTGACGGGTGGTAACCGTCCACTCGACGGCGGCGTCGGGCAGCGGTCCGCCCGAGAAGTAGGCGGCCTCGACCGCCACTGTGGCCGGCTTGCCGGCCACGTAGGGTCCCGCCGATTCGGCCCGGGTGGTGACCTCGAACTCGGGGCGGCGGAACTCCTGGATCTGAAAGTTGTGGGTGTAGGCGTTGTCCAGTCGGCCGGCTCCGGTTACCGAGAGGTTGACCCAGGCTGCGCCCAGGTTGGCGCCGGCGGGTATCTCGATCTCGAAGTCGAAGCCGCCCAGCACGTTGAGGTCAACCGAACCCGCTCCGATGTCGTTGCCGTACCAGTCGTTCACCTGATAGCTGACGGCGGCGTTGGCGCCGACTTCGGCGAGCTGGGCGTCGTCGCTCACCGTCAATCGGCGGACCCATCCCTTGAAGTGAGCGGTCTCGCCCGGCCGGTACAGCTGGCGGTCATCGAACACATACCAGAGCGACTGGTCGGTTCGGGGGCGCTGCCGCCAGTCCGAGTCGAGGATGGCGCTGTCCTCTCCGCGGCGGGCGATGAGATGGCCGGTTTCGAACGACGGTTTGTCGATCCGGGCCAGGCCGTCGGTATTGGTGGTGCCGGTGGTGGGTGCCTGGTCGAATGTCACCTCGACACCGGCCAACGGCTCACCGCTCCGCAGATCGGTGGCCCAAACGACCAGCTCGTCGGCGTCGTCGAAGACGCCGGTGCCGATGAGGGTGGACTGCGCCCACACGAGGGCGGGCCGGTTGCTCCAGAAATCGTTGTCGTCGAGGGTCGATTCGGCCAGCCGCCCGGTGGGCTCCACCAGCACGATCACGTGGCCCGGTTCGCCCTCGAGCGCCGCGCCGAGCTCGACGGTGGTCTCGGTCAGCTCGTTGTCTTCGGCGTCGGTGTCGATGGTGGTGTCGAGCACCTCATCCCAGTTGGGCAGGGGCGGGGCGTCCCGGTAGTCCCACCGCTGATCTTGGTATGTCAGGTACGAGTCCCAGTCGTCCAGGTCCACCCGGAACAAGCGGATCCGCAGCTCGTCGTGGTTGACGGTGGTGACCGCCAGCGAGGGCTCGGGAGCGAGCGGATCGAGCGTGACCAGGCGGTCGTTGAACTGGTTCAAATACGGCCGGGCGTCGGTGATGTCGAAGTCGACCGTCTCGTCGTCGCCCAGGGTCTGGCCGTAGGTGTCGGTCAGCCCGGCGGACACGGTGGCGGTGTACGTGGTACCGCCGACGGTGGCACCCCGGATCGAGATCGAGTTGTACTCGGCGAACACGGACATGCCCGCCAGCTCCGGCTCGACGGTGACCATGGACGGATCGAACGCCCCGGTGTCGAGTGGGTTGTTGAAGCCGATGGAGAGCCACCGGCCCGGCTCGCACCGATCATCTCCCCGGCACGACCAGTCGCGGATGCGGAGCGGCGAATAAGTGTGGGCGGTGTAGCGGGCGGCGTCTGAGGTGACCCGGGGCCCTTCGGCAGATGGGGTCCCGGGTCCGATCTGGATGGTGAGGGCGGTATCGGTCTCGAAGGCATCGGTGGCCCGGAAGGCCAGCCAGCGGTCCTCGAGCAGTCCGTCGACGCGGCGGCTGATGTGCTCGTCGGCGGCGAGCTCGGCCCCGGTAGCCAGCCGGAGCGGCCGCTCGGTGCCGTCGGCGGTGAGGGTGATGGTCTCCAGCACGGCCGCCGGGTCGATCCGCTGATCGAACGCTGCCAGGAAGACGGGCTCGAGCGGCAGCGAATCGTTCTCCGGCGTGAACGACTGCACCTGAACCGGCGGAGTGGAGAACTCCCAACGAACGGTCGCCGCCAGCGCACCGCCGGTCTGGCTCGTGGTGCCGACCGGGATCTCGACGGTGTACTCGGTGGCCATGGGAAGCCGGTCGAACCGGTCGGGCTCGTGCTCGAAGCGCAGCGTGCGGGTGCCGATCCATTGCCAGCGGCCGGGGAGATCGGGGGTGATGGTGGCGGGAACGTCGAGGGTGTCGAGCTGCTCGAGGGTGGCGAGGGGCACCATCGGCTGGTTGAACGTGATGCTGACGAAGGGGGCGATGTCGACGGCACCCTCCGGCTGGAAGCGCAGCACTTCGAGGGGACCGGTCGGCACGTCGGGCGGGGGAGGGTCAGTTCCGGCCGGGAAGGGGACCTCAACGGTCTCGCCTACCAGGGGAGGCCGCAGGGTCTTGGCGGGCCGGTTGAAGTCCTGCCGGTCGTCGTCTGGCGCAACCCAGGTGGGAAGTCGGTCGAATATGGCGGCAACGGTGTCATCGTCGAGCGGCTCGCCCGGCACCACCGTCACCGGGTCGGGGCCGAACTGGGTCAGGGCGGCGCCGGCACTGAGCCGGACGGTGAGGGGCTCGCCGGGCAGGCCGAGGGCGAGGATCTTCCCGGTTTGGCCCGGTCCCACCGGACCGGTCCCGATCGGGCCCGACCCGTCGCTCGAAGTGCACTGGGAGGCAATGAGCGCCACCACGAGAACGACGACTAGGGCGCCTCCAATTCGTGCGGCCGTACGACCGCCCGTAGCTGTCGCCATCCTGTCCCGGGCCCTTCGCTGTGGTTGTGGCATTCGACGCTCGCAGGCACACGATAGGTTCCCCCCCACGGGGTGCCGTGGACCTGTTCGGCCGGGCTGGAACGGCAGTGTCGGCACCGTGCCCGCCTGATTGGGGAGCGAGTGCCCCGCCTGGCGGGCCCCGCCGCGACCGTCATCGGCGCAACAGTCCGGCCGAGTCAATAAACTGAGTTGTGCCGCGGCCCAGAAGGTCAACGTGAGTAAGCGTCGGCGACGGAAACAGCATTCCCAGCTCGGCCCCGACGGGCTGCCCCTGCCCCTCAAGTGGCGCCCCCGGGTGCGCATCTTCGGCCTCATCAGTGGGGCGATCGGTGGGCTGGGGGCGGTCGTTCTCATCCAGCAATACGGGATCGCTCCGCTCGGTAGGGCGCTCACCCTGCAGGGACTCATCGGGGGAGCCATCTTCGGCATCGTCATTCCGTCAGTCGTGTTCGCGATCGTGGTTCGGAAGTACAACCGCAAGCTGGCCGAAGCCCGGGGGCGTCTCCCGCCAGGGCCGGCGGCATCCCCCGGCGTCGGAGCTGTCGTTCTCTTCGTCATGCTGATCGGAACGTTCACGGCATTCGGCACGGGGGCCGCCTACGGCGAGGGACGGGGACCGTGCCGGTTAGTAGTCGATGGATACGACGTCGCCACCCTGGACGTGACCCCGTCTGATGCCATTCCGGTTGAGAGCGAGTCGTCGTTCATCGCGTCCATGAGTTGGCCGTCGGACTTTGCGACATTTGAGGTGCGGTTCTTCTATGCGGGCTTCAGCTACGGATTTGGCGACGGTGAGGTCGACGAAGAAGGAAGTGATGGAGGACCGGACAGCGGAACCGTCGAGCTGCCGGTCGACGTCTTCTTCCAATATGCCGGCGGCCTGTATGAGGTGCACGTAGACGGTGTGATGGTGAACGGCCAGAGCTGCAACTTCGCCATGCTTTTCGACGTCGACCGCAACCCGCTCGAGACGGTGGTTGGGAAAGTGGCTGCCGCTACTGCCGCGGTGGGAGCGGTCGGGGTCATCGGCGTCGGGGCGGCGGCCGCGATTGATGGAACGCGCATGATCGGCGATCTCACCTCGATTCTGGCCGACCCCAAGCTGACAACCGTTTTCGACACTTCCGGCCTGGACGTCAACGACGGGATCGTGGACGGAGCCCGCGTTGATAGGACCGGGGACGGATTAGTTGGTGATCACCCGGGTGATACGTCCGAACCATCCGGTGGTGCTGCTCCTGAGCCGAAGGTGGTGCCGAAGACGGGTGAACCGGGTGCCGGTGCTGCTCTGGAGCCGAAGGTGGTGCCAAAGGCCGTTGAATCGGTGGCTGATGCTGCTCCGGAGCCGGGGGTGATTCCAAAGCCGATTGAGCCGGCCGGTGGCGCTGTGGAGCCGAAGGTGGCCGCGGGCTCCGTTGCCCGTGACGGTCTTGACCCGAAGGTGATACCCGATGCGGCTGAGCCGGCCCTTGGCTCCGTTCCCGGCCAAACGGAGATGCCGGTCGAGCCGATCGTCGGGGATGGTGTTCCCGACGAGATCGCCACCGAACCGGCCGGAGCCGGCACCTCGGAACCTGCTGCACTCCCATCGCAGCTCAATTCCGCCGAAACTGCGGCCGACGCCCCTGGGCCCGGTGGAGAGCCCGCCACCGGCGAGGTGCCCCCGACCGACCCGATAATCCTCGAGCCCGCTCAGCCCGCCACAGGAAAGCCCGGGGGAGGAGTGCTGGGAGGCAAGGTGGGTATGGCGGCAGGTGTCGTCCTCACCCCGGCCCTCGTGGGATCTCTGGAAAGGGCGGCCAAAGAGCGCTCAAGCGGAGCCGCCTCCACAACGGCATCGTTCTGGTTCTATGTCACCGAGCCAACGCCGTTGTTCGGGCTCGAGGACTACAGCACCGTCGTCGGTGAGCTGTCACCCGGTTCGTGGTACCTGGCCCAGGGCACGCATGGCGAGTGGGTGCATGCGGTCGACAGCGCCACAAACGTCGAGGGCTGGGTGGCGGGCCCGGCAGCCCAGCCGGCGCCATAGCCCGACTCCGATCATCGTTCGGCGGGGCTTGGCTCTTATCAGCGATCACGGTGTGATGCGGATCGGGCACCCAGGATGAGGAGGACCCCCGGCTCGGCGGTCCTCCTCATAACAGATGCGTTCGGTTCAAACGACGTCGCGGCGCGCCACCGAGATCCCGCCGGGGGAGGGGATTGAGTTTGGTTGGGATCGAGTTGAAGGTTTGCAGTGCTCATGGGTTATTGCCTTTCTTTCAGGAAGCGGTCCGGGTGAGGACCGTGTCGACCATGAAGGCCACGAATTGGTGCGGCTGCTCGAACAGCGGCCGGTGGCCTGAGGTCTCGTTCCTCTCGTCCCGATGATCGAAGAGCCGCCGTGATGGCTTCGGCCCTGTTTGTGATCTTGATGTTGGACAATCCCTGGTCGGGCGACACCGCCCTCAAACCCGAGGCGTTTGAACACATTCATACGATGCAGGACCGGATGCAGCACCCTGAAGTGGCCCCATGAGGTGAAGGCGTCGGCTTCACGTGAAGCCCGGGTCTGTCGCTCACCCGGCGCGACAGCGTTATTCGGTCCTGATGTGACCGCGGTGGAGTTCGTTGACAGAAGTCACACCGAGTAGCTGCATCGTGCGGATGATCCCTTCGCGGAACATCTGTAGAGCTCGATCGACGCCGTGCTCGCCGCCCGCCATCAGAGCGTAGAGATATGCTCGACCGACGAATGCTGCGGTGGCGCCTTGCGCGACCGCCGCGACGACGTCGGCCCCATCCATGATGCCTCCGTCGACATAGACCTCGATTTGATCTCCGACGGTATCCACAACCTGGGGGAGTAGCTCGAATGTGGTCGGGGAACGGTCGAGTTGACGGCCGCCGTGATTGGAGACAACGATGGCGGAAGCCCCATGGTCGACCGCCTTCCTGGCGTCGTCGACGTTCATGATCCCCTTGACGACAAGTGGTCCGTTCCATTGATCCCGGACCCAGTCGACGTCGGACCAAGTGAGGGTCGGTTGGAAGGTGTGGGTCATGAGCTCGGCAACGGTTCCGTCGAAGTTGCGGAAACTGGCGAATTCGAGCGGCTCGGTGGTGAGAAGGTTGTACCACCAGCTCGGATGACGGCCCATATCGAACAGAGTCTTCAGAGTCAGCGAGGGCGGTATCGTCAGCCCGTTCCGAATGTCGCGCAACCGGGCCCCCGGGACCGGGACGTCAACCGTAAGGACGACGGCCGAGTAGTCGGCAGCTTGGGCTCGACGAAGTAATTCTTCAGTGGAGCCACGGTCTTTCAGCACATACAGCTGGAACCAGCGGTTCAGTTCGGGGGCCGCCTCGGCGACATCTTCAGCCGAAGAAGTGCCCAGGGTGGACAGGGTGTAGGCGATCCCGGCGCGAGCCGCCGCCCGGGCCACGGCCGGCTCGCCCTCATGCTGCATCATCCGCGTGAATCCGGTTGGGGCGAACGCCAGCGGCATGCTGGAAGTTGCCCCGAGGAGGGTCGTCGAGGTGTCGACCCGCGAGACATCGCGCAGTACCGTCGGGATGAACTCGACGCGCCGGTAGGCCTGGCGGGAGCGGCGAAGCGCTATCTCCGCCTCGGCGGCGCCGTCCGTGTAGTCGAATGCGGCTCGCGGTGTACGACGTCGGGCGATCTTGCGTAGGTCCCAGATCGAAGCCGCCGAAGCCAAGCGCGCCTCCGGCCCAATGCCGGGCCACCGTATCTTGATCAGCGGTTCGATATCTGCCCAGCGGGGCATACGTCTGTCCATTGCACCTCCGTTGGCCCGATCGACAGGCTATACGACCGATCCCGGCCTTCTGTGCGACGTCGGATGGCGACTGAAAGAGAAACGAAAGGATCTCGGCTCCGCTGGACACATCAGGAGTGAAGCCAGCAAATCAGTGTGCTTGGCACATCGACACAGGAGTAGATCATGACACGCAGAGTCTGGACCATCGTTACCGCAGTAACCCTGACCCTCGTCGCCATCGGAGGCGCAGCCGCCTTTGCAGCCGGCGGGGGAGCAGAGGATGAACAGGACACCAGTCCGAGTCTCGGAGTACCGGCGCCCGGCTACGACGGCGTCGACGAGACGGTGGTTGTGGACGGAAGCGGCCTCGACATCGAGACGCTTCCCAAATACGACGGGCCGGTCGACGGGCCGCCGCCGATTACAGAAGGCCCGATTGAGGAAGGCGAAAGCAGTTCCGGTGGTGCGGACGTCAATGGAGATCTGTCCGATAACGAAGGCGGAGCGATCGTCGGAGACGGTCCTATCAGCAACCCGATGCCGGTACCCGGTTTCGAAGGCGCCGTGGATGAGACGGTTGTGGTGTCCTCGGAGCCAGACAGCCTGGATACCGAAGACGACACACCCTGACCGAGTCTGAGCGACTGCGTCGAGCGAGTGGCGGTGGAATCCAGCGCCGCGGCTTCGGCGCGACATGGGTGCTCCCGGCTCCAATGATCGGTGGCGCGGGCTCGTGATAGATAGGGTGGATGCGCCAGGGAGGGTACGAGATCGATTTCCGATCGAGCCGCCGATGACGTCTCCGGCCGATGACCGTGGGGATCGTGCCGAGCGATTCCGCCTGCTGTTCGAAGCCCACTACCCCCGGCTGCTTGCCTATTCCTTACGCCGCACTCGTACTGAGGCCGATGCGCACGATGTCGTTGCCGAAACCTTCACGGTGGCCTGGCGCCGTTTCGATGACCTTCCCCCGGAAGACCGGTGGCTCCCGTGGCTCTACGGGGTCGCTCGACGGGTGTTGGCCAATCAGCGCCGGAGTGCCACAAGACAGGATCAGGTGGCCGGGCGAATGGCCTCCGAGGGTGCTGTAGCTGGATATCGAACGGAACGGTCGGAGGCGTCCGACCTGGTGCAAGAAGCCCTGGCCCAGCTGCGCCCCGACGATCAGGAGTTGCTTCGACTTGCTGAATGGGAAGGGCTCCCCCATGAACAGATCGGTGCCGTGTTCGGGATCAGCGTGAACGCGGTGGGGATCCGGCTGCATCGGGCCCGTAACCGCCTTGGTCGACGCCTGGAGAAGGCCGGGTATCGGGGTGTCGCCCCTGACAGAGATGGTCATACGAAAGATTCGGGGGTCACCCGGACACAAACTGAAATGAAACCGATGGATGACAATCCGGACAAGGAGCCGATGTGAAGAAGCGACACTTCAAGCATGAGCCTCTTGACGCGGTCGGTGACGCCAATCCCGTCGACGTGAATCGGCTTCCGTCGGCCGCCGACGACCCGCGGGCACAAGCCCTCCTTCAGGCGATCACATCGCTTCCCGTTGAGGAGGAGACGCCGAGTCGACAATCATCTCCAAGAAGAGCCTGGACTTTTCAGCCGGCCTGGGCTGCCTCGGCGGCCCTAGCCCTCGTCGCGGGGGTGGTCGGCACTGTGGCGCTCCTTGGGAACGGCTCACCTTCCGATTCCCAGACTGTCCCGACCGCTCCGATCTCGTCCTCCTCGACGATCCCCAGCGACTCGGTCCCCGTCGTCGGGTTCTGCGTCGAGTTGTACGACCTGGTAACGCTCGCCAATCGAGATGTTGCCTTCGATGGCACGGTTACTTCGATAGACGGTGATGAGGTGACGTTTGCGGTCAATCAATGGTTCCTGGGCGACCAGGGGACCGAAGTGACGCTGACGGCCACCGGCCTGACCGGCGGGGCGACTAACTCCGGGGGTGGGATCACGCTGGACGGCGAGGTCACCTCGGTAGACGGCGGACTCACGCTGATTGAAGGGGAGAGATTCCTCGTGACCGGCTCGGGCGGTTTCGTGTGGTCGTGCGGGTTCACCCAGGCCTACGACCCCGCCGTAGCTGCCGATTGGGCTGGAGTCTTTTCAGGTTGACGAGGACGAGAGTTGAGTTGTTGACCTGAACGATTTCGTTGGTTTTCGTTAAGGCCGCTGCCCCACCATTACATCGACGATGCGCTCGCTTCCCAGGCCGGAGGTCTCCTCGCGGGCGCGACATTCAGTGATCTGAGGAGCGGGCGGGGGGGAAAGTCGCGTGGTGGATCGCTGGCGGGCGCGGCATGATTGTGTCCGTGAGATCGAGAGCAATGGCATGGACCTTGACCGTCATGGCGCTGGCGGCGGTGGTGGCGGCCCTGGTTGTCGCGCTTGGCGGCGGGGGAGACGCCGGCGATGGCGCGGTACCGGGCGAACTGGCCGCGACGGAGACCTCCGTGACCGAGGCTTCGCTGCCGGACCCCGCACCCGGGTCGGCTACCGTGCCTCCGCCTCCCGCCACCACCACGACGACCGCGTTGGCGCCCTCGACCACGACCACCGCACTGCTTGCGACGACGACCACTGCACTGCCTGCGACGACCACGTCAGCGCCCCCTGTCGCGCCGTCGAGCGGGTACACCCCGGTTCCCAAGCTCACGGCTGGGCCCGACACGATCGCCCCGGGCGGCGCCCTCACCAAGCACCTGGGGGCGGACATCGCCAGCGCCTTCGGCTTCGACACAGCTGAGGTAGCGGCGGCAATCGCCCAAGTCCAGTTGCCGCCCGAAGCCGGCGGCAACCCTGAGGGGTGGCTGGCGCCCGGCACCTATGAACCGGCCGGCGGAGCAAGCGCCGCGGAAATCGTGCAGGCGATGGTCGACCGCCGGGTGGCCCAGCTCGAGGACCGCCAGGTTTCCCGGGATCAGTGGCACCGGCTGCTGACAGCCGCCTCTGTGATCGAAAAGGAGACGTACAACCAGAACGAGAAACCTCGCGTGGCCCGCGTGCTTGCCAACCGGCTGGCCGGCGGCGGGCCTCTGCAGATGGATTCGATCATCCTGTTTCCGGTGCCCGAGGATCGTATCTTCACCACCGGGGAGGAACGGGCCTCCGACCAGCCGTACAACTCATACCGGCACAACGGTCTGCCGCCCACGCCGATCTGTTCTCCCGACGAAGCTTCCCTCGACGCCTTCCTGGCGCCGCCGCCGGGCACCTGGTGGTTCTACGTGACCATCAACCTGCACTCGGGCGAGACCCGCTTCGCCGTCACCTACGAAGATCACCAGGCCAACGCCGCGCTGCTCTACGCCTGGCTCGAGGACAACCCCACCCCGTAGCCGGCGTCGGATCGGACCGTTTCCCACGGGCCGGACCGACCGGTCAAACCGAGGCGGAACCAGATCGATCTGGGGGGTCCGGGATGTTCCCGCCTTCGGTTTCGGCAATCTCGAGCGAAGCGGACCTCTGCCTGAACTCGGTTGGGCCTTGAGGCTCGCCGTACCAAGTTTCCTTGGGAGCGCGCTGGAAGGTTTCCGTACGGGAGTGGTGGCGGGTGGGCAGTGGCGATAGCGTGACGCCGCCGGGATCGTGGCGCAACCACTGGATACGCCAGGTTCTCTCTGCAGTTGCCCGCTCGGCGTCGGTCGGTCGGCGGTCGGGCCGGTTGCGCTGGTCGGGGCCGAGCGCCAGTGCGGCCTGGTCCCACCCAGCCATCCCATCGCTATCCACCTGGACCTGTAGCCATCGACTTACGAGGCCATGTACATAGTCGGCAGCGGGACGGGCTCAGGAGGTGGCTCTCTTCCGAAGATGAACTTGAACAGGCGTCGCAAGAGATAGACAACCAATTCCACTAGCTGATACATCCAAACGAGGATCTGGGCGATAGCAAAGCCGCCAGCGACGAACGGCAGCGCAATCAGCGAGATCGCCAGCACGATCAGTACTTCGTTGACGTTGGCCCCTCGCAATTTGCCGCCCCATCGAACGCCAACCCACATCAGACGTCGTCTGAGGTATCCAACGCCAAGCTCTCGCATCGCCCGCCGAAATAGGCCGTCAGCCTGTGCTCGATCGAAACGACCTGCCGCTGCCTCCTTGCACAGCCAATCGTGAAGCACCGTGGCTTTGTTGTATTTGCCGTATTTCGGCACGAACCAACGGAGCAATTTGGGCACAGACGCGAAGTCGGTGCTCGTACCTGCCGGAACCACCAGGGGCTCTCCGTACTTAGGGTTCCCCGAGTAGGTGAGATTCCTACGAACTTCCCACTCGTCTATACCGGTCTCGAGCACTTCAAGGTCCGATGTGAAAGGCATGAGCTTCCCCCCTCCTCTTCGAGGCTTTGCCGAAAACTACTCTTCCAGGTTCTGTCGTGTCAGATGGGGGCTGCTCGGCACCGATTCGGTTCCCGACAGGAGACGCGAATCCCGTGAGGGAGTGGTGGTGGGTGGTGGGCGTTGGTGGGTGCCGGGCAGTCGCTTCCAGTTCGCCTGCGGATTCGTGGAGAGTCACGGGCTCCGCCTTCGTTGTGGAAGCTCTGTTTGACGTCTTCTTGATCAACCCACTGACGCCTCGGCGCTACCTCGACGCTGGCGGATCGATCGGTGCCATCAGGCCGGTTCGAGGGCCTTTTTGAGTACCTCGTCGATCGTATTGACGATATGGAAGGTCATTTCCTCCCGGAGGCTTTCCGGCACGTCATCGAGGTCGGCCTCGTTGCGGGCGGGGAGGATCACCTCAGTGAGGCCGGCCCGATGCGCCGCCAGCACCTTTTGTTTGACCCCGCCGATCGGTAGAACCCTGCCTTGCAGGGTGATCTCGCCGGTCATGCCGAGGGTGTGCTTCACGTTCCGGCCCGACAAGAGCGATACCAGAGCAGTTGTCATCGCGATCCCGGCCGAGGGACCGTCTTTGGGGACGGCACCGGCAGGCACGTGGACATGGAATTTCTTCTTGAGGGCATCCGGGTCGATTTTCAACTCTTCCGCGTGCGACTCGATGTAGGACAGGGCGATGCGCGCCGACTCCTTCATCACGTCGCCGAGCTGTCCGGTCAGCGTGAGGCCCGGTTCACCGTCCATCGACGTCGCTTCGATGAACAGCACATCGCCACCGGCCCCGGTCACAGCCAGGCCGGTCGCTACGCCCGGGACGGCGGTGCGGTCCTGGGCTTCGTCTCGCCAGACCTTGGGCTTGCCAAGGAAGTCCTTGACGTCGGGTTCGTCGACCTCGACGATCTTGGGCGCGTCGTCACCCCGGGCGATCCTGGTCGCCACTTTGCGAGCCAGCTTGCCCAGTTCGCGTTCCAACGACCGGACTCCGGCTTCCCGTGTGTAGCGGTCAACGACGGCGGTGAGTGCTTCCTCGGTGACGGCGATCTCCTCGGGCTCGAGCCCGGCCCCGCGGATCTGGCGGGGGAGGAGGTGGTCGCGAGCGATCGCCACCTTTTCGAGGTCCGTGTACCCATCGAGGCGGATCACCTCAGTACGGTCAAGGAGAGGTGCGGGAATTGTCTCCAACACGTTGGCGGTGGCAATGAACAGCACATTCGAGAGGTCGATATCCAACTCGAGGTAGTGGTCCCGGAAGGTGTGATTCTGGGCCGGATCAAGTACCTCGAGCAGGGCGGAAGAAGGGTCGCCGCGCCAGTCTGATCCGACCTTGTCCATCTCGTCGAGGAGGAACACCGGGTTCATGGTTTTGGATTCGATCAAGGCCCGCACGATCCGTCCGGGGCGGGCGCCAACGTACGTGCGGCGGTGACCGCGGATCTCGGCCTCGTCGCGAATGCCACCCAGGGCGACCCGCACGAACTTGCGGCCGAGGGCTCTAGCGACTGACTCGCCCAACGAGGTCTTGCCGACTCCCGGTGGTCCCACCAGCAGCAGAATGGCGCCCTCTCGCAGGTTGCCGGCGTTCTCCAGCCCGCGGTCCCGGCGGAGCTTGCGGACCGCCAGGTGCTCGACGATACGTTCTTTCACATCTGCCAGGCCGGTATGGTCGGCGTCAAGGACCGTCCATGCTTCGTCGAGGTCTAGGCGGTCCTCGGAGACTTCGCCCCAGGGAATATCGAACATCGTGTCGAGCCAGGTGCGGATCCAGGAATGCTCAGGCGATTGCTCGGACATCCGCTCCAACCGATCGATCTCCCGCTCAACCGCCTGGCGGGCCTCATCGGGCAGGTTGACCTCTTCGAGCTTCTGGCGGTACTCCGAAGGTGCGTCACCCTCTTCGCCGAGCTCCTTTTTGATCGCTTCGAGTTGCTGGCGGAGCAGGTAATCGCGTTGCGACTTGTCGATCCGCTCGCTGGCGCTGTCGCGCACCTTCCTGCGCAGAGTGAGATCGGCCAGCACCTCACCCATCCATGACATCAGCTTGCCGAGGCGTTCGCGGATATCGAACGTTTCGAGCAGCTCGACTTTTTGTTCGAGTGAAAGGTCGGGGGAGTAGACCGCCAGGTCCGCCAGTTCGCTGGGGTTCTCGATTCCCAGGATCCGCTCGGCTACTCCGGCCATGCCGCGCTGTCCCAACACCTCACTTACGACGGCCCGATACTCGCTAACCAGTTCATCGAGCGCTTCATCGTGTACGTCGGCTTCGGGGTACTGCTCGGCGTCGACCCACAGCGCTCCCTGATCGTCGGTTCGGCCGGCGCCGACGCGGGCGCGGGCCACGCCTTCAACGACGACGTTGTCGCCGTCCCTGTCCTGGATCTGGGCAACAGTGCCGACGCTGGCATAGTTCCCGTTCACCCTCGGCACCAACAGCATCAAGCCATCGGACTGCTCGGAGGCGGCTACGGCCGTAGTTCCTTCTTCGGTTTCGATCCGAAGCGTGACCACCATGTGAGGGAATACCACCCCGTTGCGGAGGGGTAGAACCGGAAGGGTGAGTTCTCGAGTTTCAGCCATGCAAGTCTTCTCCACTATTCGTGGGACGTGCAACCGTATAGACGGGGCCGGTATTCCGCTCAGGACCATGATCTGATAGCACAAGACTCAGATTCATACCAGCGGAGGCGCTCAAGATGGAGGTCAGGTGTCCGGCGGAATCAGAGCGAACCCGGGGACGCGCTGGGAAATCCCGTGGGGGAGTGGTGGGTGGTGTTGGTTGGCATCGGCGATTCGGGTCTCGTTGGCGGCGGTGTCCGATGCGTGCTGCCTAGTCCAAGGTCAGGCCGTTTGGTTCGTTAGGCGTGGGCTTGACGTGAAGCCTGGTCGGTCGCTCACTCGGCGAGACAGCGCTATCCGGTTTTGGTGTGACCGCGGCGGCGCTCGTTGACAGAACTCACACCGAGTTCCTGCATCGTACGGATGATCCCTTGGCGGAACATCTGTAGAGCTCGGTCGACCTACTTCCTCCGCGGCGGCACCGCCGTGTAATCGAATGCAGTTCGCGGTGTACGTCCCAGATCGAAGCCGCGGAAGCCAAACGCGCCTCGGGGCCAATGCCGGGTCG
>CAXMQV010000006.1:0-2851 GCA_964195905.1 uncultured Gammaproteobacteria bacterium
CCGGCGCTGCGCGGCCCGACTCGCAAGGCGCCGCCAGGGTCGATCCAACCGAGACTGCCGCCCCCGGCCCCGACGGTGTGAATGGCCACCGACGGGAGCCGGCACGGATAGCCGGCGATATCACGCCCGTGTGAGATCTCAGGCCGCCCGTCATCGATCCGGCACACGTCGGTCGAGGTTCCGCCCATGTCAAAGGAGATGAGGTGGTCATAGCCCAGCGCCCGTCCCAACTCGGTGGCCGCCACCACTCCACCTGCCGGGCCCGACAGCAACGCCGAGGCCGGGTGACGGGCCGCTCCCTGAGCGGATATGAGACCGCCCGAGGACCGCATGACGAGAATGTTTTCGGGCAAGCCGGCCGTGGTACTCGCTTCCGTCAGCCGGGTTAGGTAGCGGCCCATGACGGGCATCACGTACGCGTTGAGCACTGTGGTCGACGCACGTTCGAACTCACGGAACTCGGGGACGACCTCGCTCGAGATCGATACCGGGAGGTCGGGGCGGATGCCGTGAACCGCATTTCGCGCCGCCGATTCGCCAGCATTGTCCCGGTACCCGTACAGCAGCGAGACGGCCACCGCCTCCATGCCGGCGAGAACCGACTCGTCGAGATCGTCGATCGCCATCCGCCGACTCCGGGCAACCAGTGCCTCGGGGCGTTCGACATCCTGGTCGTAGAGCGATGGACGGTTCTGACGGCCGATCTCGAGCACGTCTTCGAATCCCGGGCTCGTGACGAGGGCGGTCCGGGCGCCGGTTCGTTCCAGCAGCGCGTTGGTGGCCACGGTGGTGCCATGCAGGAACCGATCGGCACCGTCGGTGACGGCGTTGGCGCCTGCCACCACTCCCCTGCTCTGGTCCTCGGGGGTGCTGGGAACCTTGCCGGTGACCAGGTCGGTGCCATCCCACAGCACGACATCGGTGAAGGTCCCGCCCACATCGACTGCCAGGGTGCGAGTCAAAGCGTCTTGCGATACATCGGGCGACGCTGTTTGCGACGGGCCACCTCATTGAACCCGGCCTTGATGAACATTGACTCCAGCCCATGCCAGGCATCAGTGTCGCCGAGCTCGCCGTCCGGTGCCACCGGGTATCCCTCCAACACCGCCGCCCCCAGCTCACGGGCTCGCTGTTCGGCCCCGGCCAGCAAGGCGGATGCGACTCCCCGTCCCCGGTGACCCTTTCTGACGACGAAGCAGGTCACCGACCACACATCCGTGTCATCGATCGGTTTGGTGACCGGCGAGCGACCGAGGCGGGAGTACTCGGCTCGAGGCGCCAGGGCCGCCCACCCGACCGGGGTGTCTCCGTCGTAGGCGAGGATCCCGAATTCGTGCCCGCCAGCCAGATTGGTGCGGAGCGACTCCCGATTCGGCTCGTAGTTCTGTTCCTGGAATTCGCTGTTGGTCTGGCGATTCCACATGCACCAGCACCCCGACCAGGCGCCGTTCGATCCGAAGAGGTCCTCCAGGTCAGGAACGTTGTCGGCGGCCGGCTCGATGCGGTAGGTCACGAACGGAGGCTACCGATCGAGGTCCGGTCGAAGGCCGGTGCCTCACCTGCCCCGAAATCGCCACGCCAAGAGCAGCGCACCAACCCATCCTCCCTGCCGGTTATCTCTCGGTCTTGACGGTCGTGAACCAGGGCGAGTTTGCTGTCATTATGTGCGGCTTCCCGGGATCAATCGGCCGATCGCACAGACAACGGAAGAGCTAGCGCCGAGTGCCGGTTCGAGGCCGGAACTGGATGGTCGCCAGAGCCGTGCCGTCGGTTTGGTCAGATGCACCTTGCCGCGTGTCCCTCCGACTATCACATACCGATGTCGGAAGCTGCGCCGATCGCACGGAAGCCACCGGCAATGGAGCAGTACTTTGGAGTCCAACGGTCGGGTTGCGTGCCCCGCCGGTACGATACCTCTGAAGAACGAAGGGCGTTCCGTGCGAAGAATTGTCCTGGCAACCTGCCTAGCGTTCGTGGTCGCGAGCTGCGGCGACGGCGAACTCACCATCACCGAGTACGCCGAGCAGGTTGAAGGTCTCACGACCACCATGTACCAGAAGCTGGATGACCTCGATGTGGAGCGAGCGTCCGAGGCTCCGACGGTAGAGGGCCATCAAGCCCTTTTCAACGGACAGGCGGCAGCTCTCCAGGAGCTTCTCGACGGCCTCCAGGCTATCGAGCCTCCGAACGAAGTCGCCGAACTGCACACTGTCTCGGTCGACATCATGACCAGACTCACGGCCGCCGAGGAAGCCCTTGCACGACGAGCAGAAGACATCGAGACGATGGACGAGATGAGCCTGCTGGCGGATAGCCCGGAGCTCCTGGCGGTCGACGCGGCCCGGGAGGAGATCACCGCATTCTGCCAGGCGATGCAGGCTCAGTTCGA
Organism: uncultured Gammaproteobacteria bacterium; assembly: GCA_964195905.1. Taxonomy (GTDB): domain Bacteria; phylum Actinomycetota; class Acidimicrobiia; order Spongiisociales; family SHLN01; genus SHLN01. The sequence continues at coordinate 2,390 of CAXMQV010000006.1, forward strand.
CGAAACCGCTGTTTTCGAGGCTCTTGTCGATGTTCCGTGGATGCCATCCGAACTGCAGGAGGTCGTAGTGGTCGCCTTCGGGTGTGGCACAGAGGAGGGCGGCGGCTCGTAGCTACTGGGCCGCACCGCAATCCAGAAGACCGAGCCCACTCAGATCACCAAATAGGGGCGATATCGCCCGCAAAACATGGTGCTCTGGAACGGCACGTCGGCGGGCGGGTCTACGATCTCAGGAGGGCGAGATCATTCGCGACCTCTCCGGTATTCCTCGACATCGCCTAACCGGGACCGGCCCCGACCCCGAGCGGTATCCTCGCCGGGTGAAGGTCCTACTTCTCGGCGGTGGAGGACGCGAGCACGCCATCGGGTGGAAGCTCGCGCAGAGTCCTAACCTCGAACGTCTCATCACTGCCCCCGGCAATCCCGGCCTGGGGCAGATCGGCTCGACCGCAGCCATCGATC
>CAXMQV010000007.1:0-2075 GCA_964195905.1 uncultured Gammaproteobacteria bacterium
TGCACGTTGAGGGTGGACTTGGTCATCGCCCGTGCACCGACATTGAGAACGTAGGTCAGCCTCTTGCCCACCGCCGCGTAGAGCGACTCGTGCATGTAGGCGATACCCTGGCCGGAGGAGAAGTTCGCCGAACGCATGCCCGTCATCGACATGCCGGCCGTGACCGCCGCCGCGGCGTGCTCGCCTTCGGGCTCGATGAAGATCAGAGGACGCCCGGAGACATTGATGTGTCCAGCCGCAGCGGCCTCGGCCCAGTACTCGCCCATCTGAGTCGAGGGCGTGATCGGGTAGGCGCCGGCAGCATCGCTCGATTCGCGCTCACACATGATGACCGCGGTGTTGCCGTCCAATGCGGCACGGGAACCGGGGTATTTGAAGTTACCTTCCCCCTTTTTCCCCTGGGTCTTGTTCTTCTTACGGAAGCTTAGTGCGGACATCGAAACCACCTTCGGGCTCAGGCCCTGGTACCTACGTCGGAGCGTCGCGGAGCGTGCCCTTACGAATGATCTTCTTCGCTGCCGGCCCCTTCACCGGCCCGGCCTTGGGATCAATCCAAACGATAGCCCCTGTCGGGCACCGTTCAATCGGAGCTTGCGTCTTGTGTGGCCTGCTGTAGTCGACCACCGGAAGGTTCTTCTTGATGGTGATGAGGCCTTGGGGAGCGTCCATCTCGCAGCGACCGCAGTTGGTGCAGCCCACCTCACAGTCCTCCAAGATCTGGTCGCCATTCTCCTGGGAGCTACAGGCGACCCAGAGGCGATGGCTCTCCTTGTGAAGGGAGAACAAATCCTTGGGGCAGACCTCGACACAGTCCCCGCAGGCCGTGCACTTCGCCTCGTCCACCACCGGCAAGTTGTGCGCGTTCATGCTTATGGCGTCGAAGTCGCAGACCACGTCGCAGTCGCCGAGACCCAGGCAACCCCAGAAGCAGCCCTTGCCGCCGCCGGCTACCGGAGCAGCGGAACGACAGGTCTGATGGCCGTCGTACCTGGCGTGGTTGCGGGCCACATTGGTGCCGCCGGCGCACGCCAGTCGCGCCACCAGCTTCTCTTCGGCCCCCACGTCGACGCCCAGGAAGTTTGCGATCTCCCCTCTGTCCTCGGCGGAGCTCACCGTGCATTTGCCCGGCAGAGCCTGGCCTGTGGTCAGGGCTTCCGCAAACGGGCGACAGCCGGGAAAGCCACAGGCACCGCAGTTGGCGTGAGGAAGCATTTCCTCCACCACGTCGATTCGCGGATCCTCGTAAACGTACAGCTTCTTGTTGGCCAGGACCAACGCCGTAGCAAGGATGAATGTGAGGCCACTGATGGCCCCAACCGCCGTGAGAAAAAGCATGGGTAGAAGGCTCTAGCGCCATGTCCTCGGTGTGAAAAGGAGAGATTCTACCGTCTTTCGAAGATGTCCAGCGCGGTCATCATTCAGCGCCCAAGGACATGATCGCCGATCTTCGGGGAAAGCCGGCTTGCCCAGGATGCGAAGTGCGCCTCATTGCCGACGAGCACGATCGGGCGGTTCTTCCGAATGCCTGCAAGCGTCTTTTTCGCCACGCGCTCGGCCGTGAGCTCACTCTCGTCGAACATCGCGCGCACCTGCTTCCGGCCGCGTTCGCTGCCTGACTTCCCCACGAGCTTCACCTTGTCCTTGATCGGCGTATTGGTGGTTCCGGGGCACACACACGTGACTCCGATGCCATTTCGTCCGACTTCACGCCGAAGCGATTCACTGAGTCCGACCAGGGCAAATTTCGTCGCGCTGTAGGTCGACATGAGCGGTGGGGCCAAAAGGCCTGCCGCGGACGCTACGTTGACGATGTGCCCAGAGCCACGTGCGATCATGTCAGGCAGAAACAACTTCAAGCCGTGCACGACGCCCATCACGTTGATGTCGAACAATCGCCGCCAATCTTCCAGATCGACTGCCACGAACTCGCCACCCATGACCACCCCGGCGTTGTTGATCAGAATGTCTGGCGTCCCGTGATCTGCGACGGTCTTTTCGAACAGACCTTGCATCTGCTCGAAGTCGGTGACGTCCGCGGCATACGTCGAGACGCTCGCGCCGAGACGCGCACATTC
>CAXMQV010000008.1:0-12464 GCA_964195905.1 uncultured Gammaproteobacteria bacterium
GGAGGGGGGAAGGATTTCTCCCCCCGAAGGGGGGACAACCGGCGCAGCCGGGGAGGGGGGCGGGCAACCCTGCGGGTTGCTTGGCAGCTGCTGCGCAGCTGCACGGACATGGAGCCACGAAGTGGCTCTCAAGGAACGCGAAGCGTTCCCGCCCCCTCGGACCCTGCGGGCCACCTCCCATCCGAGGGAGGAGATTCGCTAGGTTCGGCTCATGCGGATGCAATCAGACCGGATAGTCAGCCTTGGGTACAACAAGTTCGTGCGATCGGACGATGTGACCGTGGTCGAGCCGCTGACGGAAGGACGCGGCCCGGGCCGTCGCACACTCGTCTGGGTACGCGGCCTCGACGACCCGATCGTCGCCTCCCGCTCGGTGGCCGCCATCGTCAACGACCTCACCAATCCAACACCGACCGACGGCTAGGAACCCTCACCGAGTGAGCTGCACCGTCGGAGAGCGGCGAGTGTGGCTCGGTGCCGGGGCCCGGCAGTTCACGGCGGGACCGCTACGGCTCGCCAGAAACCGGAGGAACAAGGGACAGGCCATGCAGGTCTCCAGTCCGGGTTGGTGGCGGAACGGACAGGGAACGCTTCCATCAGGACGGACGACTCGACGCATGTCATTTCCCTCCTCAACGCTTCAGTGGTGGGCTCCTCAATGTGCAATCTGAGGGTGATTCCTGCACCTCTCACCCAATAGAGCCTTAGCGGCCTTCCTCTGATGACAGGCGTCTCACGCGTTCTTCCATCCGCCTCAGCGCGGTCGCTCTCATGGCCGGTGACGGGTGACGCCGGCCGCAGGCCGGCTACCGGTCAAAGGCCGGCCTACCTCTTGCGCGGAATCGAGTGCTCCCAATCGGCGAGGATGGCGCGCAGGGCGGACACGAACGCCAGTGGCTGATCGAGGATGAGGTGGTGATAGGCCTCGGGGATGGCTACCACAGGAGCGTTGCGGCCGAGCAACTCGTGCATGTAGTCACTCACGTCGGGGGTCACCAGATGCGACAGTTCACCCCGGAACAAGGCGACTCGCGTCTGGATCCCGGCCAGGAACTCGTGAATGGCCGCCGGCTTGAGCCGCGGGAAGATGTTCGGGTCGAACTTCCACGTCCATCCGCCCTCGACTTCATGGAGCGAGTGCCGGGCGATGTAATCCATGATGTATGGAGGCCCGGGCGGCTGGGTGGGAACGAGCCGGAAGTGCCCTATCGCCGTCTCCAGATCGGCGTACGTCTTCGGGTTTCGAAAGGCCCGGCCCCGTATCGCTTCCTCCCGCTCGGGATCCGGCTCGGTGACCGGCGAGTCGACAATGATGGCGCCTCGCAGGCGATCGCCATGCAGGGCCGCCGTGACGATGGATATCAACCCGCCCATTGAGTGGCCGACGAGCACGGGAGGGTCGTCGATCCCGGTGGCCCCGCACACCGCCATGATCTCCTCGGCCCATATGTCGAAGGCGTAGTCGGGCCGGCGGCCGCTATCGCCATGGCCGGACATGTCGATGGCGACGGGGTGATAGCGCTCGGTGAACATGGGGGCCAGGTGGGCCCACCAGTGGGCGTGGGCACTGCCACCGTGCACGAACACGATTCCCGGCTTGTCTCGCTCGCCCCATTCCAGGTAGTGAATCGGGACGCCGGCTACCTCGATCGTTCCCTCCCGCTTGGGGGTTTCGATGGCCCGGGTGTACCAGGCGGGCACCTCGCTCATCAGACCTGCGGCATGGTGATTGCGTCCATGTCGTCATTGAGCGAGGCCCGGACGTAGTCGGCCAGGGCGTGACGGGCTCGCCGTTTGGAAGGGAGATACCCACTCGGAGCGAACTTGGCCATCTCGACTGCCTTCATCATCACTCGATCGAGCAGTTCTTCCGCCGGCACCGCCTCGTCGAGGTAGCCAGCTTGCACCGCTCCGGCACCGTCATAGAGCTCAGCGTGGAGAGCGGCACGGGTGAAGTAGCGGGGATCCAGTCGGGCCCTGGCCAACTCGACGGTGAACACCGGCAGCGGCATCCCGATGCCGATCTCATTGAGCCCGATCGACCACTCTCCCTCAACCCCGATCCGGTAGTCGGCCGCCAGCAGGAACATGGCGCCGGCCGCCACTGCATGGCCGGTACAGGCGATGAGCACGGGTCGCGGGAACTCCCAGATCCGCAGCAGAAGTTCGGCACCTGACCGTACGAGCGCCTGCATGGCGCCGACGTCAGAGCCCATCACCGACAGATCAAAGCCACCGGAGAATCGGCCAGGGCGGCCGGCCAGCACTACCGCGCCGGCCTCCTGTTCTGCCCGATCGAGAGCGGCATGGATCGCCCCGATCGAGGCATCGTTGAACACATTGGCTTTGCCATCGTCGAGAACGAGGGCGGCAACACTGCCCTCGAGCCGGTAGGTGAGCATGTCGGCCATGCCCCGAAAACTAGCCGACGACCTCGGGACTCCCTGCGTCGGGAATCACGGTCCGGGGTGCATGAGGTCCGGCCTCGGCCCAGGTCACGAGCGCCAGGGCAGCGATGGCCGACAGCAGAAACCCGATGGCGAGGGGAGTCACCGTGCCGTTGAAGGCCCGGTCGAGGAGGGCTCCGAGGGCGGCGCCGCCTCCCGTCGAGGTGAACCCGATGACCGACGCGGCGGTTCCGGCCACCGAGCCCATCGGATCCATGGCCAGGGCATTGGCGTTCGGGATGAGCAACGCATGCATGGTGAGAACCACCGCCAGCAACAACACGAAGAGAAAAAGGGGTGGGGCGCCACCGGTGATCAGAGACACGGCAACAAGCACCGCCGCCGCCGCGACGTAGGCAAGCAAGGCACGGTGGACGGTGGCTCGCACGCCGAACCTGTCCACGATCCGCCCGTTGGAGAACATGGCCGCCCCCATGACCGAGGCGAGCGCTCCGAAGAAGAGGGGGAACAGGTCAGCCCTGTCGAAGACATCGCTCAGGATGAGCTCGGAGGAGGCCAGATAGGAAACAAACGCACCAAAGCTGACGGTGAGAGCCAGCGTGTACCCGATGGTCTGCCGGTTTCCGACAACCGTCCGCACTGCCGCCACGAGGTCGGCCCTCCGGAACTCGAGGCGATTGGCACCCTCGAGCGTCTCCGGCAAACGGGTCGCCCACAGTGCGATCGCCAGCACGTAGACCACACAGGCCCAGAAGACCCATCGCCACGGAGCCACCGACACAATCAAAGCACCAAGCGCAGGAGCTAGAACCGGGACCAGGATGAAGATGGCCAGCACCGTCGACATGCGCTTGGCCAGTTCGTCACCGCGGTAGGAGTCCCGGATGATCGCAAGCACTATCGTGCGCGGCCCGGCCGCCCCAATGCCCCACAGGAACCGGGCCGCCAGGATCGTCGCCAGCGACGGCGCCAGGGCGGCCCCGAGCGCCCCGACCCCGTAGAGGAAGAAGCCGAGATACAGAGCCGGTCGCCGGCCCACCCGGTCGCTCATCGGTCCGTAGACAAGAGTTCCTGCGGCCAGGCCGAGCATGTAGGTGGTCACGATCCCCGCCACCCGGGTCGAATCGGCCGGCAGATCAAAGGCCGACCGGATCTCGTCGAAGGCCGGGAGCATGAGGTCGATGCCGAGCGCCCCCAACGCCATGGTCAGCGCCAGCAGGGCAACGAGCTCGCGAGGACCGATGCGCCGGGACTCGGACGAGGGCGTCAAATCGGGTGGACCTGCATCCGGCCAGTATCGCGGCCGGGGCGCCTATCGGGCGAAATCTGTCACACCCCGTCTGTACCTTGTCCACTATGAACACGAACACTTCCACCCTCGAAAACGCCGAGCGCCTCTTACTGGAGGCCGGTATCCCCACCACCACCGTCGACGACTGCGCCGATGGCCGCTGCCCCTGGTGTGAGCCAGAACAGCTGCCGCTCGCCGCATAGTCTCGGGCTCGCCGTCTCGGACGGCAGCGACCGACCCGGGTAGGGTGTGGGAGCAATGGAACGGCCGGATTTCACCGTCGGGATCGAGGAGGAATACCTCCTTGTCGAGGCCGACAGCCGCGATCTCGTGCGCGACCCGCCCCAGGAATTATGGGACGACCTCACCGCCGCCCTGGGAGATGAAGTAGGGAGCGAGTTCATGCGCTCCCAGGTCGAGATCCAGACCGCACCCTGTGCCAACATATCGCAAGCGCGTCAGGACCTGACCGGCAAACGGCGAACGGTGTGCGAAATCGCCGAACGCTACGACTTCCATGTCATCGCCGCTTCCACCCATCCCTTCGCCGATTGGGGCCGGCAGCTCCATACCGACAAGGAGCGGTACAACCTCCTCGCCCGCGACATGCAGGCGGTGGTGCGCCGCCTCTTGATCTCCGGCATGCACGTCCACGTCGGCATCCACGATCCCGATGTCCGCATCGATCTCATGAGCCAGGTGACGTACTTCCTCCCCCACCTGCTGGCATTGAGCACTTCGAGCCCCTTCTGGCACAGCGAGGACACCGGCCTCAAGAGTTACCGGATGAGCGTGTTCAAGGCGCTCCCGCGCACCGGGCTGCCCGAGCATTTCAACAGCTGGGCCGAGTACGAACGCCACGTCAACGTCCTTGTCGAGGCCGGGATCTTCGAGGACGCCAGCAAGGTCTGGTGGGATGTCCGCCCGAGCGCCCGCTACCCCACGCTGGAGATGCGAATCGCCGACATCTGTACCACCCTCGAAGACGGACTTGCCATCGCCGCGGTGTATATGAGCCTCCTCGCCATGTTGTTCACAAAGCGACAGCAAAATCAGCGGTGGCGCACCTACTCCAACTTCCTCATAGCCGAGAACCTGTGGCGGGCCCAGCGCTACGGGATAAGCGAAGGCCTCATGGATTTCGGTGTCGGACAGCTGGTGCCCTTCCCCCAGCTCACCGAAGAGCTCATCGAACTCCTCGCCCCGGAGGCCGAGCGCCTCGGCTGCCTGGCCGAAGTCGAACACATTCGCGAGATCGTCAGGCGCGGCACCAGCTCGGACCGCCAACTCGCCGTCTACGAAAAGGCCCTCGCCCAGGGCAACGACTCCGGCGACGCACTCAAGCGGGTCGTCGACTTTCTCGTGGAAGAGACGAAAGTAGGGCTATAGACGCCCGGCCTTCCCCTGGCGAAGGTGAGGAGACATGCCGGTCACAATCGGAAACGTCCTCGTCTGGGACCCTGAGTTGGACGGGGAAACCATCGCACAGGCGAGTCGCGCCGCCAGCCTCCCCTTCATCGCCGGGCACGTCGCCCTCATGCCCGACGCCCACGTCGGTCTCGGTTCCGCCGTCGGGACAGTGATCCCCACCAGCGGAGCGATAATCCCGGCCGCCGTCGGGGTCGACATCGGTTGCGGGATGATCGCGGTTGAGACGACGCTCGATGCCTTCAACCTGCCAGACGACCTGGGCGGTCTCCTGTCGGGGATCGAGAGGGCCGTGCCGGCCGGGGTGGGGCAGGGTCATCAGACCGGTCCGTACGCCGACACAACGCTCCGGGTGCTTCCCCGGACCGAGCTGACCGGCAAACAGCGCGACACGGCCTTCAAGCAAATGGGGACACTCGGATCCGGCAACCACTTCGTAGAAGTCTGCCTCGATCCCGAAGACACCGTCTGGGTCGTCCTCCATTCCGGGTCGCGCGGAATCGGCAACCAGCTGGCCCGCCGCCACATCGACATCGCCAAGGGTCTCATGAAGGAGTACCTGGTCACCCTCCCGGACGGAGACACCGATCTGGCGTATCTGGTGGAGGGAACCCCCGAGTTCGACAACTACCTGGCAGACCTCCTGTGGGCGCAGGATTACGCGCTCAAGAACCGCGAAACGATGATGGATGCCGTCCTCGGCCAACTCGCCAGGGTGACCGGGCGCGTGACGACCAGGCGTCGCATCAACTGCCACCACAACTACACGGCCCAGGAGCGACATTCAGGCGAGCATATCTGGGTCACCCGCAAGGGCGCCATCCGAGCCCGCCGGGGCGACTACGGGGTCATTCCGGGATCAATGGGCACCAACACATTCATCGTCAAGGGGCTCGGCAACCCGGCCAGCTTCAACTCGAGTGCCCATGGGGCCGGGCGACGTATGAGCCGATCCCGGGCCAAGCGGGAGCTGACGGTCGAGACCTTGCGCGAGAAGATGGGAGACCGAACGTGGCTGGCCGACCACGCCCACAGCCTCGTGGACGAGCACCCGGACGCCTACAAGGACATCGAGACCGTCATGCGGCATCAGGCCGACCTCGTGAGCGTGGAAGTCGAGCTCCATCAGGTTCTCAACTACAAGGGGACCTGACGAGCGGTTGGGCGAAGGGCGATCCCTAAACTTGTCGCATGTCCACTGATTACAACCCGCCCGTTCGCGACATGGCTTTCGTTCTCGAGCACATCACCGATCTGACTGCCCTCTCCAGGCTGGAGGGGTTTGAGCACGCCGACCTCGATACCGTCCGCGGCGCCCTCGATGAGGCCGGCCGTTTCATGGCGGAGGTGATTGCGCCCACCAATCGCATCGGCGACCAGATCGGTGCCACTCACGATGGAGACGCCTCAGTCACCACGCCTCAGCCGTTCAAGGAGGCCTATGCGAAATTCGTGGCTTCCGGGTGGGGGGCGGTCGGCTACCCGGCTGAGGCCGGTGGGGCCGGCCTTCCCTGGTTGGTCGGCTTGGCGGTTCAGGAAATGCTCGCCTCGGCCAACATGGCCTTCTCGCTCGGGCCGATGCTCACCCAGGGCACCGTCGAAGCGCTCCTGTTCCACGGATCCGACGAACAAAAGGCCACCTACCTCGACAAATTGGGTACCGGTGAGTGGACGGGGACCATGGTGCTCACCGAACCGGAGGCCGGCTCCGACGTCGGAGCCCTCCGGTCCAAGGCGGTCCGCAACGACGACGGCACCTACGCCATCGCCGGGACGAAGATCTTCATCACCTGGGGCGAACACGACCTGGCCGACAACATCATCCATATGGTGCTGGCCCGAACGCCCGATGCCCCTCCCGGCACAAGAGGGATCTCGATGTTCATCGTGCCCAAGTTCCTCGTGAATCCCGATGGCTCATTGGGCGAGCGGAACTCGTTCAAGGCCGCATCGATCGAGCACAAGCTTGGCATTCACGGCAGCCCGACCGCCGTGATGAACTTCGATGGAGCCACGGGGTATCTGGTCGGAGACGAGAACCAGGGCATGCGGAACATGTTCACCATGATGAACACCGCCCGGCTCTCGATCGGACTTCAAGGCCTGGCGATTTCCGAACGCGCCTATCAGCAGGCCCGAGAGTACGCCCAGGAGAGGCTGCAGGGCCGGGCCATCGGTGCCCCCAAAACGGAACATTCCCCCATCATCGAGCATCCCGACGTACGCCGGATGCTCATGACGATGAAGGCCTACAACGAGGCCATGCGGTGTGTCCTGTACGCAACCGCCGAAGCCTTCGACCTGGCCCATCACTCGCCGGACGAAGCCGCCCGGATCGCCGGCCAGGAGCACATGGAGCTGCTGACCCCGATTGCCAAGGGATGGTGCACCGACCTGGGCGTGGAGATGACCTCGCTCGCCCTCCAGGTGCATGGGGGCATGGGGTATATCGAGGAGACCGGCGCTGCCCAGCACTACCGGGACGCCCGGATTGCGCCGATCTACGAGGGAACGAACGGCATCCAGGCCATGGATCTCATAGCCCGCAAACTCCCGATGCGCGGGGGCGGGGTGATCCAGGACCTCATCGGACGGATGTCCGCCCTCGACACCGATTTGGCCGAGGCGGGCGACGATCTGTCCTCGATTCGAACCGGATTGAGCGAGGCCGTAGCCGACCTTACGTCCGCCGTCCTGTGGCTGGCCGAGCACGGTCTCGCCGATCCGAACGACGCCCTGGCCGGGGCAAGTCCATTCCTCCGCCTGATGGGCACCACGGTTGGCGGCTGGTATCTCGCTCGCTCTGCCCTGGCAGCCCGCCGGCTCCTCGAGAACGGCGAGGGCGACGAGGCCTTCCTCAAGGCGAAGATCACCACCGCTCGCTTCTATGCCGAGCAGCTCCTACCCCAGACGAAGGGCCTGCTCCCCATGGTCATCGCCGGCGCTGCTGATTTGTTCGAGGTGCCGGTCGCCGAATTATGAGGTCAATGCGAGTGACAGGGCAATGAAGCGGATCGGATTGGCCGCCGCAATTCTGGCGATCGCGGCAGCGGGGTGCAGTGGCGGGTCGATGAGCGAAACCGAATACGTGGAAGGCCTCAACGACCTGGTGGTCGCCGCTTCGGCGAAGTTTGAGACCTCCTATGCCATCTACGGACAGGCCACCGACCCGACAATGGCCGATCTCGTCGCCCGGGTCGAGCGAGAGGTGGCGATCGAGCACGAGGTCAGGGAATGGTTCGAATCCCTCGATCCGCCGGATTCAATCGTCGAGGTGAACTCGATCATGGCCGACACATTGGAACGGATAATCGATGTAGCGGAGGCGCTGGTGGACGTCTCGGCGACCGTGGGCAGCCTCGATGAGTTGGAGCAGACCGTCGAGTTTTCCGACTACGTATCCGTCAACGCCGAATCCGACAGCATGTGTCCGGAGGTCCAGGCCCAGTTCGACATTCTCTCGAACCGAGCCGTCATCGACGATCCATGGATCTCCGACCTGCGCCTCACCGTACGGGCGTTCCTGGACTGCACGTAGCGCCTCCCCTCCCTCGGCCTGGATCCGGGCGGTGGGGGTGGCTGTTTGTTTTTGCCCCGGAGCCTCAATTCACGGTTGCTTTCGTTTCCTCCCCCGGAGGGGGAGGTGCCCCGTAGGGGCGGAGGGGGCGCTCTCTCCAGCAACTCAGGGGGCGCCCCGCTCCCGGCTACGCCGGACTCCCCCCAACGGGGGGAGAGAAGAGTGAGACAACCGGGCCCCCAGCTAAGAGCCGTCCTCTAGGACCATTCGGAGGAACTGCTTGGTTCGCTCCTCCCGGGGATTGAGAAGGACCTCGGCAGGTGGGCCCTCCTCCATGATGACCCCCTCATCCATGAACACCACGCGGTCGGCGACACTGCGAGCGAACCCCATCTCATGGGTAACGACGAGCATTGTCATCCCCTCGTCGGCGAGGTCGCGCATCACCTGCAGAACCTCGCCGACCAGTTCGGGATCGAGTGCACTCGTGACCTCGTCGAACAGCATCATGTCGGGGTTCATGCATAGTGCCCTGGCGATCGCCACCCGCTGCTGTTGGCCACCCGACAGACGAGACGGGTACTCCTCGATCTTGTCGGTCAGGCCGACCCGCTCGAGCATCTTGGCAGCCACTTCAGATGCTTCATCCTGACTGCGGCCCAGCACCTTGCGTTGGGAGATGGTCAGGTTCTTGCGTACGTCCAGGTGGGGGAAGAGGTTGAACTGCTGGAACACCATGCCGATCTTGGCCCGCAGCGCGTCAACGTCCGACGCCGGGTCGGTGATGTCATCGCCTTCAATCAAGACTTGGCCCGAGGTTGGTTCTTCGAGTCGGTTGACACAGCGCAGCAGCGTCGACTTACCGGACCCGGAGGGACCGATGATGCAGATCACCTCGCCGGTCCGAACCTGAAAGTCGATGCCGCGTAGCACCTCCAGCTTGCCGAAATACTTGTGTAGGTTTCGGATCTCGATGGCGGGCGTCTCCATCAGCGCCCCTTCCCCGCCTTCTTCTCGAGCTGCCGTACCAGCGAGGTCATCGGCAACGTGATTGCCAGGTAGACAAGCGCGATCACCGTGAGAGGAGTCGCGTTGGCGTTCAGATTCATGAAATCCCGCCCGAATTTGGTCAGCTCCTTCGAAACCGGAGTCGTTCCGACCACAAACAGCAGCGACGTGTCTTTGATGAGGAGCACCAACTCGTTTGTGAGCGGCGGAATGATGATTCGGAAGGCCTGCGGGAGAATGATGTAGGTCATGGCGGTAGGGGCGCTCATGCCGAGCGAGCGAGCGGCTTCCATCTGACCGCGCGGCACCGCCTGAATCCCCGCCCGGATGGTCTCTGCCATATAGGCCGCCGCCACCAGCCCGAGTCCGAAGGCGGCCTTGCCGGCCGTGCCAAACGGGATGCGCCATCCGAAGGCGAGCGGCAGACCGAATGCAACAAGGATGATCGTGACCAGCGCCGGCAGTCCGCGGAAGAGTTCAATGTACGAGGTGGCAAACCATCGGTACGGCCCGATCGGAGAAAGCTTCATGAGGGCCAGGCCGAGCGCCAGCACGAAGCCGACGGCAAAGGCGACAGCCGTGTAGATGATGGTGTTCTTCGCCCCGATCGTCAGCACCTCAGGGAACATCCTCCGAGCAATGTCTTCCTGAAAGAAGTTCCTCTGGATCGTGGCCCAGTCGGCAAGGAACAGCAACGCAAGGGCGGCCACGACGAGGAGCCCGTACATGACGGTTGGTACGAACCAACTCTTCTTCCAGAAGGGCTTGGCGGCTTTCGTCACGATGGGCCAACACTAAACGGAGGAGGGCGGCCCATGCAGGCCGCCCTCCTCAGATCAACGCAGATCGCGTCCTATTTGAAGAAGTCGTTGTAGATGTCGTCGTAGGTGCCGTCGGCGCGCACTTTGGCGAGCGAGGCATTCACTGCCGTCAGCAACGCTTCCTTGCCATCCTCCTGCACCGCCAGGCCGTAGAACTCATTGGTCGGATAGGTTTCGACGATGCTCAGGCTGTCATCATTGAGAGCCGCCTCGCCATTGACCACGATGTCCTGCAGCACTCCGTCCACTTCGCCCGCCACCAATGCCGTTAGCAAGTCCCCGGGGCCCTCGTAGGAAACAATCGTGGCGTCCGGCGCATTCTCGTTGGCGTAGATCTCACCAGTCGTGCCGGTCTGCACACCGAGGTTCTCCCCGGCGAACGATGCGAGCGTGTTCATGCCACCGGCGGCCTTCACCAGCAACGATTGGTCGCCACTGAAGTACTGATCACTGAAGTCGATATTGGCCTCCCGCTCATCGGTGATCGTGATCGAGGCGGCCGCGATATCGCATTCACCCGACTCCATGGCCAGGCCGGACGTGATCGGATCGAAGCCCGAGTTGACTACCGCAGTCTCGAGACCGAGATCCTTGGCGATCGCACGCATCAGCTCGATGTCAAACCCGGTGAAATTGCCGTCGGCGTCCTCGAACTCCATCGGTGCATACGGCGAGTCCGTGCACACGGTCAGCGTGCCTGCGGACACGAGGCCAAAGGCGTCTGCATCTACGTCGTCATCGTCACCGCATCCTGCGCCGACCAAAGCCAGCGCCACGACCAGTGCAAGCGACGTAGTCCACTTGTGCTTCATCTCGCCATCCTCTCCGAGGGGTGGGGCCCGGCGGGCCCGGTCTTGGGTGGAATGGTAGGCCAGGCGGCGACCGCGATTGCAATGCGGCGTGCCTCGCCCCGGACGAGCTAGTCGGCCGAGAGGATCGTCTGCCGACTAGAGGTTGCCGCGTTCGGCCTGGTCTCGTTCGATGGCTTCGAACAGGGCCTGGAAGTTGCCGATGCCGAAGCCGAGTGAGCCGTGGCGTTCGATCACCTCGTAGAACACGGTCGGGCGGTCCTGCACCGACTTCGTGAAGATCTGCAGCAGGTAGCCCTCGTCATCCTGGTCGACGAGGATGCCGAGCTCGGCGAGTTGGTCGAGGTCGGCGTCGATAGTGGACCAGTCGAGGCGGGTCTTGAGCTCGTCGTAGTAGGTCGAGGGTGTGGTCAAGAACCGGACGCCGTTGGCCCGCATCCTCCTGACCGTCTCGATGATGTCGTCGGTGGCGAGCGCCATGTGCTGGACGCCGGCGGTCCGGTAGAAATCGAGGTACTCCTCGATCTGGCTCTTCCTCTTGCCCTGGGCCGGCTCGTTGATCGGCAGTTTGATCCGACCGGTCCCATCCCACAGCACCTTCGACATGAGGGCGGTGTACTCGGTGGAGATGGCCTCATCGTCGAAGTGGTGGAGCTGGGTGAACCCCATGATGTTGGCGTAGTAGTTGGCCCATTTGTCCATGTCCCCGAGGTCGACGTTGCACACAACGTGATCGACGTATTGCAGACCGGTTGAAACCCCCGGCACCTGATGCTTGGTCGGCTTGTAGCCGGGGGCATACACGCCCTTGTAATTGGAGCGATCAACGAAGGTGTGGATCGTCTCGCCGTAGGCCTTGATGGCCGAACGGACCAGCTTGCCGGTGTCGTCCTCGTCGAAGTACGGCTCGCGATGCGGCTCGGCACCGCGCTCGACAGCCACCCGGAAGGCCTCCTCAGCATCGGGAACGGCAAAGGCAACATCCTTGACGCCGTCACCGTGGAGGGCCTGGTGCTGGACGATCTCGGACTCCGGGCCGAGGCCGGCCGTCATCACGAACCGAATACCGCCCTGTTCGAGCACGTAGGACGTCCGATCTCGCACCCCGTGCTCGGGCCCGGTGTAGCCCACCACGTCGAAGCCGAACGCCGTCCGGTAGTAGTGGGCGGCCTGGCGGGCGTT
>CAXMQV010000009.1:0-3772 GCA_964195905.1 uncultured Gammaproteobacteria bacterium
GCGGTCTGCGCCAGGTACTCGGTCGGGTCGGGCAAACCAGACCACTGGCTCTGGTTGAAGAACAGCGAGTCGTGATACGCCCAGAAGAAGGCCGCTCCCTGCTCGGCAACGCACAGCGCCGCTTGATGCCCGCGCGGCGCCGTCGGGTGCAGGCTCACCAGCGGCAGGTCGATGAAGACGAAGTTGACGTCCCCACTGCCGCCGGCGTACTGCTCCAACAATGCCGGGCTGGTCTCGGTGGTGTGACGGAGACAGAACGGGCACAGGTAGTCCGAGTATTCGAGAACCGTCACCGCTGCGTCGGGCTCGCCGATGAAGGGCAGGCCATCCTCGGTGAAACCGACGGTCAAACCCTCGTATACGTCCTGGGTCTCCGGGTCGACGGTGAACGTGGGTGCGGCCACCTCGACATCCTGGGACACGGACCCCGGCGAAACGGCCAGCCCGGTGGGGGTCTCCCCCGCCACCAGCGAATCCAGCGCCGCGGCGAATACCTCTAGCGGCTGCGCACCCACCACGTCGTAGCTCGACCCGTCGGCGTTGTTGACCAGATGGAAGCTCGGGGTGCCGTTGAAGCCAGCCGCGTTTCCGGCGGCGACTCGTTGGTCGACTATGGGAGCAGTCCGGCCCGAGGTCATGCACTCTTCATAGGCTGCAGTGTCCACACCGATCGCCTCGGCGGTCTGCGCCAGGTACTCAGTGGGGTCGGGAAGACCCGCCCATTGGTCCTGCTGTCGATACAGCGTGTCGTGGTACTCCCAGAAAGGCACCGCCCCCTGCTCGACCACACACAGCGAGGCCTGGTGCCCGCTGGGAGCGGTGGGATGCAGGCCGACCAGGGGGAAGTCGCGGAACACGAAATTGACGTCGCCCCGGTTGCCGTATTCGAGAAGCAAAGCCGGTGTGGTCTGGTTGGTGTGGCGGGAGCAGAAGGGACACAGATAGTCGCTGAACTCCATCAGGGTGACGGCGGCATCGGGCTCGCCGATGAAGGGGTAGCCGTCGTCGGTGAACCCCACCGGTAGACCTAGATAGGTTCCCTCGACGGTCCATCCATTGTCTGTCGCCAGGGCCAGATCGCCTTCAGGGCCAGGTGAGCAGGAGCCGTCGGCTACGCAGTCTTCGACGTCTCCGCCGGTGGTGTTGGTGGGGCCATCATTCGAGGAGTTGCTGCAGCCGGCGAGCACCAGGGCTACGCCAGCAATCAATGACCCAAGGAAGACTCGTCGCATCCGCACAGCTGCTCTCACTTCTCCCCTCAACGGGCGCCATTGTTCCACAATCCGCTGGATACGGTTAACGGCACCCCCAACTAGAGGCCATCGGGCAGAGCCACCTCATAGGCGACCTCGATGTCGGTGGAGCCGCCGTCGGTCACCAGCAGAGGCACTTCGATCCGAGCCCGATCGAATAGACAGATCCTCTCGGTGGTGTTCTCGCAGTAAACGAGCCAAACGTCGCCCTGGAGACGCCCCTCACCCGTTGCGAAGGTGAACTCGAACTGCATCGGGAATACCGGCCCCGCCACAGAAAGGTTGGCTGCTTCGGGGATTACGATGGCATCGCCGGCGGCAGTCCACTCGAAGCGGGACGGTGCCAACTCGTTTGCCTTGTAACCGGGCGGGAAGGCCACGTCGAGTGTCAGGGTGCCGGTACCTTCGCCGACCTCCACGGGATCGAGCACCACCAGGGTGCCGTCGAAGTCGGCGTCCACGGGAACCAAGCGCTCGATGCCCACGAGGATCACCGTAGATGTTGCTCCTGTGGACGGATCGACCACCCGCACCGAGTGGTTGTCCCGGTCGGCGACATAGAGCAGACCGTTGGCCACATCCACGTCTGCCGGTGCGGCGAAGAGCGGGGAAGAGCCGTCGCGCCAACCTTCGCCGCCCACCAGTGTCTCGACTTCACCGATCAGGCTGATCCTCTTGATCTTCGAGTTGTAGGTGTCCGCTACCCATACGGCACCGGCCCCGATGGCGACACCCAGGGGGTGCTGCAGGCGGGCGTCCGTCGATATGCCGTCGGCGTCACCGAACTCGAACAGGCCGTCCGTGCCGCCGGCGATGTGGCCCACAGTTCCGTCCGGTGCGACGCTCCTGATCGCACTGCTCTCCGCGTCGGAGACATACACAGCACCTGCGGCGTCGATGGCCAGACCGGTCGGCATGGCGAACTCAGCATCGTCCGCCTCGCCGTTGCCGGTTCCCTGGCGACCGCTCCCGGCGTAAGGGCGGACTTCGCCACTATCGAGATCGACCAGCACCAACTGGTTCGCTCCGGCGAGCGACACCAGAAGTCCATCTTCGGTGCGGACCAGATCCCATGGGGTATTGAGAACGGACTGCTCGCCGGTACCGGCGACCGTGGTCACGTCGAAGGAATTCAGATCAATCGCCCTGATCAGGTGATTGCCGGAATCGGCGACGTACAGGGTCGACGCATAGAGGGCTAGACCGCGCGGTGTATGGAAACTTGCGGTCGCAGCGGGACCGTCGGCGCTGGCCGCGGTGCCGTCTCCGATAACTGCCAACACCTCATAGGTGTCGAGAGCAGCCACCACGATGCGGTGGTGCCCGGTGTCGGCGATAAAGAGCCTGTTGCCCTCCGCATCAGACATCACCCCCTCCGGATAGGAGAGGACGGTGGGGGCGGGAGTGCCGAGACCGGCCGGGACGCCACTCGTCCCGGGAGTTGCCGCGACCAGATCCGTGAGCAGCGGCCGCAACGCTTCAGCCGCACCCAGACCGATATGACCCCCCGCCAGGTTGCCTTCACCATCCACCACCGCGATCGTCGGCCACGCTTGGATGCCCCATTCGCTCCAGATGGCCCGGTCGGGATCGTTGACCACCAGGCCCGGGTACTCGAGGTGCTGAGCCGCACGGCGCACACCATCAGCGTCGGCCTCCCGAGGGAACTTGGGCGAATGGACGCCGATCACCGTCAACGCGTCGCCGAACTCGGACTGGAGGGTCTCGATGTCGGCAACCGTCTCCAAACACGTGAGACAACTCTGTCGCCAGAAGTGAACCAGGGTGACTGCGCCGCTCGTATCAACGGAGTCGGCGGGGTTGATCCAGTCGAGGTCCGGGTAGAAGGCGGGCGCAGCAGCACCTAGCTCCACTGTTCCCACCGACACCGCGGCCGTGTCCCGGCCATCTTCGGTACAGGCGGCAACGACCAGCGCCAACGCTGCCGCTATGAAGATCAGTCGCCGCACTGTGCCTCCCCGCCCTTGGAGGACGTGAGATGAAAGGCTAACCATCTGGAGTCGATATGGTCCGCACTCCGGGACGCGGAGGAACCCCCGCCGCAACGGAGGTCCCTCGATATCTAGCGACCGGTTGCCTCAGCCGGGCAGGTCAGTCGATGTGGAGCCCGCCTTCGTAAACGTCGAACACACAATCCGGGCCGCAGAGGTCGAGCCCGACTCCGCTGCCGGCGCCGTGGAGATCCTCGTAGGCCAAGGTGCCGCTGAGGACATTCCAATTGAATGTGACACCCTTGCGAAAGTCGATGTGGGTCTGCAAGTTCACGAAAAACTCGCCAAATCCGTCCTCGCAGATGAAGTGCTTGATCCCCATCCTTCCCCAAGAGAAGGCAAGCATCGTTGCTGGCCTGAAACGCGATGGCGCAACCGCGTTTGTCGGGGACGGCATCAACGACGCTCCCGCCTTGCTCGAGGCCGACCTTGGAATAGCTATCGGGGCCGGCACCAACGTCGCGATCGAATCTGCGGACCTCGTCCTGGTAGAGAACGACCCGGCAG
>CAXMQV010000010.1:0-71186 GCA_964195905.1 uncultured Gammaproteobacteria bacterium
GCCCTCGCTCTACGAGGAATTCCAGACCATCGCCAGCAAGCTCGAGAACCACTACTCCAACATGCAGGACATGGAGTTCACCATTGAGCACGGGAAGCTCTGGCTGCTCCAGACCCGGGACGGAAAGCGCACCGCCCAGGCAGCAGTGCGCATCGCGGTAGAGATGGTCGACTCGGGCCTCATAGACAAGGAGGAGGCGCTGCAGCGGGTCACCCCCGATCAGGTCGACTTCTTCCTCCACCCCCAATTCTCCGCCGCCGCTAAGCAAGGCGCCGAGCTCCTCGCCACGGGGCTCAACGTGTCACCGGGCGCCGCCGTCGGCGTGCTCGCCTTCACAGCCGATCTGGCCGAGCGGTGGGCCAAGGACGAGGGTCGGGCGGTCATCATGGTGCGCCCCGAGACCAAGCCGGACGACGTGCATGGCATGCTGGCCGCCGAAGGCATCCTGACCTCATCGGGTGGCCGCACCAGCCACGCGGCACTCGTCGCTCGCCAATTCGGGAAGCCGGCCGTCGTCGGTGCCTCGGAACTGGATGTCGATGTGGCCACTCGCACGATGACGATCGACGAGAAAGAGGTCCACGAAGGCGACTGGGTCTCCATCGATGGAACCACCGGCGAGGTGTATCTCGGCCAGCTCGAAACACTCGTGCCAGACATTGCCGATCCGTATCTCATGAAGCTGCTCGAGTGGGCGGATGAGTTCAGGACTCTCGGCGTGTGGGCCAATGCGGACTACCCGGCCGACGCCGAACGGGCCCGCGAGTACGGCGCCGAGGGAATCGGGCTGTGCCGCACCGAGCACATGTTCTTCGAGCAGGAGCGGCTCCCGATCGTGCAGCGCATGATTACAACCAAGTCGTCCGGCGAGCGCCGGGAGGCCGTCGATGCACTCCTGCCGTTCCAGCGGGAGGACTTCGCCGGGCTATTCCGGGTCATGGATGGTTTGCCGGTCATCATCCGGCTCATCGACCCACCCTTGCACGAGTTCCTGCCCGGATACGAGGAACTGACCCATGACCTGGCCGACCTCAAGATCCGGCTGAGCCATGCCACCGACCTCAAGGAGGTTGATGAGCTTCTCAGCCAGGTGACCGAGGAGTCGATCATGCTCGATCGGGTCGAGGCACTGCGGGAGGCCAATCCGATGCTCGGCACCCGCGGGGTGCGCCTCGGCATTCTCATGCCGGCGCTGACCCGCATGCAGGTGCGAGCCATCTTCGAGGCCGCTTGTGAGGTGACTCGCGAGGGAATCGACGTACGCCCCGAGGTGATGATCCCGCTCACCAGCCACGTGAACGAGCTCAAGCGCCAGCGCGAGGTGCTCGAGGCGGAAGCCAAGGCCGTCATGGAAGAGCAAGGACTCGAGATTGTCTACAAGTTTGGAACGATGATCGAGATCCCGCGGGCGGCCATCACTGCCGACGAGATGGCCGAATACGCCGAGTTCCTGTCGTTCGGGACCAACGACCTGACCCAGACGACGTTCGGGATCAGCCGGGACGACGCCGAGAGCGGCTTCCTCATCGACTACCTGAGTGAGGAGATCCTCCCGGCCAATCCATTCGCCACCATCGATGTCGGCGGTGTCGGCAAACTCATGGAAATGGCGGTCGAGAAGAGCCGCTCCCGGCGGCCCGACATCGAAGTCGGTATCTGCGGCGAGCACGGCGGCGATCCTGAGTCGATCGCCTTCTGCAACACACTCGGCCTCAACTACGTGAGTTGCTCGCCGTTCCGGGTCCCGGTGGCCCGGCTGGCGGCGGCTCAGGCTGCTATCGCCCAACGACCGGAGTAACGAGGGCTAACAAAGGGCCCGGATGCTCTCGAGAGCATCCGGGCCCTTCGCATCATCCAGCCGTGCCTTCTGCCTCGTAGAGGACCAGGAGGACCCCATGAATATTGCCATTGTCGGAGGTGGGATCGCCGGGCTGGGCGCAGCCTGGGCTCTGAATCGTTCCCATGACATCACTCTGTTCGAAGCAGACGATTGGTTGGGCGGGCATGCCCACACCGTTGACGTGCCGGTCGATGAAGGCACGATGCCCGTTGACACCGGATTCCTCGTCTACAACGAGCAGACGTATCCCCATCTCACCCGCTTGTTGGACCACCTCGGCGTTGCCACCCAGCCGAGCGACATGTCGTTCTCATTCACCCTTGAGAACAGCCTCGAGTACGCCGGGAGCGGGATCGGGTTCTTCGCGCAGGGTCGCAACCTCCTCCGGAGGTCCCATTGGCAGATGGCACGCGACATCGTGCGATTTCGGGCGGTGGGCGGCGAGTTGCTGGCTGAGGCCGATGATGGCCCGATTGGGGACCTCCTCGACCGGCACGGATTCTCGGCAGCCTTCCAGGGCGATTATCTCCTCCCGATGGCAGCTGCAATCTGGTCGGCTCGCTTGCGCGACATCCGCGGGTTCCCGGCTCGCTCTTTCCTGCAATTCTTCGCCAATCATGGGCTCATCTCGATCACAGATCGACCGCAATGGCGCACGGTAACCGGCGGCAGCCGGGAGTACGTCTCGGCCATGAGCCGGTCATTCGCCGATCGGGTCAGGCTCAAAACGCCCGTCACCTCAGTCCACCGACATTCCGATGGCGTCCGTCTTCGGTTGATCGACGACTCCGTCGAGGAATTCGATCACGTCGTCTTCGCATCACACAGCGACCAGACCAGGGCGGTGCTTGGTGCGACCGCGACGCCGATGGAGGCGAAGCTGCTCGGCGCCCTTCGCTACGAGCACAACCGGGCCGTGCTCCACCGCGACGTCTCCCTTATGCCCCGCCGGCGTCGGGTGTGGTCGAGCTGGAACTACCGGACCGCCATCGACGAGCGCGACGCTCGACAGGCGTCGGTCACGTACTGGCTCAATCGGCTGCAGTCACTGCCAGACGCCAGTCCGCTTCTCCTCACCCTCAATCCGATCATCGAGCCCGCTCCGGCGCTCGTTGTCGATGAGTATGCCTACGCCCATCCCCAGTTCGATGAAGCGGCCCGTGCGGCGCAGCAGCGGATGGTGCTGCTGCAGGGCGCCAATCGCACGTGGTTCGCCGGGGCCTATCTGGGATACGGATTCCATGAAGATGGCCTCCAATCGGGCCTGAACGTGGCGGCGGCTCTCGGCGCTCCCGCTCCCTGGTACCACGAGGTCACACCGGTCAGCAGTGCCGCCGACCCGGTGTTGCTGCCGACATGAGCGAGTGGATTTCCGGCCTCTACGTCGGCACCGTCGGACACACCCGCCTGCGGCCGTTTCGACACGGCTTCGAGTACCGCATCTACACGCTGCTCCTCGACCTCGACGAGCTCCCGGACCTCACCCGAGAGCTGAGATGGTTCAGTCACAATCGTTTCAACCTGTTCGGGTTCGCCGATCGCGACCATGGGCCGCGCGACGGCACCGACCTCCGCGGGTGGATCGACGCGCAACTGGAGGCGGCGAACATCGATCTGGCGGGCGGATCCGTCCGAATCCTCAGCTTCCCTCGGCTCCTCGGGTATTCGTTTGATCCCCTCACCATCTGGTACTGCTTCCATGCCGATGGCACGCTGCGCGCCGTACTCCACGAGGTCAAGAACACGTTCGGCGAACAGCACTGCTACCTCGTTCCCATCGACGGCTCCCGACGGCATCAGTTCGACAAGCAGTTCTTCGTATCCCCGTTCATGGACATGGAAGCCACCTATTCGTTTGCGATGAACGTTCCGTCGGAACGGCTGAGCGTCGGCATCACCCAGTCGGATGACCAGGGTGACCTGTTGCGGGCGTCGGTGCGAGCCTCCAGAGTCCAGCTCTCCGACAACGCGCTGGTCCGTGTCTTCATGACCCACCCACTTCTCACCCTCAAAGTCATCGCCGCCATCCACTGGCAGGGCTTCCGCTTGTGGTGCAAGGGCGCCCCCTATCGGCGCCGTCCCGCACCACCGGCCCATCCCCTGACTCTCGTCGACCACCCGGCCGGGCTGGAGACCTCGTCGTGACTGCCATCACCATCGCTCCCAATCCGGTGCTGTCTCGATTCGTTCGGGTCGGGACCCTGACGGTCGTTGGCGGGTCGCGAACCCGGGTTCTCGCCGGAGTGCAGCCGGGACCCGAGGTCGTCCTGGTGGTGCGGTCGCGGCGTGCCTGGTTTCGAATCCTGCGCGGTGGCGCGCTCGGATTCACCGAGGCCTATATGCTCGGCGAGGTCGACACGCCCGACCTGACCGAGTTCTTCGTATGGGGCGCCCTCAACCAGGAGGCCTTTCGGGCCGGACGGCTCGGAGGCCGCTTCTTCTCTGGGGCCCGCCGCCTCTGGCAACGACTCGCCGCCGATTTGCCGCATCGGAGCGTGGGCTCCACCACCGATCACTACGACCTCGGAAACGACTTCTACGCGGCCTGGCTGGACGAAACGATGAGCTACTCATCGGCCCGGTTCGAATACCCGGCCCAAGCCATGACGGCGGCACAGCGCAACAAGTATGCGGCCCTCGCCCGGATGGCCGGTGTCGAGCACGGTGATCGGGTCCTCGAGATCGGGTGCGGCTGGGGAGGCTTCGCCGAATATGCGGCCGGGGAGCTCGGCTGCCAGGTGACGGCCATCACGCTGTCGCACGAGATGGCCGAGTACGCCCGCAAACGCATGGCCGATCGCGGGCTCGGCCACCTCGTCGACGTTCGGGTCGAGGACTTCCGGGAGAGCACCGGTACGTTCGACCGCGTTGTCTCGGTGGAGATGATCGAGTCGATCGACGAATCCCAGTGGCCTGCCCTTTTCGCCACCATCCGGGACCGCCTCGCCGAGCACGGAGGCGCCGCCATGCAAGCCATCACTATCGACGACACCGAGTGGCACGACTACCGACGCGGTCAGGACTTCATCCAGCGCTACATCTTCCCGGGCGGCCAGCTGCCGGCCCCCTCGGTCCTCGTCGATCTCACCGAGCGGAGCGGAATGGCCGTCACCACCGATGAGAGCTTCGGCGCCGACTACGCCCGCACGCTCTCCTGGTGGCACGATCGATTCGAGCAAGCCTGGCCCCGCCTCGTCGGCCCCCAATTCGATGAACATTTCCACCGCATGTGGAAGCTCTATCTGACCTATTGCGAAGCGGGCTTCCGGCTCGGGCGGATCAACCTCCATCAAATCGGAATGCGGCCGGCCTGATCTGGTTCAATGGCCTCATGTTCGACTTCGACGCCGCCCCGGCAAAGGTGCGTACCGACATCCGGCGCCTCTTCCGCCGGGAATGGGACCGACTCGCGCTCCCGGGTACCTGGTGGACCGGCCGGGAACGAGTCGACATCGCCCGGGCGGCTCGTCGGGCCCGATTCGGTGGCGAGGACTCGCCGAGCTCCTTGCCGTCGATGGCCATCGAAGCGGCCGAGACGGTCGGTGCTCGACCCGCCTCGGTACGCCGCCCGTGGGTCGAGGCGACGGCAGACGCGGTCGGATACAACCGATACGTGGAGATAGTCGGCATCGCCAGTCGTGTCGCCGCGGTCGACACCTTCCATCTCGGCGTCGGGGCCGGGCTCGAACCGCTCCCCGAGCCGGAACCGGGCGAGCCTTCGCAAACCGACGAGCCACTGGCGCGGCCAGGGGCGGGCTGGGTCCCGATGGTCGGTGGCGCCAGCATCACCCAGGCGTTGAGCCTGGTCGATGCCGAATCGGTAGCCCAGGAAGACATGCACGGGCCGCTCTACCTCACATACGAGGGGATGGCCGAGTTCGACTACGTCGCCGGCCTGAGCCGGGCCCAGATGGAGCTGGTGGCCGCCCGCACCTCTGCCATCAACGAGTGCTTCTATTGAGTGCTGGCGCATAGCCAGATGCTCCGTGCGAGCGCCGAAGTAACCACCACTCCCCTCGATCCCCGGTCGATCACCGACCGCTCCGTCGATCCATTGCTGCCACACGGCGTGGTGCTGCTCGACTTTGTCGACGCCGTGCTCGGTGGAGATGAGCCCGGACGGACGAGGGCCCGAACCGTCCTGCGCGATGCGGTGGGCCCGACCGGATTGGTGGACGCCAGCGGGGTGATCGCCAACTTCGAGATGATGAACCGCATCGCCGACGCCACCGGCATGCCCGTCGGCAAGGGAACCCTCAAGCGGACGTCGGAATGGCGGAAGCTGATTGGGATCGACTCGTTGAATCATCTGTGAGTCAGCAGTCAACAGTCAACAGTCAACAGTCAACAGTTCCCTCACGGGAGGCCCCATGCTGAGCACGGTCGCGCGAAGACAGAGCCTTCCGGCACCAGCAAACCGCCCACCGCTGTGAACGGTGGGCGGTCGGCGGTCGGCGGTCGGCGGTCGGCGGTCGGCGGTTGGCGGTGGGCTGCCTTACGCCGGTGCACCCTCGGGGACGATTTCGGGCACGAACGAGGGCAACGTGATGTCGTCCTCAACCGTTGCCTGAGAGGTTCGCATCCTGGTGGGGATCAGCGTGAAGGCAATCACCACGGCCATGAGCAGAATCACGGCTGAGATTTGGAACCCGGTGGTCATCGCGTCGACGAAGGCCGAATTGGCGGCTTCGAGGACGCTCGCACCCAGCTCGGCAGGCAGTTGCTGAGCTGTGAGTGCGGCCACTCCAACGCTCTCGCCTGCCAACTCGGCAACGTCGGCCGGGAGTCCTACCAGCGCGTCGCTGATGTTCGCCTTGTAGAGCGTGGAGACGACGCTACCGATGGTTGCGATCCCGAGGGCCCCTCCCAACTCTCGACTGACATCGTTGACTGCCGAGCCGACTCCGGCGTCCTCCTCGGGGACGGCTGCCATCACCGTGTCGGTGAGAGCCGGCATCCCGAGTCCTGCTCCGAACCCGAAGATGGTCAGCGGGATGATGGCCGCCAGCGCCGAGGATCCGACCTCGAGCGATGTCAACAACATGACGCCCGTGACCATGGCGCCGGCCATCGCCAATACGAGGTAGCGGGGCCCAATCTTCTTCACGAGCACCCCCGACAGCGGCGCCCCGAACATCATCGCCAGCGACGTGGGAATGATGAGCAGACCGGCCTCCAGTGCGGAGCGGCCCTGCACGATTTGGAAGAACTGGGTGAGGAAGAAGAATGTCACCAGCATGCCGAAGAGAATGAGGCCGATAGCCAGGACCGCCCCGGTGAAGTCCTTCTGCTTGAAGAACTTCAGCGGCAGCATCGCATGATCCGATCGCAGCTCGACCCGGGCAAATGCCGTCAGTAGCACCGCAGCCAATCCGAACGACGCCAGAATCTCAACCGAGGTCCAGCCGGCTTCCGCGCCTTGAATGATGCCATAGACCAGGGCGACCAGGCCGCCGGTCCCGAACACCGCGCCGGGCCCATCGAGCCCGAGGCCGCGCTCGTCGCGGGACTCAGGAACAAGCGCCATACCGGCCAGCGCTACTGCCACGACGGGAATGTGCATCCAGAACACCGACGCCCAGCCGGCCTCATCGACCAGGAACCCGCCAAGGGCTGGACCGATCCCGAGGCCGAGGGCGCCGACGCCGGTCCAGATTCCGATTGCTTTGGCACGCTCCCCGCGGGGGAAGACATTGGTGATGATCGACAGCGTGGCCGGCAGCACGAGGGCGGCTCCGAGTCCTTGCACCCCGCGGGCGATGATGAGCTCGGTGGCTCCTCCCGCCAACGCTCCCCCAACCGCACCGGCTCCGAAGATGACAAGTCCGACGGTCATCCACTTCTTGCGACCGAACCGGTCCCCGATCGATCCACCAAGCAGCAACAGGCCGGCGAGAATCAGCACGTAGCTGTCGATGATCCACTGCAGGGTGGATGTGGATGCTTCCAGGTCCACCGAAATGGCGGGCAAGGCCGTGTTCACCACGGTGTTATCGAGAAAGATGATGAGGGTACCAACCGACATGACCGCCAGCACCCACCACTTCTTCAACCCGGTTCCGGTGCTGTTGAGTGTCGTTTCCACTGTGCCTCCCTGGCTAGAACGGGAATCTATTCGCCCGTCGCAACGTTGGTATAGACATAAGTACAACTTTAGACAGTCGTCTATTCCCATATCGAAACAAAATTTCAAATAAGATGACAAAGGTCCCTACGGCACGGCCGCATCGGGACGTAGCGTCGGCCGAGAACCGACCGAGCAAGGATCAACAATGAAGAGACCGCCCGAAGACCTCACCGCCAAGCTGCTCGCAGTGTCAGACCAGCTGTCGGGTACCAATCTCGACGTGAGCGTCGATGACATCGCCAAAATGGCCGATGTCCCCCGCGCCACGCTCTACTACTACTTCTCGGGCAAAGAAGACCTCATCTCGTTCTTCCTATCCGACAAACTGCACCGCGTCTCGGTCGCCATCGGCAAAGCGATGGCCGGGGAAGGAACCGTTGTAGAGCGCCTCGAGCACACACTCGTGGCA
This sequence comes from uncultured Gammaproteobacteria bacterium, assembly GCA_964195905.1. Lineage (GTDB taxonomy): Bacteria > Actinomycetota > Acidimicrobiia > Spongiisociales > SHLN01 > SHLN01. The sequence continues at coordinate 8,377 of CAXMQV010000010.1, forward strand.
GTCATGACGGCCATGGCCGAGCACCCCGCTCTCTGCACCGAAATGCCGGGTGCCGTCAAGGAAGCTGCCAAATACGGCGAGTTAGTGAACGAGGCCGAACGGGTCATGCTGGCACCGTTTCGCGAGTTGCTCACCGAAGGCAAGGCAAGCGGTGAGCTCGCCATCGAGGACGTGAACACGACGTCGATCGCCCTGCTCGGTGCGGTCAACATGGTCGCCATGTTCCAACTGGTCCAGACCGGCACCGTCGACGTCGAGAACACCAACGCCGCCCTCATCCCCGTCCTCATCCACGGCGTCCTTCCGAGGTAACTCCAAGGGCTCTTCGGGTCTGGGGACTGGGGTCTGGGGTCTTCTTGCTATTACTCGCCCTGAACGACCTCGGCTACCGCGGCCCGGCGAGCCACCGATTGGTTGGCGTCTCCGCGCAGTTCGCGCAGCAACGCCGCCTCCTTCTGCGCCTCCTCGTCGGCCCCGGCCTCGGCGGCGGCCAGGCGAGCCTCGACGCCTTCTTCGACGAGCTTGCGAGCCTCGTCGAGCAGCGCTTCGACCATCTCGTCTTCAGGCACCACCCGCACCACCTGGCCTTTGATGAACAAGTGGCCCCGGCCGCGTCCGGCAGCAATCCCGATATCGGCCTCGCGAGCCTCCCCCGGGCCGTTCACCACGCAGCCCATCACGGCCACCTGGATGGGCAGATTGGCCGCCTCGAGGGCTTCCTGGGCATCCTTGGCCACCTGGACCACGTCGACTTCGGCCCGCCCGCATGACGGACAGGCGATGAGGTCGAGACTCTTGCGCTCCCGCAAGCCAAGGTACTCGAGCAGTTTGCGACCGGCCTGGGCCTCTTCGACCGGATCGGCGGTGAGCGAAAACCGGATCGTGTCACCGATTCCGTCAAGCAGCAGCGAGGCAATACCGGCCACCGACTTGATGAGCCCCCCGGGCGGGGGCCCCGCCTCTGTGACACCGAGGTGGAGCGGGTAGTCGACCTTCTCGGACAGCAGCCGGTAGGAGGCAACCATGCTCGGCACGTTCGAGTGTTTCACGGAGATCTTGATCTGGTCGAAGCCCTCATCCTCGAGCAGGCCGATCTCATAGAGGGCCGACTCGACAAGAGCCTCCGGCACGGCCGACCCGTACTTGTCGAGCAGATCCTTGTCGAGCGAGCCTCCGTTCACGCCCACCCGAATCGGGATAGAGCGGTCCTTCGCTTCCCGGGCAACGGCCCGGATGTGATCAGGCTTGCGAATGTTTCCCGGATTGAGGCGGAGGCCGTGGACACCGGCCTCGAGAGCCGCCAGGGCCAGCCGGTACTGGAAATGGATGTCGGCAATGATCGGCACCGGCGAGCGGGGGACGATCTCAGCCAGCCCCTCGGCTGCCTCGACCGTGTTGCAGGTAATCCGGACGATATCGGCCCCGGCGCCGCTGAGGGCGTACACCTGGGCAAGGGTCCCGTCGACGTCGTGGGTCTTGGTCGTCGTCATCGACTGAACCGTGATGGGGGCATCCCCACCCACCGGGACTGATCCGACGGTGAGTTGGCGAGTGGGGCGGCGCTCGATGGTCATTGCCCGGTCATGGTAGGACGGCCCGGTTCTTGCCCGGTCAGGTCACCATCTGTTCGTCGGCTTGCCGAAGCCGGTGAGCCATGGTGGCCAGCATCTTGCGAGCCAGGTGGGGGGCGTCATCGAGCACGCCGCTGAAGTCGCGCCGGTGCATTTCGAGCACACGAGCCGGCGAAGTGGTGATCACCGTCGCCGACCGCGGCAGGTCTTCGAGCAACGCCATCTCGCCGAGAAAATCGCCTGCACCAAGTTGGGCGAGCTTCTGATCGTCGCGGAAAACGTCGGCGGTGCCTTCGACAATCACGTAGAACGAGTTGCCGGCCGTGTCCTGGGTCACCAGCACCTGGCCCTCGGGCACCGAGACCTCGTCGGCATGGCGTCCGATTTGTTTGAGCTCATGCTCATCGAGATTGGCGAACAGCGGGACTTCCCGCAATAGTTCGATCTTGCCGTCATTTCGACGCGACACCGGTACCTCCCATTGCATGTGCTGGGAGCGAGCTTACGCGATTTTCGGTGGAAGAATGAGGGCATGCTCTTGTCCCACATCGTCGAGACCTCGGCTTCGGTCAGCTCGACCCGGTCACGCCTGGCGAAGATCGGCTCGATCGCAGATCTCCTGAAAGAGTCGCCGCCCGATCTGGTCCCGCTCGTGGTGGCCTATCTGAGCGGACAACTCCCCCAGGGGAAGATCGGCGTCGGCTACTCGCTCGTCTACGACATCGAGACAGACCCGGCGTTTGAGCCATCGCTCACGCTCGACGAGGTCGATCAGGCATTCACCGACATTGCCGGGGCGGCCGGAGCCGGGTCGCAGGGCCGGCGTCGCCAACTCCTTACCGACCTCATGACGTCCGCCACCACGCCGGAGCAAGGGTTCATCCGAGCACTGATCCTCGGCGAGCTGCGGCAAGGCGCCTCGGCGGGAATCATGGAGGATGCCATCGCCCGGGCTGCCGATGTCCCGATCGGCCTCGTGCGCCGGGCAGCCATGGTCGGCGGCGACCTTGCCGCGGTCGGCCACGCCGCGCTCGCCAAAGGTGCGGCCGGTCTCGGCACGTTCAGCCTCGAGCTCTTCTCGCCCCTGCAACCGATGCTGGCCCAATCGGCCACCACCGTGGGCGAAGCCCTCGAAAAGTCGGGTCCGGCCGCCCTCGAATACAAGATCGATGGGGCTCGCATTCAAGTGCACCGCCAGGGTGGCACGGTCCGGGTGTATACCCGCAACCTGAGGGACATCACCGAGTGGATCCCGGAGGTCGTCGAGGCGGTCGCCGCCCTCAAAGTTGAGTCCATCATCCTCGACGGAGAAGCGATCGCTCTCGACGATGATGATCGCCCCCGTCCCTTCCAGGTCACAATGAGCCGGTTCGGGCGTCAGCTCGACATCGATCGGATGCGAGAGAGCGTGCCCCTGGCCGCCTTCTTCTTCGACTGTCTCCATCTCAACGGACGCGATCTCATCGATGAGCCCGCTGCCGTACGAGCACGGGCCCTGAACGAAGCGCTCGGCGGCCGACTGCTGGCACCCCGGTTCGAGGCGGCGGACCCCGCCGACGCACAGGCAATCTTCGATCAGGCTCTGGCAGCAGGTCACGAGGGCGTTGTCGTCAAGGCGCTCAATGCGCCGTACGAAGCGGGCCGCCGCGGATCGGGCTGGATCAAGCTGAAGCCGGTTCACACCCTCGATCTCGTCGTGCTGGGCGTCGAGTGGGGGTCGGGACGCCGTCGGGGCTTGCTCTCCAACCTTCATCTCGGGGCTCGCGACCCGGACGGGGACGGGTTCGTCATGCTCGGGAAGACCTTCAAGGGTCTCACCGATGAGCTTCTGGCGTGGCAGACCGAACGTTTCCTCGCGCTCGAAACCCGCCGCGACGGTCACACTGTCTTCGTCAAACCGGTCCAGGTGGTCGAGATTGCCTTCGATGGCGTGCAGCGCAGCTCCCGCTATCCGGGCGGGGTGGCGCTCCGTTTCGCCCGGGTCAAGGGATACCGGGATGACAAGCCGGCCGCCGGGGCCGACACGCTCGAGACCGTGCGGGCATTCCTGGCGGATTAGTCAGTCGTTCAATCCTCCGGGAAACCCCCGGTTTCGCCGTCGATCAACTCGCGGATGATGTCCATATGGCCGGCGTGACGGGCCACCTCCTCGACCATGTGAACGAGAATGCGGCGCAGGGAGACATCGCTTCCGTGGGCGGGTCGCACAGCGTCGAGATCCTCCAGACCGGCCAGTATCTCCCGGCTGCGGTGGCATTCCGCCTCGTAGAAGTCGAGAACCGATTGAATGGTTTGGCCGTCCTCGATGCGGAAATCGGCGTCGGGGTCATCCTCGCCTCCCGGGAACTCGACGTCGTCGCCGGCTATCACCATCTGGAACCACCACCGCTCGACATAGGCGAGGTGCTGGATCACCCCGAGCAGGCTCGTGCCAGACGGCACCATCGGCCGGCGAGCCGCTTCCTCAGTGACTCCTTCGAGCTTCCAGCGCACGACACCGCGGTACTTGTCCAGGTATCGACCGAGCGTGGCGAGTTCCGGGGTGTTGAGATCGGTCATCGCTGAGCCTCCCGATCCTTCAGGATCCTCCGCAGGATCTTGCCCGATGCCGACTTGGGGATCTCATCGACGATGTCGAGATAGCGGATCTGCTTGTAGTGGGCGACGTGACCGGCCACGTGCTCCATGATCTCCTCGGGAGTGGCCTCCGACCCCGGCTTGAGGACCACAAACGCCTTGGGCACCTCGCCCGCCTCCTCATCGGGGATGGGGATGACGGCCGAGTCGGCAACGGCCGGATGGGTGAGCAACAGACCCTCGAGCTCGGCCGGCGGCACCTGGAACCCCTTGTACTTGATGAGCTCCTTGAGCCGATCGACGATGTACCAGTGGTTGTCGGCGTCGACGTGGCCGATGTCACCGGTGTGGAGCCAGCCATCCTCGTCGATGGTTCCAGCCGTGGCAGCGGGATTGTTGAGATAGCCCTTCATGACCTGCGGGCCGCGGATCCAGATCTCGCCGTCCTCACCAACGCCGAGGTCGGTGCCATCCGGGTCGACGACCCGGCACTCCGTGTTGGAGATGGCCACGCCGATCGAGCCGGGCTTGAACTGCCCGGGCGGCGTGGCGTGGGTGACCGGACTGGTTTCGGTGAGGCCGTACCCCTGCACAACCTCACAACCGATACGGGTACTGGCTTCAGAAGCCAATTCTGCCCCGAGGGGGGCTGCACCGGAGAAGATCGACACCAGCGAGGACAGATCGAATTGATCGACGAGCGGATGCTTGGCGAGCGCCAGGACGATCGGTGGCACCACATAGGCTCGGGTGACCCGGTGCTCCTGGATGATGCGGAGAAACTCCTCGAGATCGAAGCGGGGCATCGTCACCGCAGTCGCCCCGTTGTACAGCACGCCGTTCATGAGGACCTCCATCCCGTAGATGTGGAAAAACGGCAGCACTGCCACGACCACCTCGCGATCGGCCATTTCGAGTGCATGCTCTGCCTGAGCGAGGTTGGCGACCAGATTTCGGTGGGTGAGCATCACTCCTTTGGGAAGGCCGGTTGTGCCGCTCGAATACGGCAAAGCGACGAGATCTTCCTTGGAATCGACCTCAACAACCCCCTCGAATGGATCGGACGCCAGCAGGGCTGCGAACGGCGTGGCTCCCTCCGCTTCTCCGAGGACAAAGAGCTCTTCGATGCCTGCCGCCCGAGCCGCCTCGGATGCCTGCTCGATGAACATGGGAATGGTCAACAGAAATCGGGCCTCCGAGTCCCGGAGCTGGAACTCGATCTCCTCGGCCGTATAGGTCGGGTTGATTGTCGTGTTGATTCCGCCGACGGCGGCGACGCCGTGAAAGGCCGTAGCGTACTCGGGAACATTGGGAGCCATGATGGCGAAAACGTCACCCTTGCCGAATCCTCGTCCCACCAGCCCGCCCGCCATCCGAGCCACGGAGTCGCGCAGATCTCCGTACGTCACTACCCGCCCCGTTGGCCCGTCGATGATCGCCGCCTGGCCGGCCAGCTCATCGGCCAGGTGGAAAATGCACTGGGTCAGATGGATGTCGGGAATCTCGACGTCGGGCAGCGGACTATTGAAGATCATGCGGGCCCTCCCCTAGTGGTTGGCCCGATGATATTCGAGTCAGCAGTCACCCGTCACCTGAAGCGGTCACCGGTCACCTGTCACCGGCAAATCCAGATCCTGTACTGAGGACTCAACGGCGGCGAACAGTTCTGGTGGCCGGTGACCGGCGACCGGCGACCGGTGACCTCTCTAGTCCCTTTCCACAATCGATGACAGAGACCGCGCTGCCTGCTCCCTGAGCGCTTCTTCGTCGATACCCGAGCGCTCCATGGCACCTTCTGCAAGCTGGGGTGCCGCTGATGCGAGGATCTGCTCGGCGACCCCTGCCCTCTCCAACAGGGCGGCCGGCTCGACACCGGCGGTTTCGGCAAGGATCTGTTGTCCGACCTGATCGGCCTGGATCGTTACCGGTTCCGGCTCGATGTCTTCTCCCGCGGCTGTTCGAACCATGACGCCCTCGAGTTGGTCGGCCTGCCCGGAGTGATGGCTGATGACAATCAGCTCACCCGTCAGCAGACGGAGAACGGATCCGGGTGGGAAGATGCCCATGAGAGAAATGAATGACTTGACGATGTCGGGGTCGAAGGAACCACCGGCACCCTGCAGGAGGATCTGCAGCGCCCGGTGCGGGGTCTCCGCTCGTCGGTAGCTGCGACGGGTTGTGACGGCGTCATAGACATCGGACACTGCCACCAGGCGGCTGGCCAGGTGCGGGACCGCTTCGGCACCGAGCCGCGGGTATCCAAGCCCGTCGAACCGGGCGTGGTGTTCGAGCGCGATCGTGGCGGCGATCTCATGGCCGGGCCCGCCGGCGGCGATGATGGCCTGGGCTCCCTCCTGGGGATGGATGGTCACTTCCTTCCACTGCTCGCGGTCGAGCCTGCCGGGGTGATTGAGAATCTTGGGCGAGATTGCCACCTTGCCGATGTCGTGCAGGAGGGCACCTGCGCCGATCGGGACAAGGTCCTTCTGGGTCAGGCCGAGGTACTGGCCGGTGGCCACCGCCATCAGGCAGGTGTTGACCGAGTGATAGAACGTGTACTCGTCGTGGCTCTTGACCGTGCTGAGCAGGAGCGAGGCACCGCTCGCTCCGAGCGCCTGGTCGATCAGCTCTTCCACTGCGGCCATGACCGGGCCCATCTCGAAGGTGCCTTCGCGAGCAACCCGATGATCCAGGTTCCGCAGTGTCCCCACCACACCGGAATAGGAAAACCGCAGATCCGCAAAGGCCGATTCGTCCTCCGGGCCGACGAGGCGGCTCTCATTGAGCCGAATCGATCCACCAGTTGCGAAATCATCCGAGTGCCCGCCGACATAGCGCACGAACCCGGAGTACTCCTCCTCGTCGGTCCCACCGGCCAGCGTGATCGACTCGACCTCGCGGGCGGTGAGATCTTGATAGAGGTTCGAGTACATCAGCGACGTATAGGCGAGCAACTCACCGTTGAGGAAGAACGCATAGCCCTTCATCCCGAGCACGACATCGTCCCCGTCCTGGCCGGCGAGATCGTTCGCTGCGTTCCATCCGCTCCGGAGAGCCGTCTGACTGTTTGGGTGGTTGGCGGGATAGAGATTCAACTGACCGATGACGGCCTGCAGCCGTTTGAGAAACTCCTGGACTTTCGATTCATTCATGCGGCACTTCTCAATACTTGTCGGGCGGCGCGACGAGCGTCGCGCCTGGCGGCGCTGATGAGGAACGGCTTCCTGGCAAGTTGCTCGAGCACCTCGAGAGCCGCTGGAGATCCGATATCGAACAGCAATTCAGCGATTTCGCTGCGAGATCCATCCATCGATCGATCGGTAAGAGCGGCGGCCAGTTCTGCCTGCCGAGCCGGCGAGGCCGACGCTTTGAGCAGCAGGAAGGCAGTCTCGCGAACTCGATCGTTGCCGTGCGCGAGATTACGAACGAGCCCGGGCACGGCCATCTCTGGCGCAATCGGAGCGAGGGCCCGCATAGCTTCAACGACGACCCGGTGGTCGGAGTGCGTGAGCAAGGGCTCCAGATGCGGGCCCCACTCAGGACCGCCGACCTTGCCGGCGATGGTGACGGCGTTTCGCACAACAAACCACTGCGGGCTTGAGAGGAAGCCGATGATCGGCCGGGAATAGTGGGCCCCGACGATGACCAGCAGCCCGATCAGGACCCGGCGGGTGGCCGGGTCCTCCTCGACCGAGAGTCGCTCCATCAGGTGGGTGGCGGCCGCCTCCCCGAAGCCTGCCAACAGTTCGCCGAGCAGCTCCCGATTGGCGGGTTCCTGGGCGGCATCATTGAACACGGCATAGTCGCTTCGAAGCAACTCGATGAGCCCGGACTCCACGGCTCGCTGATTCTGCGGGGAGAGCGCGACATCGCCGGTGCCGGCCCCCACCAGAACCAGAGCGGCCTGGAGATCGTCGGCCTGGACCGCCTGAGAGATGCGCCGGCACCACGCGTCGACGAAACGGGCAAAGCTTTCGGGTCGCTCCTCGACCTCAAACAGCACGCGCAACACGTAGATCCCGAGTCCGTCGACATCGGCCATTTCCCGACGCAGCTTTCCGGCGAGCCCACCCGTGGCACCGCCGAGCCCGCCGATGCCCTCGATCATCTCCCGGATTCGATCGGCAGCTCCCTGGCGGGCAACTTTGACATCCCGCGCCGCCGAGACCATCGGGAGAAGCTCATCGGCGGAGCCCGTTTCACTGTCGACAACGTCGCGAGCGTATCCCACGAGCTCCTCGAACATCTCGTCGGTCAGGTGTGGTGCCAGCTCGGCGAGCTCGAGGCCGGCAAATTGGTCGAGAAGCAGGCTGTGGAGACCTTCTGACCGATTGGCCAGGAAGTCCGACAGGATGCCGGCCTGCGCCTCGACCGGTATCAAGAAGAAGGCCTCGGCGAACGTGTCGATCGGGGGCCGGGTTTTCGGCGCATGCCGGTAGGCGGCCAGCAACTCGGGGACAGATTCGCTGCTCGGACCGCTCGCCTCGACGGCCGGGTACACGACCCGATAGGCATCACAGAAAGCCTCGGCCATCCGTTCCGTGTCTCCACCAGCGTCCGCTACGAGTTCCTCTGCCACGGATTGAGCCGTGGCGCCGGTGGTGATCATCCTGGCCAGTTTCGCCGCCCTGGTACCGCCATCGCCCGCGTCGGCCTCGTGTTCGCCCTGGCGCTCCTCCCACGGTCGCTCGAGCGCCTCGGCGAGGAGGCCTCGCTGGGTGACCGAGATCGACCAGACGTCCCGCTCACCGAGTACACGAGCAATCCCACCCTCGGCGCGGATTGAGTGCTCATCGGCCCCCATCAGGTCGAACAGCTCGGCGAGATCCCGCGCCGCGGGTGCCCCGATTATCTCAAGCCACTCGACTTCGTGAACGAAGAGCCGGAGTGAGAGGCGGGCGGTTCCACCCCGCTCGATCGCCAGCGCCTCGCCGTCACAACTAACCGTTCCGGCTCCGATCTCGAACGTCATAGAGGAGTCCTCCAACACGCTCAGCCGGGCAACCGCGCTCTGGAACGCCTGCTGAGTGACTGGATTCGGGTAGAGCTCGTGGACACCCCATCCGATCCCGAGAGCGTCGAACATCTCGATGGGATCGATTCGGCTCGCGCTCGTTTGATTCATGTGGCCCCCGCCGACGGCGGAAGCGTTGCGCCGTATCCCAGGCGCGAAATGACCGCTTTCACCCAAGAAATATCGGTGGAAACGGGTCCGGCTTGACCCGTTTGCCAGCCCTTGCTGAGGGTCGGCGCCGCCGGCTCGACCCCTCGATCTGATCCCTTCGGGACCGGGACCGTTCCACAGATGTGTAAGCGCGATCCGAGCCGAGCGCTTACACTTTTTGAGACTTCCCGAGGGATCTGTGCCGCATATGACGAACAACCGAGCTCGCCTGGTATGGCCTCTGCTCCTCGGCTGGGTGGTCCTGGCCCTGGTCGCAGTGATGTGGGCGGTCCCGAACGAAGAAGATGGGTTAGCCGCCGATGCCACCGCCGCCCTGCAAGCAGCCGGTATCGGCGCCACTGTCGAGTTCGACGGCCGGGATGCCTTGCTGTCCGGTGAATTGGCCGAAACCGAGCGCGCCCGGGCATTGGAAGTGGTTCGCACTCTGACCGGCGTGCGCCAGGCAGAGTGGGAGGCCGGAATCGCGGCCCCCACCACCAGTATCTCCGGCTCAACCACCGTCCCGCCGACCACCGCCCCGACCGGTTCGAGCTCGACGCTCGGGCCGACGACCACCGCGACGGGTTTGAACGCTCCTTCGCTCACTGCCACGCTCAGCAAGGGCGCCCTCACCATCTCCGGGGCGGTCCCGAGCCCGGAAGTCGCCGCCCAGGTCGCCGGGGTCGCCGATCTCGTATACGGGCCATTCGTGACGAACACGCTCGTCGTCGATGACTCGCTCACTCCGGCCGGATGGGTTCCGAGCGCCCCCAACCTCATGGCCTTCCTCCCCATAGTCGGTGAGGCAAAGCTCACAGTGGTCGGCAACGAGGCGACCCTGACCGGTACGGCAGGAAGTGTCGAGAAGAAGGCCCAGCTCGAGGCTGCCCTCGGTGCCGCCCTCGGCGCCGACGTGTCCCTCACGAGTTCCATCGAGGTCACCGGAAAGACTCCGCCCGTCTATCTGGCTCAGGCACCCGGAGATGGCACCGTATCGATCTCGGGCGAGATGCCGGACCAGGCCGCCATTGATTTGATCGGCGATGCTGCCGTTGAGGCCTTCGGCGCCGACAAGGTGATCAACACCATGACGATCGGCACCAACATCGACTCGTCGTTCTCGATCTACCGCATCCCGCTCACTTTCACTCAATTCCTGCCGATCCCGGAATGGGAGCTCCGAATCGAGAACGACGTCATCAGCGGAAACGTCCGGGGCGGCGCCACCTTCGACTTCGGGAGCGCCGAGCTCACCCCGGCGTTGCGTTCCCTGCTCGACACCGGCGCCGGAATCCTGCTGCGCAACCCGAGCGTTCTCATGACGATCGAGGGGCACACCGACTCGGTCGGCAGTGACGAGTTCAACCTCGCCCTCAGCAACGCCCGAGCCCAGGCAGGTGTCGACTACCTCACCGCGCTCGGAGTCCAGCCGGCCAGGCTGTTCTCGGTCGGGTACGGGGAGACCCGACCATTGGCGGACAATGACACCGTGGCCGGCAGAACACAGAATCGTCGACTCGAGTTCGTGCTCGGGCCACCGAGTTAGGAGAATGAATGCGCGGTAGTGGATATGCCATAGGCGAGATCCTCATCTTCCTGGCGATTGCCGCCATCATCGGCTTCCTCATCGGATGGGTCGTGTTCTACCGGCGCCCCGACAAGGCGGGCCAGGATTTATCTACGGCCAACCCGAACCACATCCGCCGGCTGGAGGAGCGCGCCAGAACCGCAGATGCCAAGGTGGTTCGTATCGAGAAACGAGCCAACCTGCTGCTCGAATCATTGTCGAAGGCGGCTCCCGCCAAAGCGGCACCATCCAAGGCAGCCGCGCCAGGAGCAGCCGTCGCCGCCACCACTGCCGGCAACACCAAGGACGACAAGATCGCCATCGCTCCCGCCGCAGCCGCGCCCCGGACGGACGGGAAGGCCACAAAATCCGAGGATGGCAAAGCGGCCGATGCTAAGCCTGAGACGGACAAGCCGGCCGATACCAAGGCCGGGGCGGACAAGGCGGCCAAAACCAAGGCCGGGGCAGACAAGCCAGCCGACGCCAAGCCGGCGCCTGCCACCGTCAAATCACCCGGAGCCCCCACGGCCGAGCAATCACCGAAGGCCCCTGCGAAGGAACCGGAGACCGGCGACGACGAAGTCGGCGACTACCTCTCCGAGGCCGATGACCGCATCAGCAAGCTGGAGGAGACGCTCGACAAGCTCAGCGAGAAGCTGGCCGAGCTCGAAGACGACTGAAGGACGGGTCGGCCCACCTACCGGCTGCACCCCCCACTGAGGAGTCCTGTTTCGCGACCGATGCGACACATTCACGGTGAGCGATTCTGATTCCCTTCCCTCAGTCTCAATCCACGGTTGTTTCCTCCGAGGTTCCTTCTGGTTCTTGTTCCCCTCCCTCAAGGGAGGGGAAGGCTCCGAACCCGGAGGGTTTGCCCCCTCCCCGAGGTGTCGCGTCTCGCGATAGGTGCGACACATTCGGTGTGCTCGGTGTTTCTATTTCCCTTCCCTCAGGGAAGGGTGGCCGAGCGCAGCGAGGTCGGGATGGGTCTCCACTGGACCGACCAGTACCGAGCGAGGTATTGGCGATTGGGGTGAGAGACCCACCCCGCCTCCTCCTTCGTCGGAGCTCCGAACCCGGAGGGTTCGCCCCCTCCCTGAGGGAGGGGAAAAACCGGTCTCTACAAACCGACTCGCTCGTTGAACTCGTCGATGAGAACGTCGATGGGGTCGGCCATGGCCTGGATCGAGCTCCAGTAGTCCTCGTCGTACCACTGGGCCTGGATCTCCTTGTAGGTCTTGCCCTGCTGTTCGACCCAGGTGTAGTACTTCAGGTTGTGGATTCGCTTGCGGTCGTAGTACGACAACTCGTGGACGTGGTCGATGGTCGTTCCCAGCAGGTATCGCTGGTATGCGCCGGCCGCGTCGAGCTTCGTGAACTCGCCCCGCTCTTCGTTTAGCTCGGCCAGACGGCTCCCGTACATCTCCATCGAATCGGTCCCGACGGTGACGACCACGTCGCTCGAGCCGAGTTCGTAGTAGTGGGCGAACTTGATGGCGGAGAGCATGTTGCCAATCCCTGAGATCCCGAGCAGCGGGAGCTTCTCGATGAGATCGGGTTTCACGCCCTGATCAACGAGATAGCTGATGCCCTCTGGCTCGTTGAACAAGCGAGTCAGAACCATGGTGGCCTCGTCGTCAAGTCCAATGGCGAGGTCGGTGTTCCTCACGTTGTGGACCCACGGGATGTGCTTGTCACCGATGCCTTCGATGCGGTGCTCGCCGAATCCGTTGTAGAGGATGGTCGGGCACTGAATGGCCTCGCCGGCGGCGATCTTCGAGGTGGGATACATCTGCTTCAGGTAGTCGCCGGCTGCGATGGTGCCGGCTGATCCGGTCGTCAGCGTCACTCCCCGGAAGCTGTCGCCCGGTGCCATGACCTGTTCGAGGACTTCCACCATGGCGGGACCGGTTACCGAGTAGTGCCACAGGTAGTTCCCGAACTCATCGAACTGGTTGAAGATGACGAGGTCCTCACCGGAGGCCCGCAGCTCATTGCACTTATCGAAGATCTCTTTGACGTTCGACTCGGAGCCGGGCGTCTTGATGATTTCCCCGGCAACAGTCTCGAGCCACTCAAAGCGCTCGCGGCTCATGCCCTCGGGAAGAATCGCCACCGACTCACACCCGAGGAGATTGGAGTCATAGGCTCCGCCCCGGCAATAGTTGCCGGTGGAGGGCCACACGGCCTTCTGGGTAGCCGGATCGAACTGACCCGTCACCAGCCGAGGGACGAGACACCCGAAGGCGGCTCCCACCTTGTGAGCACCGGTCGGGAACCACTTGCCCTCCAACACGATGATGCGAGCCTGCACCCCTGTTAGCTCGGGTGGCAGCTCAACGAAGTTGACAGAGCCGAAGCCGCCACCGTGTGGCGTCGGTTCGTTATGCCATGTGATGCGGAACAAGTTGAGCGGATCGAGATCCCACAGGCCGACGTCGCGCAGTTGGGCGGTGATCGCGTCGGGGACCAGGGACGGGTCTCGCATCATCTTGAATGTGGGAATGCGGATCGACTTGTCCCGTGCGACCTGGACGGCGGATTCCAGCTTCTCCTCGTAGACCGTGAGATCGATCATGGCGTTCCCTTCGTATATGTGGCTCTTCGACCAGGACTCCGCTCCGCGAAGCCCGGCTCATCATTGTGCGACCCGGGACCCAAGCCCCGCGTCCCCGAGGCTAGGCAAATGCCCGGCCTCTTCGACTCTTCACTGTTCCAAAGCGTGCTTGAGGGCGTCGAGCGTTGGCAGGATACGCATCGGCTCGGTACCGACGGCCGTCACGGCCTTCATGGCCGAGGCGATGTCCTTCAATCCGTTTCCGGTCGACAGCACGACGACCCGGTCCCCGGACCCGACCAATCCCTGATCGGCGGCGGCCACCAGCCCGGCATAGGCCGCCGCGCCGGCCGGCTCGGCGAAAACGCCAGAACCACGTGCCATCACCGGGATGGCGTTGAGGATTTCGGCATCGGTGACCCGGAGGTAGGCGCCGCCGGTTTCCTTCACCGCCGCCATCGCTTTGATTCGATCGCGGGGCAAGTCGGCGCTGATGGAGTCGGCCACGGTGTCGGCGGCGATCGGCGCCTTCGTGAGGACGTCCTCGCCGGATTCATAGGCCTGAACCATGTAGTCACTGCCCGCCGACTGAATCCCGTAGATGCGCGGGGATCGCTCGATCCATCCGAGGGCGAGGGCGTCTTTCATCGCCTTGTGCACTCCCCCGATAATCGAACCATCACCGACGCTCACGAAGATGGCATCTGGAGCCTCCCAGCCGAGCTGTTCGAGGATCTCGAGCCCGGCCGTCTTCTTGCCTTCGGTCATGTAGGGATTGAACCCGGTGTTGCGGTTGTACCAACCGAACTCTTCGGCGGCCTGCATGCACAGGTCGAAGGCGGCGTCGTAGTTGCCCTTCACGAGGGCGACGGTTGAGCCGTAGGCGAGCAGTTGGGTCACCTTCGCCTCTGGAGCGCTTTCGGGAACGAAGATCACATTCTTCTGACCGATGCTGGCCGCCAGGCCACTGAGGGCGGCGGCAGCATTGCCGGTGCTGGCGGTGGTAACCACCTCAGCGTTTTGCTCTCTCGCCTTGACTAGGGCCATGGCGCTCGCCCGGTCCTTGAGTGAGGCCGTGGGCTGGCGGCCCTCGTCCTTCACCCAGACTTGTCTGAGGCCGAGCGCCGCCGCCAGGCGGGGGGCGTCGTAGGTGGGCGTCCACCCAACGGTGAGTGGAGGCACAGCGGCGTCGGGAGCGACCGGCATGAGCGGCCGGTACCGCCACATGGTCGTATCGTGACTCTCGGCCAGGGATTCCCGACTGATGCGACTTCCGACGAGCTCGTAGTCGTAGCGGACGTCGAGGATGCCTTCATTGCCGGCGCCAACGTCAGGATGCATCGGGCAGACGTATCCGGCCTCAGCCGCCGGGTACGTGGTTCCGCAGATCACACAGACGAGACCGGTGACATGGCCGGTCACGGAACGATCCGGGTCCCGGTCTCGCCGTTCATGGCTCGCATGATGTTCTCAGGGTTGGTGATGAGGGCCTCTTTGCCGCCGGCTTCGAGGAACTGCACCACCGCCCGCATCTTCGGCGCCATCGACCCTTCCGCAAAGTGGCCGCCCTCGGCCAGGTATTGCTTGAGCTCGGCGAGGGTGAACCGATCGACGTCCTCCTGCTCGGGAGTCCCGAACCGGAGCGCCACTTTCTCCACGGCGGTGGAGATAATGAGCAGGTCTGCCTCGATCTCATTGGCCAGCAGCGCCGAAGCGACATCCTTGTCAATGACGGCGGCCACTCCGCGTAAGTCGCCTGATTCATCGGCGACAACCGGAATCCCGCCTCCGCCGACGCAAATGACGACCACGCCCGAGTCGATGAGCTGGCGGATCACGTCGATCTCGACGATCCGTTTCGGCTGCGGTGACGCCACGACGCGGCGCCAGCCGCGCCCGGCATCTTCAACCACCACCCAGCCTTCGTCATCCCGGCGCTTCTTGGCCTCCTCCTCGTCGAGGAAGGTGCCAATCGGCTTGGAAGGATTGATCATGGCCGGATCGTCGGCCGCCACCTCCACCTGGGTGACGACAGTAGCGACGGCCTTATCGATGCCCATCGCCCGGAAGTCGTTTACCAGGTTCTGCTGGAGGGCATAGCCGATGGCGCCCTGGGTGTCGGCGCCGGCGACGTCCATCGGCACCTCGTGCAACTCGCCCCGGGACAACTCCGAGCGCCGCATGATGAAGCCGACCTGGGGCCCGTTCCCATGCGAGATAGCGACATCCCACCCGGCCGCGATGAGATCAGCGATGTGCTGGTCGGTCTCACCGGCCGCCAGGTACTGGTCTTCGACCGACTGGTGCTGTTTATCTCTTATCAGCGAGTTGCCGCCGATCGCAATGACTGCTCGGGGCATCGATTACTCCAACACGCCGAAGACGCTGGCGAGCAGTGCCATGCGCATGACGACACCGTTGTAGGCCTCTTGCCAATAGCGGGCGTGACGGGTGTTGTCGACTTCCGGCAACAGCTCGTCCATACGGGGCAGAGAGTGGAGGATGATAGAAGACGACTTGGCCTTCTTCATCACCTCGCGGGTGATCTGGTAGTTGGCGGGAGTCATGCCGTACTCGTCCTGCTTATCCTGGCGGCTGGCGGTGTAGTCGGGCTGGACCACCGGCTCCATGTAGATGACGTCGGCCTCGGCGATGACCTCATCGATGTGGTCGACGATGCGCCAGGTGGTGCCCTTCTCGTCGAGCTCGGCGAGGAACTCTTCGGTCGGTGACATTTCTTCCGGAGCCAGGATGACCATCTCGGCATCGAACTGGCTGAGGGCGTATCCGATGGAGTGCATGGTGCGCATGCGATGGTCGCCGATGCAGACGAAGGTCTTGCCGTCGACGCTGCCCATTTCGGACTGGACGGTGTAGAGGTCGGTCAGGACCTGGGTGGGGTGCTCGCCCCAACCGTCGCCAGCGTTGATGACCGGGATGGAGGCCCACTTGGCGGCCTCATGGGGCGCACCCTGCTGGAAGTGGCGCATGACGAGGGCATCGCCGTAGTACTCGAGCATGTGGACGGTGTCTTTGATCGACTCCTGATAGAAGTCGCCTGCCCGGGTCATCTTGGCGTCTGAGAAGCCGGTGACGTGGCCGCCCAGACGGTGCATGGCAGCCTCGTGGGCCAGGCGGGTTCTGGTCGAGGGCTGATAGAAGGCCGTGACGAGTGTCTTGTGCGATAGAAGGTCGGTGTTGCGGCGCTCCCGGGCGATGGGCTCGAGACGGTCGGCGATTCCGAAGAGATGCTCGAACTCGTTCCGTTCAAAATCTTTCAACGACAGGATGTCGCGTCCCGCAAAGCTGCGCATGTTCACTCCTTGTGATGTGATCGATGTTGTGGTGCCCGAGTTGGACAATCGAGGTCAACGTCGGTACTATTTGTCATACAATCATACAACATGATCACCCGACGTTACAAACGGAACCCTGAATGATTGACCGCAGCCCTTCCCTCACCGACCAGGTGAAGGCGCATCTCAAAGAGCGAATCGTGGAAGGCGCCTTTGAGGGAGGCCGCATCCCGTCCGAGACCGAGCTGGCCACCGAGCTCGGGGTCAGCCGTACCACCATCCGCGACGCCCTCTCCCGCCTCGAACAAGAGGGCGCGATTTACCGAAAGCAGGGCGCCGGCACCTTCGTCAACGAGCCCGGACTCCAGATCAAATCCCGCCTCGAGGAGATCTGGGCCTATGAGGACGTCCTGGAGGACCACGGCTACACCCCATCGGTCAAGGTGCTGCGAGTTGACCGGGAGCCGGCTGACAAGACCACCGCAGTCGAGCTTGGGATCGAACCCGGAGATTCGCTCGTCGTCATCGAAAAGCTGTTCCTCGAGAACCGCAAGCCGGTCGTTCTCACGATCAATCGGATTCCCGCCCACCTCATCGAAGACGATTCGCCCCTTGAGGGGGTCGAGCCGCTTCCCGAGCTACTCGAAGCTCACACCGATCGGAACCTCTCCTACTACCTCTCCGAGATCGTCCCGGTCGCCCTTTCCGGCCACGAGGCCAAGCAACTCGGCGTCAAGAAGGGGACACCGGCCATTTCCTTCGAGGAGATCGGCTTCGATCAGGACAACACACCATTGGTGCAAGCCACCTCATTCTTCCGCGACGATTTGCTCCGCTTCCGCCTCATCCGGCGGAAGGCCGGGGCCTAGTTACCCAGCAACGACACACCCAACAGAAGGAGAACAGCAATGCAGACGTACATGCGCGGACGGGACATGATCACCACCCAGGAGTGGACCAAGGACGAGCTCGACACGGTCATGGATGTCGCCTTCGACCTCAAGCGCAAGCGGGCACTCGGCGAGCAGCACCCGTACCTCGACAACAAGGTCCTGGCGATGCTGTTCTTCTTCTCGAGCACCCGGACCCGGGCCAGCTTCGAGGCCGGTATGGCCCAGCTCGGCGGCCACGCTATGTTCCTCGATAGCACCACCACCCAGATCGGCCACGGCGACACCTGGAAAGAGATCGGCGAGATCCTCGGACGCTACGACGACGGCATCGCCATCCGCAACGTCGACTGGGGCATCGGCAACCAGTACATCCGCGCCGTCGCCGAGGCCAGCCGCACCCCGGTCCTCAACATGCAGTGCGACTACTACCACCCGTTTCAGGCCCTCGCCGACCTCCAGACCATTCTTGAGTACAAGGGTGACCCGAAGGGAAAGACCATCAATGTGAGCTATGCCTTCGCCGACAGCTACCAGAAGCCGCTCAGCGTGCCCCAGAGCCTGATCTTGCTCATGACCCGCTACGGGGCCAATGTTCGCCTGACCCGGCCGCCCGAGTTCAAGCTCATGCCCGACATCATCGCCCAGGCCGAGGAGAACGCCAAGAAGTCGCACGGCAGCTTCGAAATCGTTGAGGACTTCGATGAGGGCATGGCCGGCGCCGACGTCGTGTACGCCAAGAGCTGGGGCTCGATGCTCACCACCGACGACCTCGACGAATCGGCCGAGATCTCCAGGAAGTACACCGACTGGATCACCGACGAGCGCCGCATGGAACTGGCCGACGAAGACGCCATCTACATGCACCCGCTGCCGGCCGACCGCAACGTCGAAGTAACCGACGGCGTCATCGACGGCCGCTGGAGTGCCGTCTTCGACCAGGCCGAGAACCGGTTGCACGCCCAGAAGGCAGTGATGGCCCTGACCATGTAGACCGGGCATCGCTCAGATGTCAGTCCCCCCGGCATAGCCGGGGGGAAGGTACCGCTGATCCAAGGGGGGGGACCCTCCTCTTCCCCGCCCTGAGGGCGGGGTGGCCGAGCGCAGCGAGGTCGGGGTGGGGGAGGCCAAGAACCCACCCACTACGTCGTTGACGACTCAATGCCTCCCCCCTTCCGTCACCGGCCCTGGGGCCGGTGCCACCTTCCCCTCGAGGGGAAGGAACCAGCTGCTCCCTACCCCAGCGCCACCCGCACCGCCTCGGCCACTTGACCCGACCAGGGATCCCCGTGCCCCGGCAGTACGAGTCTCGTGTCAAGCCCGGAAATCAGCGACAGCGACGTCCGGGCTTGCTCGATGTCGGCATGAAACAAGCTCTCGAGCAACAGTGGGCCCCTCGCTCCCCCGATCGGGCTCCGGGTCACCAATCCGTCGCCGGTGAACAGCACCCGCCGGTCCTGGAGGTAATACGCCGCGTGCCCGGCTGTGTGGCCCGGCGTGTGTACGACCCGCGGCCGGCCCGGCACATCGAGAACCTCGGCGTCGACAACACTCTCCACCCCTGGAATGGGCGGCGCCCCGGTAGCCCCGGCCCGCACCATGGCGAACAGAAACGACCAGACTCCCGGCTTCCACAGCGGAAGCTGCGACGCCTTCACTTGCTCGACCGGCCGATCTCCCCGCAACACCGGGATCTCCGCCTCATGACCCTTCACCGCCACCCCGCCCCGGGCGGCCTCGGCTGCCGATCCCATATGGTCGGTGTGAGCATGGGTGATGAGGATCACTTCCACGTCGTCCAACCCGAGGCCGACAGATGCCAGGCCGGACGCCAGCTGCGAGTAGTCCTTGCGCGCTCCTGAGTCAACCACCGTGGCTTTGCCGCCTCCGACGATCACATAGAAGTTGTGGTGACCGGACCCGAGTCGATAGATGCCGTCGTCCACTTCGCGCATGTCCTCAGAAACGCTACTCCCCTGCCGGTGCGGGTTCCTGTGGTCGCGAAATCCCGAGAAACCTAGACTCGCTCCACCATGTTTCTCGACCAGCTCGCCAACGGCATCGTGCTTGGCACCATCATCGCCATCAGCGCGGTCGGACTATCCCTCATCTTTGGGGTGACCGGGCTCGTCAACTTCGCCCACGGCGATCTGCTTACCCTCGGCGCCGTCTTCGCCCTCGTATTCACCGTGCCCGGTGATGTCGATCCGGGAGGGATCGGGCTGCCTTTCTGGTTGGCCGTGGTGCTCGCCGTAGTACTCGGCGGTGTCGTCGGCGGCCTTCTCGAACGCGGCCTGTTCCGGCCCCTCCGCGACCGCGAAGTGGGCGGCATCGCCTTGCTCGTGATCACCATCGGACTGGCGCTCGTGGTGCGCCATGTCATTCTCTTGTGGATCGGCGGCGATGGCTACGGCTACGGCCTTGGATTGCAGCGGCGGGAATCTTTCCTCGGGATTGATCTCACCCCCCGCGATGTGATGATCGTCCTCGTCTCTCTGGCCGTGATGGCGGGGTTGGGGCTCTTCCTGCTCCATTCACGCACCGGGAAGGCGATGCGGGCGTTGGCCGACAATCCCGATCTGGCCGAGGCGAGCGGCATCGACGTGAATCGGGTCATCCTCGTCACCTGGATCATCGGCGGCTCGGTGGGAGCGCTCGGGGGAATCTTCCTCGGCATGACCGAGCAAGTTCGATACAACATGGGGTTCAATCTGCTCTTGCTGATCTTCGCGGCAGTCATCCTCGGCGGCATCGGGACCGCATTCGGAGCGATGATTGGGGGGCTCATCATCGGAATAGTCACCCAGGTGTCCACACTCCTCCCGGTGATCGAAACCAACACCGACCTCAAGCTGGCCGTCGCTCTCGGCATCATGATCATCGTCCTGCTGATTCGGCCGCAGGGAATCCTCGGCAAGCGGGAGCGCGTCTCGTGACCGCCGACGCCACCGCCATCCCCCGCAAGGACGCATTGGTTGGCTATGCACTCGTGGCTCTTGCCATTCTGTGGATCTTTGCCGGGAACGGATTCTCGTCGACCTCCTTCAACGTCTTCACCGGCGTCATGATCTCCGCCGGTATCTACGCCATCGCCGCCCTCGGCCTCAACGTGCACTTCGGGTTCACCGGGCTCCTCAACTTCGGACACGTCGCATTCATGGCGGTCGGCGCCTACACCGCGGTCTTGCTGGTCCCTCACGGCGTCGGAAGGCTGGGTGTCGTCGGCGGGAATTGGCCACTGATACCGGCCGCCCTGGTGGGAATGGCGCTGGCCGCATTGCTCGGGCTCTTGCTCGGAATCCCGACGCTGCGCCTGCGAGGCGACTATCTGGCCATCGTCACCATCGCAGTTGGTGAGATTCTCCGCCTCGTCGCCCGGGCCGCCGAAGGCCTGACCGGCGGCGTGTTCGGTGTCATCAACTTCAGCAATTCCCTCCAGAATCTCCGGCCGGGGTTCGTCACCACCATCGCTCGAGAGCTCCGCGTGCCGCCCGCCCAGTTCTTTCTCCTCATCTCAATCTGGATCCTCGTTGTGCTGGTCTGGCTGGGCCTGCGCCTGCTCCTGCGCTCACCGTGGGGTCGGGTGCTCAAGTCGATTCGAGAAGACGAGGAGGCAGCCCGCGCTCTCGGCAAGAACGTCGTTGCCTACAAGCGCCAGAGCCTCATGATCGGCGGCGCCATCGGCGGTCTGGCGGGCGTCATGCTTGCGATGAGCTTCGGCACCGTCAGGCCCGACACGTTTCTCCCGCTGATCACATTCTTCGTGTGGGCAATCCTGCTCATCGGCGGGGCCGGGAGCTTCGCCGGCCCGATCGCCGGTTCCGTTATCTTCTGGGCCATCCTGTCCCAGACCGACTCGCTGGCGAACACCCTGTTCTCAAGCTCGGCGGGGGGCTCGGCCGTGGCGGCGTTCCGTTTCGTCCTCGCCGGGGCCCTCATCATGGCCATCATGATCTTCCGGCCCCAGGGGTTGTTCGGAAAGAAGGAGGAGCTGCTCCTTGAAATCAAGTAGCCCTTTCATTTTCGAAGCCACCAACGTCCGCAAGGACTTCGGCGGAGTGGTAGCGGTCAATGTCGACGAAATCTGCATTGAGCCCGGGACGCTCGTCAGTTTGATCGGACCAAACGGGGCGGGCAAGACAACATTCTTTGATGTGGTCACCGGGTTCCAATCAGCCCGATCGGGACAGGTGTGTTTCAAGGGCGAGCCGATATCGGGCTGGGAACCGTACAAGATCGCTCGCCAGGGCCTCGTGCGCACCTTTCAGTTGACCCGTGTCCTGGCCCGCATGACCGTCATCGACAACATGCGCCTGGCCGCCGACGACCAACCGGGCGAACGACTGTACGGACAGTTCCTGCCCGGCACCGTCCGGCGCAAGGAGTCCGAGATCACCGGGCGGGCCGACGAGCTACTGGAGAGATTCGCTCTCACACGGGTCCGCGATGAGTATGCGGGCCGGTTGAGCGGCGGCCAGAAGAAGCTCCTCGAGTTGGCCAGGGCCCTCATGGTCCGACCAAAGATGATGCTGCTCGACGAACCGATGGCAGGGGTGAATCCGGCGCTCGGCGAGAGCCTGCTGCACTACGTGCAGGAGTTGCGCGACGAGGGCATGACATTCCTACTCGTCGAGCACGACATGGACGTCGTGATGCGCATATCGGAGCGAGTAATTGTCATGGCGGCCGGCGAGGTCATCGCTGATGGCCTCCCCGGCGAGGTCCGCACGGATCGTCGGGTGATCGACGCCTACCTCGGAGAGCACGCCGCCGAGCAGATCGCGGCCGCCGAGGCACAGGCCCGGGAGGCCCGCCATGAGTGAGGCGCGGGTAATCCTGGCCGCCACCGACATCCAGGCCGGGTACGTGAAAGGGGTACCGATCCTCAAGGGCGTCAATCTGGAGCTGACCCGCGGCGAGCTCGTGTCCATCATTGGACCGAACGGAGCCGGCAAATCGACCCTCATCAAAGTCATCTTCGGCCTGCTGGCTCCCTGGAGCGGTTCCATCGTGCTGCGGGAGGAAGAGGTGTCGGGCCTCAAGCCGCACTCGATGGTGGCGCGCGATGTCGGCTATGTCCCCCAGGTGAACAACGTGTTCCCGTCCCTTACCGTCGAGGAGAATCTCGAGATGGGCGCCTACCTCGAGCCGCAGCTGGCCCGTGAGCGCAAGAAGGTCATGTACGACTGGTTTCCCGTTCTTCGCGAGAAGCGCAAGGCCCGCGCCGGGACCCTCTCGGGCGGACAGCGCCAGCTGGTGGCGATGGCGCGAGCTCTCATGCCAAAACCCGACCTCCTGCTGCTCGACGAGCCCTCAGCCGGTCTATCACCCCACAACGTCGACGAGATCTTCTTACGGATCGAGGACATCCGGGATCGGGGCTTCTCGATCATCATGGTCGAGCAGAATGCCCGCCGGGCGCTGGCCCTTTCAGATCGCGCCTATGTGCTCGAACAGGGTCAGAACCGCTTCACCGGCAACGGCCTCGACCTGCTGCACGACCCGAAGGTGGCCCAGCTCTACCTGGGCGGCGTCTAGCGCGAGAACGGGACCCCCGAAGGGGCCCCGTTTCTCACAATCCAGGTCGGTTGTTACAGGCTGGCGGCGTCGATGACTTTCACGGTCTCGAAATCGCCCGAGTCGTTGAAGCGCCACACCTCGTAGAACGCCCCCGAGGGGTCGCCGTTCGAGTCGAACGCAATCTCGCCGGTGGCACCGACGAAGTCGAAGTCATCTCCGTCGGCGGCGAGCGTCAGGCAGTCGGTCAGCGAGCACGAGGTGCCGCCGTCGGAGGCCGCTTGCATTGCGTCGCGTATCCCGACGCCCGTCCCATCAGATGCCTCGGCGGCCAGCATCACCAGCAGGGCGGCATCGTAGAACTGCACGGCGAACGGACCCGGCTCGGAGCCGAAGGCGGCAACGTAGTCGGCGGTGAAGCGATCGAGAGCGGTCGCCACGCTGGCGTCGTCCGAGGACGTCGGGAAGGTCCCGATGAAGCCAGACAGGAGCGCCGGATTGTCCGGAAACGCCTGCTCGGGGAACGTGTTCTCCTTCAAGCCGTCGGTGTAGAACCAACGGGTGCCATCGAGCAGACCCTGCTCGAAGGCCGCCTGATGAATGACCGTTCCCTCGCCCGGGAAGCACAGGCAGATGAAGTCGGTGGCACCCGAACTGGCCAGGTTGCTGACTTCGGCGTCAAAGCTGCTGGCCGTTTCGTCATAGTCCTGGCGAGAGGCGACTGTTCCGCTGAAATTGGCTGTGAAAGAGTCGGCCAGGCCCTGCCCGTACGAGTCGTTGCGAGCCATAATCGCGACATTCGTCACACCCTCGTCCTGGAGCACCTTGGCAAGCACCCGGCCCTGCAGGTCGTCGGAAATGGCGGTTCGGAACAGGAACCCGTTATCGGCGAAGCTCGTCAGCTGCGGGCTGGTGGCCGAACCGGTGATCTGAACGATCTCGTTCTGGCTGAGCAGGTCGGTGAGCGAGAGAGCGACGCCGCTGCCGGCAGCACCGAGGACTGCCTGAGCACCGTCGGCGATTGCCTCGTTGGCGGAGGTCCGGGCAACGTCTTCTGCGGTTCCCGAGTCCTTCTTGAGAAGGATCACATCGCTGCCGTTTACTCCCCCGGCCTCGTTGATCTGGTCGACGGCGAGCTGCACGGCGTTCTCCATGCTCGGCCCGAAGTCGGCCAGCTGGCCCGTTAGCGGCAAGATGCTGGCGATTGTCAGGCTCTCCCCGTCGTCGCTGCTACAAGCCGCCGCGATCATCGCAAGCGCTAGGAGCGCCGCGATCGCTTTGGTGATTTTCTTCATGAAAGGTTCTCCCGAGTAATAGTGGCGGGGATTCTATGGGTTGTGCCACCCAGAAATCAATCACAAAGCCAAATCGCCCCTCCCCAGCGCTATTGGAGTTCCGGGGATCCCGACCGATTACTGACACCCGCTGCTCGGCAGGATCGCTCGCCACCGGAATCGGCATCCTCTTCTTCGGGCGATGAGACCGACACCGTTGGCGCCTTCCGCCCGTCAGCAGGATCCGTGTTCTTGCGCAACACGAACACGACCGGAGAGGCCGACCTGACGATCCCGTTCGGCGAGCCCGGCTGACTCCCGGTCGCCGGGCACTTCTGAGAGTCCACCGCCCACCGCATGGTCCTTGCCGTTGACCGTTGACCGGAACGCCGCAGGCGTTCCTACGCTTTCCCGAGGACCAACGCCAGGAGGGCCATCCGCGTGTACATGCCGTACTCCATCTGGCGGAAGTAGGCGGCGCGGGGATCGGAGTCGACATCGGTCGTGATCTCCCCCACCCGCGGGAGCGGGTGCATGAGCGCCATCTTCTCCTTGGCCCCCGCCATGGTTTCGGGACTAATGACGTATGAGCCCTTCACCTGGTCGTACTCGGCGGGATCCGAGAACCGTTCTTTCTGAATACGGGTGACATAGAGGACGTCGGTCTCGGGCAGCACGGATTCGAGGTCCGTGGTTTCGATCTGGTCGATACCGGCGGCGTCGACCTCTTTCACGAGCATCTCCGGCATCCGCAGGATCTCGGGTGATACATAGTTGATCTTCACGTCGTACATCGTGAGCAGCTTGGCGAGCGAGTGGACGGTCCGCCCGTATTTGAGGTCACCAACCATGGTGACGGTCAGCCCATCGATGCCCCCCATCTCCTCACGGATGGTGTGGGCGTCGAGCAGCGCCTGGGTGGGATGCTCGCCGGCCCCGTCGCCGGCATTGATGATTGGCTTGGTGGTGGCGGCAGCCGCTTCGGCAGCCGCCCCCTGCTCGGGGTGGCGAAGAACAATTGCATCGGTGTACTGCTCCATGGTCCGGACGGTGTCGGCCAGCGACTCGCCTTTTGAGACCGACGAGAACGTCACGTTGTTGATTTGGATCACACTGCCCCCGAGCCGTTCAATCGCCGCCACGAACGACGACGAGGTCCGGGTGGAGGGCTCGTAGAACAGGTTGGTGAGCACTTTGCCCTTCAGGAGGTCGAAAGTCCCCACCCGGTGCACCATCTCGGCCATTTCGTGTGCGACCGCGAACAGGACCTCGAGGTCCTCGCGTTCGAATTGGGATACGGAAAGGATGTCCTTGCCGAAGAAACGGGGATCTCGCTTCTCCCCAAACGGAAGGTGCTCGGTCGTCGCCCTGGTTGCCATTGGCCGTTCTCCTTGATCAGTTCCCCGGTCCGAAAGCGCATCGGACCAAGAAAAACCGCCTCCGGGGCGGTTGGACCCACGGTAGACGGTTGCTGCGTTCATCTCGGGGGGCAACAGTAGTCGGCGACCTCACCAACGCGGCAAACCGTCGCCAAGAAAGTTTCGCGTTCCCGTCGAGCCAAGGTCTTGACCTTCGGCACTAGCTGCGCTCCGGCCTGGGCCGCATGCTCTGAGGAATCGAAGGAGGGCGGAATGTACGAGATCGAGGAACGGACGCTGGTCGAGCAGCCGACGATGGTCATCCACGGAAACGTGCGGCTAGAGGACATTCCCACCTTCCTCGGGCGGGTGTACCCCACGGTCGACACCCAGATCCGGGCGACCGGGGTCCACGTGGTTGGAGAACCCTTCGCCAGGTACCGACCCCTCGACGCCGAGTACCGCGAGTTCGAGATCGAAGCCGGGCTCCCGGTGGTCCTGTCGGCCGCCGGTCATGGCGAGGTCAAAGCGTCACACCTTCCCGCCGGCCCGGCAGTCGTCACCGTCCACACCGGGCCATACGAACGCATGGAGCCCGCCTACGCCGCTCTCACCGCCTGGATAGAGGAACACGGCGCGCATCCCGAGGGCCCCGCCTGGGAGGTGTACCACACCGACCCGAACGAGCAACCGGACCCGGCTACCTGGCGCACCGAGATCGTGCAGCCGTATCGGATCACTACGGCCTAGGCGGTCCCCGAGGCGTCGCCCGGCATGATCGGGATGAACGGGCCGTCGTTGTCGACCTTGACGAACGGCTCATCAGCGTTGCGTTGATAGCCAATGTCAGCACCCTCGGGCATGAGATTCTGCAATCGATCCACCAGGGTGTCGCGCTCGGCTGCCAACACGGCCAGCTGGGCTATCGAATCGGGTTTCCTGCGCAGCGAGTCCATTGCCGAGTCGAGCTCGTACAGCTCCTGTCGGAACTCGGAGACGTCGGTGCCGTCATTGGCCATCCCAGTCATCGTATCCCTGCTGGCCTACGCCTGCGTCGTATCGCGCTCTCGACAGCTAGGTTCCGGACATGGATTCCGTGGGCCCACCGGCAATATCTCGCCTCAGCCCGCGGCCCGGAGGCTAGGCGCGCCGATGGGGGTAATCCTCGGCCTCTCAGCCGCTCTCTGGTTCGGCGTTGCGTCGATGCTGCTACGAGTCGGGATGCGCTCCGAGCCCCGAGACGACGGCCTCTGGATGTCGATTGCCGTGAATGTGACATTTCTCGGGGCGGTGGGCCTGTTCGTTTCCAAGCCTGATTGGAGCACCGCTGGAGTGGCCGCGCTTGGGGCCGCCGGGATCGTCGGCGCGATCGGTGGCCGCCACTCCAACCTCAGGGCGATCCGCCACGTCGGTGCGGCCAGGGCCAGCATATTTCTCACGGGCACCCCGCTGGCAGCCGCCATCGCCGGGTGGGTGGTTCTCGACGAAACCCTCGGATTGGTCGATGCCATTGGAGGCGTGTTGGTGGTGGTGGGCCTGTACGTTCTCATCACTGCCCGGTCAAGCGGGGTGTCGCTGTCGCATGGCCTCGACGAGCAGCAATCACGCCTGGTTGGGACCCTCTACGCCCTGGTCGCCCCGACGCTCTTCGGGATTGCCTTCGTTATCCGCAAGTGGGGACTTCGATCGTTCGACTCGGCGGTGCTGGGAGCACTGATAGGCGCCATTGCCGCCCTCACGCTCCTCACACTCCTCGACGCCGGGGGGCGTCGCCTCAAGAAGCGCCTCAGGGACAACTTGACAGAAGTCAATTGGTGGTTCGTTGGGGCCGGTGTCGCCAACAGCCTTGCCTTGCTCTCCCAATTCTCCGCCTTCTCGTTCGCGGCCGCATGGGTCGTTGGTGTCCTGCAGAGCACGCAGGCGCTCTGGGTGCTGCTGCTGTCCTACTTCTTTTTGCGCTCCGAGGAGCGAATCGACCGGGCGGTGATCATCAGTGTCGGACTGGTAGCGATCGGGGTGACCCTCATCGCCATCAGCATCTGATCCACCTCATACCTTCTCTTCGGCGACTCCTGCCATGAGGAGACCAAGGGCTTCGACGGTCGCTTCCGCCCGGTCAGTTACCCCCATCAGCTCGCCCTCGTACATGACGGCGATTCGGTCCGACAGGCCCATGATCTCGTCGAGATCCTCGGAGATCAACAGAATTGCCACACCATCGGCTCGCTGGGTCATAAGGACCTCGTGGATGTACTCGGCCGCGCCAATGTCAACCCCCCGTGTCGGCTGGGAGGCGATCAATACCTTCGGCTTGCTGGAGAGCTCCCGGGCGATGATGAGTTTCTGGATGTTCCCACCGCTGAGGCTGCTGGTCGGCGTGTCCAGCGATGGCGTCTTGACCGTGAAGCGGCTCACGAGGTCCGAGCAGGCTCGATCGATCTCGTTGAATTGCAGCAGGCCCCGCCTACTGATCGGCTCGGCGTCGTGGTTGAGGAGGATGAGGTTCTCCGCCACTGTGAAGTCACCAATGGCACCGTCGCGCATCCGTTCCTCCGGCACGTAGGAAACTCCGACATTCCGTACCTCTTTCGGGCTGAGACTCGTCGTGTCGGTTCCGCCGATCGTCACCTTTCCCGACACCACCGGCCGCAATCCAGTGATCGCTTCGGCCAACTCCCGCTGTCCGTTGCCCGAGACGCCGGCGACTCCCAGGACCTCACCCGAACGGACCGACAGGTTGAAGTCGGTCACCGCCGAGTGCCCGCGATCGCTGAGAACGTTGAGGTCCTGGATGACGAGTCGCTCCTCCGCAACCTCGACCTCGGTGCGGTTCGGCGAGAGCAGCACCTCCCGTCCGACCATCATCTCGGCGAGCATCTCGCGGCTGGTCTCGGCCGGGACGGTGTGGCCCGACACGCGGCCGGATCTCAGCACAGTGATGCGGTCAGAGAGGTTCATGACTTCGTGCAGCTTGTGCGAAATGAACACCAGTCCGCGACCGTTGTCTGTCATCTGGCGGAGCGTCACGAACAGGTCGTCAACTTCGGCGGGAGTAAGCACGGCGGTGGGCTCATCGAGAACGAGCAGGGAGACATCTCGATAGATCGCCTTCATGATTTCGACCCGCTGGCGTTCGCCCACCGCCAACTGCCAGATGTAGGCGTCGGGGTCCATGTGCAACCGATAGGCCTCCGACAGCTCGCGAATCCGGTCCTTGACCGGGTCGAGGTCTTGTGCGAAGCGGCGAACGGGCGGCAACCCGAGTGCCACGTTCTCGGCCACGGTTAAGGTCGGCACGAGCATGAAGTGCTGGTGGATCATCCCGATGCCATGCTCGATGGCATCCGAAGGCGACGATATCGACACCGCTTCACCCAGGAACTCGAGGGTTCCTTCGTCGGCTTTGTTGAGGCCGTACAGCACCTTCATGAGCGTGCTCTTGCCGGCCCCGTTCTCACCGAGCAAGCTATGCACCTCTCCGGATCGAACGTCAAAGTCGACCTTGTAGTTGGCGAGGACACCAGGAAAGCGCTTGGTAATGCCCTTCATCTCGAGCATCACATCGCCCTTGTTCAGATCATTCATCGTCATCCACCTCGATCAAATGGTCGGGTCAATGCGGACGGCGCTCCGATGCGGCGCGAGACAAACACGAGCACGACAATGGTGAGGACGGCCGGCGACATGGCCACGATGCTGGCAGCGCTTCCCGAAACGATGCCGAGGGTCTTCCACTTCAGCACGGTGGCCGACACCATGCCGAAGAACAATGCGCCCGCCATGACGCGAGACGGTCGCCAGGCCCCGAAGTAGACGAGGGCGATGGCGATGAAGCCGTGGCCGTTCGTCAGGTTCTGCTGGAAGATGCCCAGCTCGAGGGCCAACGATGCTCCGGCCAGGCCGGCCAGAGCATTGGCGATGACGATCGCAGCGAAACGCGTGCGCTCGACGCTCACGCCCAGGCTGTCTGCGGCTTCCGGTGTCTCGCCAACCGCCCGAACGTTGAGGCCGAACGTTGTGCGGTTGATGAGATACCAAATGGCTGGAACAAGAAGGAACGCGACATAGACCAGGAGGTGCTGCTGGAAGAACATCTCACCCACGTATTTGATGTCGCTGAGGAGAGGAACATCCAGTTCAGTCAGCCGGTCGATCGGGATTGGGGTGCCGACCTGACTCTGGAAGAGCAGGTCACTGAACCCGAGGCCAAAAATGAAGATCCCGATGCCGCTGATGCCCTGTTCGGCCTTGAACCCGATCGTCACGATCCCATATATGACGCCCATCACTAGACCAATCCCAATGCCAACGAGAATCCCGGTCGTCGAACTGTCGGTCTCGAGGGTGGTCCAGTAAGCCCCGAAAGCGCCCAGGAGCATGACCCCCTCGACGCCCAGGTTGAGAACGCCGCTGCGCTGACCAAGCGTCTCGCCTAGCGCCGCCAGAAGGAACGGCGTCGCCAGGCGTATCCCGGTGGCGGCGGTCGCCACCAGCACCGAGATCGTGAAGAACTCGCTCATCCGGGAGCCTCCGGCGTCAGGTCGCCAACCGGGGCAAGTGACGCCGAATCGGGCGGTTCGTCAGTGACCCGCATCTCAGACGCCCAGGTGGCCAGTCGCTCACGAATCCAGATGCTGCTGACGACGAAGACCACGATGAGGCCGTTGAGGGCAAGGATGAGGGCAGCCGGAACCTGAACCGCTCGCTGCATCGCGTTGGCGCCGACGAGCAAACCCCCGAAGAGGAAGCTGGCGGGGATGGTCCAGAGCGGATGAAGGCCGCCGAAGAGGGCGGCGACGATGCCGTTGAAGCCGGCAGCCCCGGTGAAGGTGGTCGCCCCCCCGTCGGTTGCCAACCGGTGCCCAAGGGAGCCAAACACCAGCGCCACCCCCGCCATCCCAGAGAAGGCACCGCTGTACACAAGGGCCGACACCACATTGCGCTTGACCGGCATCCCGGCATAGCGCGAGGCGTGCGGATTGTGGCCAACGGCTCGCAGACGCAAGCCCTGAGTTGTTCTGAACAGGAGGATGTAGCCAACGACGGCGGCCGCGATGGCCACAATGACGCCGAGATGCAAGCGGGTCCCGCCGGGCAGAATCGGAAAGTCAGCGTTTTCGGTCAACCGCTCGGTTTGAGGGATGCGCGAGCCGCGCTCAATCTCGCCAGGGTCAATCAGCGGACCACGTAGGAGCAGGTTCATGATCTGCACCGCAATGATGTTGAGCATGATCGTGCTCAGAATCTCATTGACCCCGGCGTAGGCCTTGAGGGCGCCCGCAATGCCTCCCCAGATCCCCCCTCCGATGGCCCCTGCTACCAACACGAGTGGGATGAGGATGAAGCGGGGGAGATCGGGGAACGCCAGAGCCGTCATCGTTGAGAGCAGAGCGCCGGCGATGATCTGACCTTCACCGCCGATGTTGATCACACCGGCTCGAAAAGCGATGCTGATTCCCGTCCCGACCAGCAAGAGGGGCATGGCTTTGAGAGCGCTGTCGGCAAGTGAACCAGCATCGCCGAACGCACCTGAAAGAAGTGCCTTGTAGCCGGTCCACGGGTTCGCTCCGAGGGCGAGCAACATGATCGCCCCGATGAGCACGGCAATGAGGACGGACCCGATCAAGACCGCCGGTCCGGCGAAGCGTGCTACGAGACGCTTCAAGCTCATCGACATGACAAAAGCTCTCCTAATGGTCGGTTGGATTCTCGCGGATCAGCAGTCCTCGACGTTTCGGGTGGCCCCGGAATCTGAGATTCCGGGGCCACTGCAATTTCACTTAGCGCTCGGTCCCTGCCGGCTAGCCGACGCCGGTCGACAACGATCCGTCCGTGATGGCGGCCTCGACCTCGTCGGCGCGGGCCTGATCATCGGACGAGACGTCTACACCCGAGTTGTATTCCATCTCAAGCCCACCGCTGGCAAAGTCTGCGACGAGAATCTCGCCACCGAGGACACCATTGTCCAAGTTGGTGAGGATCTGCTCGAGCAGAGGCTCCCAGTGATAGACCTGGGAGGCGACGACGATGTCCTCACCCAGGCTCGTCTGTAGGGCCTGAGTTCCGAACCACAGCACGCCGTTCTGGCGGGCAACGCCGGTAGCGCCGACCACCATTTGGGCCGTGCCCGTCATGACATCGGCACCCGACTGAAGATGCGCCTCGGCCGCCGCCGCCGCCAACGCCACATCGCCGAACGAGTCGATGTAGACGACATTCACCTCGACAGAGGGGTCTTCGGCGGCAACGCCAGCCACGAACCCATCCACGTAGAGCTTGGCATCACCGACCTCGATTGGTCCAACAACGCCGATGACCTTCGATTCAGTCATGCGGGCCGCCAGCGTTCCCATGACAAACGCGCCTTCATCCGACTGGACGGTATAAGCAGAGACGTTGGGGAGCCCAAAGGTGTCCCGCGTCGTCCCCCAGGCGAATGCAGTGTCAGGGAATTCCTTGGCGATTTCTTCAATCGAACCGCCGTACTGCGATCCGTGACCGATAACCAGATCGAACCCATCTTCGGCGTAGCCGCGGATGGCAAGAGCGGCGTCTTCGATCACGAATGTGCCGTCCGTAATGTCGACAGTGATGTTGCGTGTCTGCGCCAGCCGATCGAGCGAGTCCACCATGCTCTGCGTGAACGCCAGGTCGTTCTTGGCGCTCGGTGCAACGACGGCGATCCGGATCGGATCTTCCGCAGCCGCAGTCGTGGCAGTCGCGCCCGCGGTGGTTTCGGTACTCCCGCCATCGTCATCGCCACAGGCAGCGGCAACGAGCGCCACTACCGCCAAGAGAAATATCCAGGTGTGTTTCCTCATTCTCGACATAATCGTTCTCTCCTCCTCGTTTGTGTCTCAACCCTAAACCTCATCCGCCCCGTCGTGCCGGGACGTTAGGCAACCTTCACACAGGTCTTCTTACGCTTTGCCGTGGTCCTCCGTTCGCTCGCTGAGGCCACCCGGCCCCAGCCTCTCCACAATCTGTCGTGCTCGAATCATTGACTCTTCGGATAGGTCGATGGGAACGCTACTGAAATCTGGTCCTCGCGTCGCATCAAGCGCAAGGCGCGAGGTCGTCCCGGCCAGCGACGAAGAGGGATCCAGTGGGCTTCCCGGCAGTCCATCGACGACAAACAGGTCTTCAGCGGGTTGGAAGTGGGTGGCCAGCGCCCACAACACCGCCGCGTCGTCCGTGACATCCACGTCCTCGTCCACGGCGATCACCGTTTTCAGGTATGGGTCCCATCCGAGCAGGCCGACCATGATCTGACGGGCTTCTCCGGCCCGTCGTTGTTTGACCTGGACGTAGCAATGGAAGTGGGTCCCGGACGTTGGATAGTGAAGTGCCACGACCCCTGGGAAGCGACTCTTGAGCTTATCGGCCATCTCCGACTCACGGGG
Organism: uncultured Gammaproteobacteria bacterium; assembly: GCA_964195905.1. Taxonomy (GTDB): domain Bacteria; phylum Actinomycetota; class Acidimicrobiia; order Spongiisociales; family SHLN01; genus SHLN01. The sequence continues at coordinate 41,551 of CAXMQV010000010.1, forward strand.
GATCCGACCCAGGTTGAGATGTTCGGCCGAGTTACCGCCGACGACATCGAGGAGGATGGCGTCACTCCGCTTCAGCACGGTTTCCACCTGTAGCGCGTTGTTGGTCGACCGATCCGAGGAGTAGCCGGTGAACTCGCCGAACGGACCCTCTTCCGCCCGGATGGCAGGATCGATGAATCCTTCGAAGACGAATTCGGCGCTCGCCGGGACCGCTATACCGTACTTGGGGGTCTTCACGACCTCGAGCGGCGACCCGAAGAGGCCGCCGGCCACGTGACGCTCGTCGACGGCCATCGGCACCCGGGCGGATGCGCCCAGCATGAACAGGGGATGCCCGCCTAGCACGAGTGCGACGGGGAGTTTCACACCCCGCTCTTCGGCCGCCTGCAGCAGTCGCCAAAGGTCGCCTCGCGAGTGAAGGCTGGTGGCGAACTCGTTGGCGGAGTGCACCATCGACCGGTGATAGCTGAGGTTGCCCACGCCATCGGGGTCTTCTGCCACCACGATGCCACTTGTGATGTATGCCGCGCGATCGGTTTCGAAGTGAGTCACCAGCGGGAAGTCGCGCAGATCGAACTCTCCACCTTCCTGGACTTCGTCGAGCACCGGGGCGTCGCTCACCTCCCGCGGCGGGAGGAGGTTCGTCGCCCGGCGCTGGAACTCGTCGTGAAGGGAGATTTCCTCAACCCCGAGGATGCGGGCGATTCGCCGACGGGAGGCGAACACGTTGGTTACAACCTCGCGGCCGATCCCTTCAACGTGAGGGAACCGCAGCATCTCATGCCGGCCGGCGGCGGCTAGTTGCCACACGATGCTCGTCACTTCCTGGACGGCAGACACCTCCTCCTCGATCACGAGCACATCGTCGGCGTACGCGTCCTGGTAGGCGCTGAGGAAGGCGTGGAGATCCTGGTCCGAGCTGAAGTCGGTCGTCATGACAACTCGGGCTCCTCGCGCCATCGCTTGAAGAGGTGGTGCGTAATCCCGAACTGATCGAGGATCTTGCCGGTCGTTTGGGCGATTAAATCATCGATCGAATGCGGGTCATGATAGAAGGCGGGCATGGGTGGCAAGACCGTGGCACCCGCCTCTGTCACCGCCAGCATGTTCCGAAGATGGATCAGGCTGAGAGGAGTCTCGCGCGGGACAAGTACCAGGCGCCGCCTCTCCTTGAGCGTCACGTCGGCCGCCCGCCCCAGCAGATTGCTGGTGAGCCCGTTGGCGATCGAGGCCAGCGTGCTCATCGAACACGGGGCAATGACCATCCCGATCGTGAGGAACGAGCCCGAAGAGATGGCGGCCGCGTAATCTCGAGGATCGTGCACTACGTCGGCCAGGCCGGTCACGCTCTCCGGGTCGACACCGGCTTCGAGCTTGATGTTCTGCCGTCCCTGCTCGGACATGACGAGGTGGGTCTCGACCGATCCCAGCTCCTGGAGGCTCTCAAGCAGGTGGATCCCATAGTGGGGCGCGCTCGAGCCGGAGATCCCGACGACGAGACGGGGCCGCTCCATCGGGCCCGTCCCGCCTTCGTTCTCGTCAAGTGACACAAGGGTGCCTTTCTGTTCGTTGATGATGTCTAGTCGACAGACGTCCCGTAGCTGCCAGCGGCCAGCTGCGCCTTGGCAGCCTCCACCGACACGGGTGGTGCCGTCGGCTGGATACCGGCGAGACGTGCGATGTTGTTGCCCATGTAATCCTCGAGATGATCCTCGTCGATGCTCAAGCCCTGGGGCGGCTCATGGCCAAGCACTTCCAGATGATTGAGCCACATGCCCGGGTCGTTTGGAGGCGAATCGGTGCCGAATACGAGTCGATCCCGCGGCATCTCCTTGGCGAATTCAACGAGCCGCGACTGAAGCAGCCAACCCGACTCCCCGTACACGTTCGGCGAATCCATGATCATCCAGAACGCTTCGAAACAGTACACACCGCCAGTCTGAACGCCGAAGTGCCCGATGATGAAATTCACATTCGGGAACTCACGGATGATCGGATAGAACTGGGTCGGTATCGAGTATGGGCCGTCCCCGGTATGGATCAACACGGTCACACCGAGCTCTTCGCACTTCCGCATTGCCGGGCGCAGCCAGTCGAGGGCCCGATCGGGTCTGTATGCGTGCATGTTGGAATGCAACTTGAGCATCTTGAAGCCGTATTCCTTGACGTGGAACTCCAATTCGGCAGCGCCGTTCTCGGGGCCAAAGCGGGGGTTGTAGTTGAAGTTGCCGATGAATCGATCCGGGTACTTCTGCGTCAATTCGGCCACGTAGGCCATGTAATCCCTTATGCCCTCACGGCCACCGCGCCCACCGTCTCGCCATACGGTGTTTCCGGGCGGGGGCTGGATGAAGCCCATGTCGATTCGACGGGGCTTGCCGTTGATCCAGTACGGCCCGTCCATCATCTCGAGCATCCGTTCGCCGTTAAATGGCGTCCCGGTGTGCCGCCAGGCTTCGTCGACGAGATTCGTCGGATGGAGGTGAGTGTCGATAATCATTGCTACTTCTCCTTTGTGTGATGAAGAACATCCATCACTGTGCTTCTTCGGACATGGTCGAAATGAGGTCCGTCGAACGGACAGGGACGCGGGGAAGCTCGAGGCCGGTGGCGTTGCGAAGCGCGTTCACGATGGCCGGTGTCGAGGACAGTGTTGGTGGCTCTCCCACCCCGTTCAGGCCATAGGGAGAGTCCGGGTGGGGAAACTCGAAGATCTTCATCGGCATCGGCGGCACATCGAGAATCGTGGGGATGAGATAGTCGGTGAAGGAGGGGTTCTTGACGATTCCGTCGGAGATCTGAACTTCTTCGAGGATGGCCAGCCCGATCCCCTGGGCGTTGCCTCCCTCGATCTGGCCCTCGACCGCCTGCGGGTTCATTGCCTTCCCGACGTCTTGCGCTGTTGCCAGTTCAACCACCCGGACGAGCCCGAGCTCGACGTCGACGTCGACGACGGCTCGATGAGCCGCATAGGCGAAAGCGACATGAGCGTCGCCTTGCCCGAGTTCGTCGTCGATGGGCTCGGTCACACGATGGTGGTATTCGTGCTCGCCGCTAACCGAATCGCTGCCGAGCAAATCTGTCAGCGCCAGGACCTGCTCCCCGGCCACTAGTTCAATCACTGCTCCCTCATCGAGATCCAGGTCGCTGACATCTCGGCCGGTGATATCGGCGGCACGGGTGATCAGCTCCGCCCGCACTTGGTCACACGCTCCCTTGACCGCTCCACCCGACATCCAGGTCTGCCGCGAAGCCGAAGAAGAGCCGGCATCGCCGATACCGGTATCGGCCGGTAGCACGACCACCTTGGCGATGCCCAGCTCGGTGCGAGCAATCTGGGCCTGCACCCCCACAATTCCTTGCCCGCACTCAGCGGCAGCCGTGTACACCTCAACCACCGGCAGGCCACCCGAGATAGAGACGGTGACTCGAGCGGTCGAGTAGTCATCGACACCTCCAGAGAACCCGATCGCCTTCATGCCGATCGCATACCCGACCCCGCGCTTGACCCCTTCGCCGTGGGTTGTATTCCCGACCCCGCCGGGCATCGCGCGGAGGTCGATCCCCCCGGCCGGTGGACCCGCATCGGGCAGAGGCAGGTCCCGCAGGTACTGGAGCAGCTCGCCGATGGGAGCGGGACCATCTATCGGCTGGCCGGTCGGCAGAATTGTTCCCTCGACGAGGGCATTCTTCTGTCGCAATTCCAGGGGATCCATCTCGAGTGCCGTCGCCAGGCGATCCATGCTCGACTCGATGGCGAAGCACGATTGCACCGCGCCGAAGCCTCGCATGGCTCCACACGGCGGGTTGTTGGTGTAGACGGCGAAACCGTCGATCTCGACGTTGGCCACCTGATACGCCCCGGCCGCGAAGTAGGAGCCGTTGGCGATGACGATCTTCGACGTCGACGTGTAGGCCCCACCGTCGAAGAGCAACCGCGCTCTTGTGAAGAGCAACCGGCCGTCGCGAGCTGCCCCTTGCTCAACGAACATGCGGGCCGGGTGCCGGTGGACGTGACCGACGAAGGACTCCTCCCGGCTGTAGACCATCTTGACCGGACGTCCGGTTCTCAGCGCCAACATGCAGGAATGGATGTGGACCGACAAGTCCTCCCGGCCGCCGAAGGCGCCGCCGACCCCGGCCAACACGAGGCGGACGTCGCTCTCGGGAAGGCCGAGACTGGCAGCAATCTGGTGTTGATCATCGTGGATCGCCTGTGCCGATACGAACAGTTCAACTCCACCACTCCCGTCCGGGACTGCCAGCCCGGATTCCGGTCCAAGGAATGCTGGATCCTGAGTACCCGTCTCGTACTCACCCTCCACTATCACATCGGCCTGGGCTCGGGCTTTTTCGACGTCTCCATGACGGATCCGCACGTGGCGGGCCACATTTCCGCCCGGCTGAATCGGCTCGGAATCCTCCGACATAGCCAGCTCGGGGTCGGTCAACGGCGCCAGTACCTCATACTGGACCCCGATGGCCTCGACGGCCCGCCGGGCAGTTTCCGGATGGTCGGCGGCCACGATGGCAATGGGTTCACCGTGATATCTCACCTCGCCGATCGCCAGTACCGGTTGGTCGGCTTGTTTCATCCCGTAGAACTTGTGGCCTGGAACGTCATCGCTTGTGAGCACCGTCGCGACCCCGCGGATCGCCAACGCCCCGGAAATGTCGATGTCAACAATCCGGGCCCGGGGATGTGGGCTGCGCAGAGTCGCCCCCCACAGCATGTTGTCCAGGTGCAAATCTGAGGAATAGGCAAATTTGCCAGTCACTTTGAGGCCGCCATCTGGCCGGGGCGGGCTCGCACCAACACCGGCATCTTTCGCCCCACGCCGAATGTGAATCCGCTCCCCGGTTTCTGTCGACGCCCGGCTAGGAGCCATGCCCACCTCCCTCGACTGACATGGCAGTCGCGGACTGAGCCATGCGTGCCCGAACACTCCGGATGTGTTCACGAGCTGCCTGATCGGCTGCAGCCGGGTCACGCGCCTGCAGTGCCGCCTGAATGGCAGTGTGCTCGTCGAGGGAGAGGCGCGAGCTTGCTTCCTGCCGCCACAGGGTGATGAGGGCGAGGTGCGAGCGCATTTGGATCCGATTCAGCAGGGCGCACAGCTCCAGGTTGCCGGCAACGTCTCGGATGGTCCGGTGGTACTCCATATCGAGCTCGATCTGCGAAGCATGGTCCCCCTCTTGGAGAGCTCGCTCGTGTTTGTCGAGGATTCCCTGAAGCCGGGATAGATCGGCATCCGTCACGGCGACGGCGGCCCGGGATGCGGCGAGGCCCTCGAGTGGCTCGCGGACTTCGAACAGGTTCTCGAAGTCCTCATGGTGGATTTCGCTCACCACTGCGCCACGCCGGGGCACGCTCATGGCCAAGCCGTCGTTGATAAGTCTCTGGACCGCTTCTCGAACCGGGCTGCGGCTGACGCCGAGGCTGCGGGCTAGCTCCGGGACGCTGAGAGCGGCTCCCGGCAGGAGCTCTTCAGTGAGGACGGCCCGGACCAGCGTCTCATATGCGCGGTCGGCCAAGAGGCCACCTGACTCCATCCTTGAGAGCGCACGCTTCGTCATGAGCGGGCTCTTGTGGTCGCCGCCGCATTCACGGCGGCCAGGATCTTCTCATAGCCGGTGCAGCGGCACAGATTGCCCGCCAGCGCCTCACGAATCTCGCCGTCGCTTGGGCTGGGGTTGTGGTCGAGCAGATGGTGGACGGCAACGACCAGGCCCGGTGTGCAGAATCCACACTGCACCGCGCCCTCGCCGACGAAGGCCTCCTGGACAGGGTTCAGCTCGTCGCCGAGTGCCAGCCCTTCCACCGTCACGACATTCGAGCCGTGCGCTTGCCCCGCCGATACAAGACAGGAGCAGACAAGGTCACCATCCAGGTTCACAGAGCACGAGCCGCATTCGCCCTGGAGGCACGCGTCCTTTGAACCGCGGAGACCGAGGCGCTCGCGGAGCACAAAGAGGAGGCTCTCACCCTCCCACACGTTCTCGGCGGTTCGATGCTCTCCGTTCACCGTCAACTCAACGAGCATCGAAGCCGCCCTTCCGGTAGGAAGCCCACGCCCAATCGAGTGTTCGGCCGGCCATGACTCTCAGGGCGTGGAGGCGGTAGGCAGAGGTGCCGCGGACGTCGGTAATGGGAGAGGCCCCCGCGGCGACCAGCTCACCGAATCGAGCCACCAGAGCCGGGCTCAACTCGCTTCTCCTATCCCAATAACTCCCTGAGCTGAGCTCGGACTCGAGGAACTGCTCTGCCTCGCTCGCGCTCACCGGCGTCGGAGCCGCCGACCCGATCCCGGTACCGACCGTCCGGTTCTCAACATCGAGCGCCAGAGCAAAGGAGGCCACGGCTACGACCATGGCATTGCGAGAACCCACCTTCGAGAACTGTTGAGGGCCCCCCGCCTCCGGTACCACGACAGCCCGGATCAGTTCATCCGGTTCGAGGGTCGTCCGCTTCACCCCGGCGTAGAAGGCCTGCACCGGAATGGAACGAGATCCACGCAGGGACTCAACCTCGACGGTCGCCCCGGAGGCCAGCAGCGGTGGATGCGCATCCCCCGCCGGTGATGCTGATCCGAGATTCCCGCCGATGGTGCCGCGGTTGCGAATCTGTGGAGAGCCGACGGTGCGGGACGCCATGGCAAGGCCGGGCACCTTCCCGTTCAGGCCATCGATCACGTTGGTGAAAGTGACTCCGGCGCCGATCCGTACGGCCTCGCCCTCAATATCCCATTCCTTGATCTCGGGGACGTGAGACAGGTCGAGCAGGGCAGCGGGTCGGATCTGGTCGAAGTTGATCCCGACCATCACATCGGTTCCACCGTTGATCGGGAGAGCGGTCGGATCCTCGGCCTTGAGGGCAAGGGCATCATTCCACGACGTTGGACGATGGTATTCCATATGGTCCGGCAAACGTTACATGTAACATGCAGGTCACGGAAATCGAGACGCGACCTCAGACCTGACTCCTCGATCGAGGGTACCGGCCCGTTCGGGTCCCTCGACGGAATACAATCGACCGGAATGAAACGAGGACCGACATGACCCTTACTCCCACCGACTCAACGAGCTTCACGGTCAACGGGGAATCGGCGTCGGTGCGGTCGGATCATCCACACTTGCTCGCCGCTTTGCGAGAAGAGCTCAACATCACTTCGCCCAAGGATGGGTGCTCGCCGTCGGGCCACTGCGGGGCGTGCACGATACTCCTCGACGGCAAGGCGATCCAGAGCTGCCTGGTCGGCATGGAGAAGGCCGCCGACAAGGAGGTGGTCACCCTGGAAGGTTTCCCGGCCGAGGACCGGGCCCGCCTCGCCACGGCGTTCGCGGCGGCCGGAGCCCTTCAGTGCGGTTTCTGCACCCCCGGCATCATGGTGCGCACCCAGGCGCTCCTCGACCAGAAGGGCAAGGACCTCACCCGCGAGACCGCCGCCGGCCGACTCGGCGGCCATCTCTGTCGCTGCACGGGGTACACGAAGATCTTCGAAGCCATCGAGATGCTCCGCGACGATGCCGTTCCGGAGGCTGCCCTTCCGGGGGGGATCGGCACGCGGGGGGCCAAGTACCAGGCAGCCGAGCTGGCCCTCGGCGACCGCGACTATGTCGACGACATGCGGCCGGAGGGAATGGTGCACGCCGCCCTGAAGCTGAGCGACCACGCCAGGGCCGACGTCCTGGGCATCGACACCGGGCCGGCGCTGGCGATCGAAGGGGTCATCGCGGTGTACACGGCCGCCGATGTCCCCGGAGCGCTTCGCGTCGGCATCATCTACGAGGACTGGCCGGTATTCATCCCCGAAGGCGGCCGAACCTCCTATCTCGGTGACGTGCTCGCCATCGTCGTGGCTGAGTCCGTCCAGATCGCCCGCCGGGCAGCCGACATGGTCGAAGTTGAATACAACGTCCTGAAGCCCTTTGCCGATCCAGACGCAGCTCTCACCTCGGACGAGGACGCCGTGTGGGGCCTCGACGGCAATGTCCTCTCCCGTTCTGTCTACAACCGGGGAGACGTCGACTCCGCCCTGGCCGGGGCCGCCCACGTTGTCCACGAGACGTTTCACACCCAGCGGGTGGAACACGCCTTTCTCGAACCGGAGTCGAGCCTGGCGGTCCCCGGCGATGACGGGGTCCTAACGGTGTACTCGGGCGGGCAGGGAGTGTGGGACGACCGCAACCAGATTGCAGCCGTCCTCGACATCGGACGCGACGAAGTCGTCGTTGAGCTCGTCTCAAACGGGGGCGCCTTCGGTGGCAAAGAGGACATGTCCAACCAGGCTCAAACCGCCCTGGCCGCCTACCTGCTCAAGCGTCCGGTCAAATGCACCCTGACCCGCGAACAGTCACTCATCATGCACCCGAAACGTCACCCGATCCGCCTGGAGGTGTCGGCCGGCTGTGACGCCGACGGCAAGTTGCTGGCACTGCGCTCCCGGCTCATCGGAGACAGCGGGCCATACGCCTCGGTCGGCATGAAGGTGTTGGAACGGGCCGCCGGCCACTCCAGCGGCCCTTACGTGTTCCCGAACATCGACGTTGAGGCAGTGGCAGTGCGGACCAATAATCCGGTGTGCGGCGCGTTCCGTGGCTTCGGGGCCAACCAGGCTCAGTTCGCCACCGAGGGCATCCTCGACCGGCTCGCCGAGATAGCCGGGCTCACCGGGTGGGAGATCCGCGACCGCAACATCGTGTCCCCCGGAGTCGTGTGGGGACCTGGTCAGATCCTCGATGACGGGTGCCTGGGCGCCCGGATGTGTCTCGACGCCATCAAGCCCGTCTACGACGAGGCCCGCGCCGCCGGCAAGGCCATCGGGCTCGGCATGGGGATCAAGAACTCAGGGCTCGGCAACGGATTCAAGGAGATCGCCGGTGCGGTGGTCCGGTTCGAGGAAGACGGCACCGTCGAGGTCCGCCACTGCTGGACCGAGATGGGCCAGGGCATCCACACGGTGGCGCTCCAGGTGGCCGTCGAAGAGCTCGGCATTGCCGCCGAGAGAGTGCGAGTGATCGTCGACACCACCCGTGAGTTGGGGGCCGGTCAGACCACCGGCTCACGCGGCACGCTGATGGGTGCCGGCTCGGTCAAGGACGCCTGCCGGGTGGCGCTCGAGAACGACTGCGAGCCGGGGATCGACTACTACGGCGAGTACCGGGTCGACTGGACCAACTCACTCGAGGAGGGCGTGGAGAACCCCATCATCCACTCGACGTTCGCCTACGCCGCCCAGCTCGTCATCGCCGACCCGGAGACCGGAGACATCGAGAAGGTAGTGGCCGTGCACGATGTCGGCCGAGTGGTCAACCCGACCCTGTGTGAGGGCCAGATCGAGGGAGCCGTCCACATGGGGCTCGGCTACGCGCTCTCCGAGGAGTTCCCGACCGACGACGAAGCCCGTCCGACCAACATGACGCTGCGGAGCCTCAACATTCTGCGTCCGAAGGACATCCCCGAGATCGAAGCGATCCTCGTGGAGGCCCCCCAGCCGGGATCTCCTTACGGCATCAAGGGCGTCGGTGAGATCGGCCTCGTGCCGACCGCAGGAGCTGTTGCGGCCGCATTCCACGAGATCGATGGCCAATGGCGCAACCGGCTCCCGATGAACGCCCACCAACCGGTCAACGGCGCGTAGCGCTCCCTTCCGCTTGAGGTGATCTGTCGCGGTTTGGGTGCGACACATCCGACGTGTACCTACCCGATCTTCTTCCTTCCCCTTGAGGGGAAGGTGGACTCGGCGCTTCGCCGAGGACGGATGGGGGGAGGCACAGATGCCGACAATCCACGTCAATCGTGGGTTCCCGGCCTCCCCCACCCCGCCTCCTCCTTCGTCGGAGGCCGAACCCGGAGGGTTCTTCCCCTCCCTCATGGAGGGGAAGAACCCGTCGCTACTCCGTCGGGTACGAGACCTGGCAGAAGCCGTGGTTGCAGTAACCGCCCGGGTTCTTGGCCAGGTACTGCTGGTGGTACTCCTCGGCGTAATAGAACTCACCGGCCTCGGCGATCTCGGTGGTGATGGGACCGAAGCCCTTCTCATCTAGCAGCGCTTGGTAGCGATCACGTGACCGCTTGGCGACATCGGCCTGCTCATCTGTGAAGGTGTAGATCGCCGACCGGTACTGGCTTCCATGGTCGTTGCCCTGGCCCATGTACTGGGTCGGGTCGTGCTGCTCCCAGAAATCCTTGAGGAGCCGCTCGTAGGTGACCACGGTGGGGTCGTACACGACCAGAACGGCTTCGGTGTGCCCGGTGCGGGTGGTGCAGGTCTCCTCGTACGTTGGATTCGGCGTATATCCACCCGCGTAGCCGGCGGCGGTTGTGTGCACGCCCGGGATCTGCCAGAAGATGCGCTCGGCTCCCCAGAAGCACCCCATTCCGAATACGGCCTGCTCGGTTCCCTCGGGAAAGGGTGGGTAGATGGACGTGCCGTTGACGAAGTGCACGTCTGACACCGGCATCGGCTCGGCCCGGCCGGGCAGAGCGTCCTCGGGCGAAACCATCTCACTCTTCTTCGATCCAAACATGTGGTGACCTCCTGGCTTGTGTAACGCTATCGGGAGCGGGTCCGTTCCCACGTTTGGGGCATTTGGCCACTTCCCTCGAACTGGTTGAGCGGTCACGGTGGAACCAGAATCTTTCATCGATCGGGTGTCGTCAAAACGGCTTCCCGGAGACTCTCATGACTGAGAGCCTCAATGGAGGATCGTGTGACCAGATCAGCAGAGCCAACCGCATTCACGGAATTCGCTCGCCGGATCGAGCCCCGCTTGCGATACGCCCTGGCGGGCTGCCTCACCGCCGATCTCGCCCGGGATGCCACCCAGGAAGCTCTCGTCTACGCCTGGAACCACTGGGACAAGATCGAGGGACTCGATAATCCTGGTGGGTACCTGTACACGCTGGCAAAGCGCTGGGGCTGGAGACAGCGGCGACGCCTTCTGCCACTACCGGATGTCGGAGTGGCCGACTCGCCGTTGGACGAACCAGGCCTGCCGCGGGCACTCAGCCATCTCTCCACCATGCAACGGCAGACGGTGTACCTCGTTGAGGGCCTCGGCATTACCCAGCAAGAGGTGGCCGACCTGCTCGGCATCGGGCGGACCACGGTGCAGACCCACCTCGAACGAGCTCTCAGCCACCTGCGAGAAGAGTTAGGGGTGACCATCGATGAATGACCTCCAGACCCGCATCACTGAGTACGTCGACTCGACGGTGCCACCCATTGAGATTGATCTGCTCGTTGAGGGTCTGAGCCTCGACGAGGAACCGATCAGGAGGCTGCTGCCGGAGCGGACCGCTCGGATATGGTGGCAGCACCATCGCTGGGCGCCGGTTCTCGCCGGTGTCGTTGTGGTGCTCCTCATGATCGGCGGTGCAGCCCTGCTCCGCGGCCCGAGCGAGGTGCCGGTCATCACCACCCCTGATGAGACCGTCACGTCCACGACCTCACTCCCCCTGGAGTCGGCCGGGCCATGGGTTCGTCACGAACTGCGTTACCAGGCCGGCCTCGGGGAATCCCTCGTAGCCGGGTCAATCACGGCCGGGAGTCCCGGGTTCGTTGCGGCCGGGAACACCTGGACGCGGAGTGATATCTGGGCACGCGGCCAGATATGGACGTCAACCGATGGATCCTCGTGGACCTGGGTGGCCGACGACGATCGGATGCTGTTCGAAGAGGGCCATTTTCCAGAAGGGGCGATCGCCTCCGATACCGCCCTGATCGTGTGGGGTGCCAACAACCGCCAGGGCGGAACAGTGATTTGGCGCTCGCCCGACGGCCTCACCTGGTCACTCGTGTCGAGTGACCAACCACTGCTCGATAACGAGCAGCCAACCAACGGACTCGCCCTCGCCTCCGGTGGCTTCCTGCTTTACGGCGCTCCGGTCGATTGCATCTTCGCGGAGTCGGACGTCTGCACGCCTGTGAGCGCTCCCCGACTCCTCGCGTCGCCGGATGGAATCGGCTGGGAAGAGGTCGGCACTCCGGTCACCTTCACCGCCATCGTGCAAACCGAGTCGGGAGACCTGTTGGCAGCGCAACGCCGGGCGAGCGAGCCGACCACCTGGATCTCGCAGGACAACGGTGCCAGTTGGGAGCGACACGGCACCGACCATTCCATCGAGGTGGGCGAGTCCTCGGCCACGGTCGAGACGATGACCGTCACCCCGTTCGGCCTGGTCGCCGCCGGGGTCACCGCCGAGAAGCGACCCGTGCTGTGGATATCGGACGACGGCACGAGCTTCATCCAAGCCTTCGCGCTCCCGCGGCGTGCGAACGTCGCTTCAATTGCGCACGGACAGGGATGGCTCGTGGCGGTGGGCTCGGACGGCCCCGATCCGGCCATGTGGGCGTCGCAGAATGGTCGAGACTGGCAACCGGTCTCGCTGGCCGGGACCTACCTGGGTGACGGCCTCCTCTACGATATCGCCTACCGCGATTCCATCTTCGTTGCTGCCGGGCAGCATCGGGCCGAGATCGGGGGCGAAGCACTCATCCTGCACTGGAACCCGGACGCCGGCTGATCCGCCCGGCGACCGGTTCCCCTGCGCGGCTTTAGACGAGTAGCTTGGGACGAAGCCACTCGCAGGGAGGGACCGATGAGCGCAACTACTCCGGGCCTGGTGTGTGCCCACCACCACCTCTACTCGGTGCTGGCACGGGGCATGCCGCCTCCCCCCAAAGTCGCCATCAACTTCCAGGAGGTCCTCGACCAGATCTGGTGGCGGCTCGACGTCGCCCTCGACCTGGAGATGATCCGCTGGTCGGCCATGCTGGGCGCCGTCGAGGCACTCGAATCGGGCACCACCGCCATTGTCGACCACCACGAATCCCCGAATGCCATCGAAGGGAGCCTCGACGTCATCGCCGAGGCTTGCGCCGAAGTAGGGGTTCGAGTTCTCACGGCCTACGGAATCACCGACCGCCACGGTGCCGATGGCGCCAGGCGAGGCCTTGAGGAGAACGAGCGCTTCATCAAGGCAGGCGGTCCGGGCTACGTCGGGGTTCACGCCGCCTTCACCTGCAGCGACAAATCCCTGCGGGATGCGGCCGGATTGGCCCACGACCTCGGCGTCGGTGTGCACATTCACGTTGCCGAAGGCATCGGCGACATCGATGCCCCCACCCGCCTGGCCGGGCTCACGGCCGACAACTGGCTGCTGAGCCACTGCGTCCATCTCCCGGACGATCACGGCCTCCACGGCACCATCCTCCACAATCCCCGCTCCAACCTCAACAACGCGGTTGGATACGCCAACCCGGCCCGCTTCACAAATCCGGTGGCGCTCGGGACCGACGGCATCGGCGCCAACGTGATCGAGTCCTTCCGGCTCGCCTACGCCATGCAGCGTTCAGTGGACGTGACCGCCGGGCCCGATTCGGCGTGGTCATGGCTCGAGAACGGATGGCGCATCATGCCGGCAGCACGAAGCGACGAGGTCACCTGGTCCTACGAGCCAATGGATCCGTGGCACATCGCCTTCACCCCATCCATCCGCCCGCTCGAAGTGAAAGTCGGCGACGAGGTCGTGTTCAAGGACGGCAAGACGACCCGGGTCGACGCCGAAGAGGTGCGCGCCAAAGCACGCGAGCAGGCGGCCCGGCTGCACGCAAGGCTGTAGTCAAGGAAAAGAGGAACGATGTCAGACCGGTTTCATCTCATCTCGATGGAGCAGCTCACCGACTGGGTGTTCGATGAGCTCGAGACCAAGAACGCGCTGTTCGGCATACCGGCCTCGGCCTGGTTCCGGCCAAGCCCGGACGACAGGTTCCGCATCGAGAAGTATGGAGTCGAGCTGGAAACCCCCTTTGGTGTGGCGGCCGGACCGCACTCGCAGATGGCACAGAACATCGTCGTTTCCTGGCTGGTGGGTGCCCGCTTCATTGAGCTGAAGACCGTCCAGACCCTCGATGAGCTCGACGTCAACAAGCCGTGCATCGACATCGAGGACGAGGGCTACAACGTCGAGTGGTCCCAGGAGCTCAAGATCTACGAGTCGTTCGACGAGTACCTGCGGGCCTGGATCCTCATCCACGCCCTCCACCACAAGCTCGGTTTCCCCGGCGACCGGCCGGGAATGGTCTTCAACATGAGCGTTGGCTACAACCTCGAAGGCATGCTCGAGCCGAACGTGCAGTGGTACTTCGACACGATGAACGATGCCTCCGACTACCTCCCCGCCTACATCGACATCGTGGCACAGCGCTACCCCGGGGTGCGCGACATCGAAATCCCGGCCCAACTGTCGGATACCATCACTCTCTCGACCATGCACGGGTGCCCGCCCGATGAGATCGAGAAGATCATGATCTACTTGCTCGAGGAACGGCATCTGCACGCCTCGGTCAAGCTGAACCCCACCCTCCTCGGCGCCGACCGGGTCCGCTCCATCATCAACGACCGGCTCGGATTCGACGACGTGCCCATCCCCGACATCGCCTTCGAACATGACCTCAAGTATGTCGACGCCGTCCCGATGCTTCACAATCTGCGACGGGTGGCCCGCAACGAGGACCGCACCTTCGGTGTCAAGCTCTCAAATACGCTCGAGGTGAACAACTGGAAGACGGTGTTCGACCGCGATGACATGATGTACCTGTCAGGCCGCGCCCTGCACCCGGTTACCTCCAATCTCGGTCTGCGGATCTCCGAGCAGTTCCACGGTGACCTCCTCATGTCCTTTGCGGGCGGCGCCGACTGCTTCAACGTTTCGGATCTGGCCCGCTCGGGCATGCGGACCATCACCACCTGCAGCGACATCCTCAAGTCCGGCGGCTACATGCGGATGCTCCAGTACACCGAGCACCTCGCAGCGGCCATGGAAGAAGTCGGCGCCGTCGACATGGGTGACTACATCGCCAGGACCGCCGTGAAGGAGGAGGGGTTCGGCGAGTTCGGTCCAATGCTGCGCCTGGCTGCCCTGTCCGACAGTGGCCTCGCCCTCAGCCTGGATGACTGTACGGTCCTCGGTGCTGCCCTGGCATCGGCCACCGGCGATGGGCCGCTCATGGATGCGGCTCGTTCGTGGGCCGACCAGGCAGGCCTGGACGAGGCCCGCACCGTCGAACTCGTCACGGTCGTCATGAACGTCCTCGAGCGCATCAACCTTCGCGCCTACGCCGCCGACGTGCTCACCGATCGCCGGTACTTGAAGGCCACTTTCCGCATGGACCGCTCCAAGACTCCGCGCAAGCTCGACTACTACGACTGCATCGAGGCTCCCTGTCTGGATGAGTGTCCGGTCGACCAGAAGGTCCCTCAGTACATGAACGCAGTGAGGGAAGGCGACTTCGTCGAGGCGGTCAGGCTCACCCGCACCGACAACCCGACGCCGGCCATTCTCGGCAAGGTCTGCGACCACCTGTGCGAGAACACCTGCATCCGCACCCACTACGACGAGCCGCTCGCCATCCGCCAGATCAAGCGGTTCATCATGAGCCACGAAACCAAGCCGGTCCTGTTCACCCGCAAGCCGGACACCGGCAAGAAGGTGGCCATCATCGGCGCCGGCCCTTCCGGGATCGCCACCGCTCAGGAGCTCGCCTATGCGGGTTTCTCGGTCACCGTCTTCGAGCATCACCCCTATGCCGGCGGCATGGTGGGTGGCGCCATTCCCGAGTATCGCGTGCCGCAGGAAGACATCGACCAGGACATGGCGATCCTGGCCGAGCTCGGCGTCGAGGTCCGCTACAACCAGAGTGCCGGGGTCGACTTCACCCTGGCCGATCTGCGGGCCGACGGATACGGATCCATCGTCATTGCCGTCGGTGCCCAGCTCGCCAAGCGGCTCAACCTTCCCGGCGAGGACTCCGAGGGCGTGATGGATGCGCTCATGTTCCTCCGCAACGTGCGGGAGGGCCATCCCCCGGCCATCGGGGCCCGGGTCGGCGTCATCGGGGCAGGCGACACCGCCATGGACTGCGTGCGTTCGGCGATCCGGGTCGGCGGCGACGACGTCTCGCTCATCTATCGGCGCACCATCGACCAGATGCCCGCCGACCGCGAAGAGATCCATGAAGCCATCGAGGAGGGCATCAACATCATGGAGCTGGTGCGGCCGGCCGCACTCAACATCCAGGACGGCAAGCTGGCCGGGATCGTCCTGGCACGCACCGAGTACCTGGGTGACCGTGATGATTCCGGACGGAAAATTCCCCACGACGTGCCGGATTCGGAGTTCGAGATCCCCCTCGACACGCTCATCCTGGCGATCAGCCAACACGCAGTGCTCGACTTCTTCGGCGACGAAGTGCCCGAGCTCACCAGGAGCGGCTATCTCGAGACCGATCCCGAGACGTTCGAGACGTCGATCGCCGGCGTGTACGCAGGCGGCGACGTCGCCGCCCATGGACCGTCTTCCATCGTGGTGGCCGCCAATGACGGCAAGCAGGTGGCCGCCGCCATCGCCGCCAAGCACGGCGTGAGCACGGCCCGGGAGCCCGAGACAATGGAGAAGGTAGATCTGCAGGAGATGATGGTGCGCCGGTCTCGCCGTGAATACCGCGTGCAGGCGGCCCACACTCCGCTTGACGATCGCCAGAACTTCAACGAGACCCAGCTCGTCTTTACCGAGGAGCAGGCCATCACCGAGGCGAGCCGGTGTCTCGACTGCCATGAGGTCTGCAGCCTCTGTGTCGGGGTGTGCCCGAACATGGCCCTCATGACCTACGAGATGGAGCCGTTCCGAGTTGAGTTGCCGGCGTTGACATCCCAGAACGGCGGAGTGGCCGAAGGCGAGTCCGAGTCCTACGGAGCCGACCAGACGTTCCAGATCGCGGTCCTGACCGACTTCTGCAACGAGTGTGGCAACTGCGTCACGGCCTGTCCGACCTCGGGGATCCCCTACGTGGACAAGCCACGGCTCTATCTGGATCGGGGCGACTTCGAGGAGGAAAAGAACAACGCCTTCATGGTGTTCGAGAACGGAGCCATTGAATCCCGCGTGGACGGCGAAACCCACCGGCTCGTCTTGAACGGAGCCGTCGAGTACTCGGCTCCCAAGTTCTCAGCCACCCTCGACAAAGACACGTTCAAGCTGCTGGAAGCAACCCCGACCACCGCGGCCGACGGCGAGGCCCTGTCACTGAAGGCGGCGGCGGACATGTTCATCCTCCTCAAAGGACTCCAGGGCTCAATGGACCATCTCCCCGTGATGGCCGAGACCCCCGGAACCTTCGTCGAGCACCCGGGATACGAGGAGTAAAGGCAGGCGCCTCCGGCGCTGCCGTCACCAGTCGCCTGTCACCCGTCACCGGCTCCAAACTCCACATATGTGGGGTGTCGGGCGGACCGGCCCTTCCAGCTCCACTACTCACTCGCCCGATTTGAAGCAGGTGACCGGCGACCGGTGACCGGTGACCGCAAATGGCAACGCCGAAGGCGTAGCCATTTGCTTCTTATCCCCAGCCTGTGGAAAACTCCGGGTGCTGGCAACCGGAACACGGGCGGTGTGAGACTCGAGGAGGATCATGGCGTACGACACGAGGGGATCTACTCGCAGATCCCGAAATGCCGGGCGGGATCGCCAACTGCGGGCGAGCCGACGAATCCGAGGACTCAGCAACGACCTCCACACCGACCGCTGGTGCCCGACGCGAGAGGTGTCCATCCTGGTCGGGCCCACGTTCGCTTGCCCGGCCTGCGGAGAGCTGACGACTGCTAGCTGACCTCGTCACCGATCATTGACATCTCGTAGGTGACCTCCCCGCCAACGCGGGTTTCGACCTTGACCGGCATACCCGGCCTGGTGGTGGCGAACCAGAATCGGTTGACCGACGCATCCCCCTCAACCGAGTAGACGAGGCACTCGAGCCGTCCCAGCGCCGAGTTCAGCGCCTCTCGTTGGATGCTGGTGGCGGAGGCCGGGAACGAGGCATGGCTTTGAAACTCGAGCCAGGTGGTGCGACCAATGGCAGGATCGCCCAGCGACTCACCATCGGCGGTCACAGCACTCGACTCCTGATTGGCCGCATTCTCGTCGACGGCCAGGAACCGGATGGTCCGGAAGTAGCGGTTTCCGCCGTCGTTGACCACCAGCTGAATGGTCCTGCCGGCCGGACACCCGAACCGAATCTCCTCGGCGGTGAAGGGGGTGGGGGCATGCCCCGCGGTCAGAATGTGTGGATCGTCTGAGGTGCTCGTGATGTCCCCCGGCTTCTGGATTCAGACTAGGTCCGAGCCTGCCAGATTCGGTGCGACTCGCTCGGCGGTCCGCAAGGCAGTGGCGACGATGGTCATGCCGGGATTGGCCGCACCGTAGGTCGGGAACACGGAAGGACCCACGATCCAGAGATTGGCGATGCCGTGCACCCGCCCGTCAGGATCGACCACGCCCTCCTCGGGAGAGACGCTCATCCTCGTCGTGCCCATGAGGTGGAGCCCACCGAAGGGTTCCGACGACCAGAACTCGCCCGGATCGTTCAACCACGGCTCCAATTCGATAGGACCGAGGCCCATCGCCTCGAGCTCCTCTCCCATCAACCGGACCGTTCTCGCCACCTGTTCCTTGTCGAGAGCGCCGATGTGCCACTGGAGCTCGGCACGCGGCATTCCGAACCGATCCTTCTCGTCGGAGAGGACCACCCGGCTGTCCGGGTTCGGCAGTGTTTCGGTTTGAACGTAGAGCTCGAGCTCGCGCGGCCGCTTCAAGAGCCGCCGGTACACCACGCTCACCACCTCGGGGAAATGTCTCAGCAAGCCTGGCATGCCCTTCAAGACCTTCTTGAAGTTCCTATGGCGGAGCTCGCGGAAGAACTCGAGGGCAGCTCGCGGCGGCTCAACGCTGGGCGGGCGGAGGTGGGCGATGACGTTGAGGAGATTCTCTCGACGTCTCAGGTCCTCGTCGAGGCAGATCCCGGCGCGAATGCCGGACCTGGGGCGCTCCATCTCGATGCGCGCCATCGTCCCCCTCAGCCCTCGATCGATGGCCGGAAATCGAGGCCGGCCGTTCGCCTTTCCTCGGGAGAGCGCGATGCGACCGGCAACGATGTGGGGGTGCTCGGCAAAGAACCGTCCCACCATCCCGTGCTCATTTCCTACCCCATCTTTTCCGCGGTCCTGGGAGGAGAGGAGAAGTCTGACGGTTCCGAGCGTTCCGCCCGCCAACACGTACTGATCGGCGTGGACCGAGAATCGCTTGCCGTTGAGGGTGCCTGCCTCAATCCCGATGACCCGGTCGCCATCGGCTCCTGTCCGAATCTCGAGGGCCGTCGCCCCGAGGTGGACGGTCAGGTTCTCGGCCACGTCCAGGTGACCCGCCACCCGCTCAGAGATCGGAGCCAGCGGGCTCTCCTGCCAGACCCCGATGCACAACCCGGTGTCATCCTGAATGTGGCGGTAGAGGGGCGGCAAACCGTCCGCCCACGCCTCACCCGAGAACCCGCGATCGGACATCTCGAGATAGCGGAGCGCCCGCCCGTAATAGGGAGCCATCTCCCCGGCGCTGATCGGCCACCCGCTCCAGGGCCAGTCCCGGGGTTCGAAGTCGATGTCCTCGAGGGGCCGGCACCAGGCTCCCCAGGTTTCGGCGGCGCCTCCCAAGCGGCGCGGGGCGCTCTCACTCAGGGGAACGGAAGGATGAACTGTCGCGGTCCCTTCAGAGAGGTCATCCGCCTCGAGGTCCTCGCCCAGATGGCCGCTCTCGAGCAGCACCACCCTGGTATCGGTGTCGAGGAAGACGGAGGCGAATGCCAGCCCTGCCAGGCCTCCGCCAACAATGCAGAGGTCGGCATCGACCGTGGATCCATCGTCGATCTGAGTGGTGTCAATCAGCATGGCGCATCACTACTCAAGGTAGCCGCTGTCGAGGGGAGCGCAGCCGTTCCCAGCCTATTTGGCGATGTCCCCGTTCTGATCCCGACGGACGTCCGGGGCACCGGACCCGGCTGCCCCGTCAACGGGCCCGTGCGAACGCCGGGTCGAACGGAACGAAGACCACGCGATCGATCCTCTCGTTGGTTCGGAGGAGGGCCCCGACTTCGGCCGCAGCCGTCTCCGAAGCCTCCGTCACCTTGGTGACGGCAACAATCACTCTGGCAGCGGGCGGGATCCCTTTGAGCCCCCCGGCGGGGTCTGTGAGGACGGCGGCGGCCACCTGCGGCGTGATGACATCGGTCTCAGCCCGACCCGTGAGCTCGGCGGCGCGGGACGGCCGGTGCGACGCTTCGAAGATGGTTCTCCCGATGGCATCCACTCCCATGACCACCACCACGAGCGAGGCGGCCTGCGGCACCACCGGCTCGTACTCGGCCGGCGCCTTCAACGGCCGTCCCCGCGACCCGTCGGCCTCGACCAGGACGTACCCGGCACTGCTGTCGGCGTACAAGTCCCCGACCGTCTCCGGGTCGTACCCCAGCACCTTGTGATCGTCGCCCTCACTCAGCACGAAGACAGGCCGGCTCCGATCGAGGGCCGACTCGATCTCATACCAGTCAATCGACCAGCACACCTCGGTCCCCTCGGTCTGATCGAGCCCCAGCTTGGTAGTGGTTGTTATCAGGACCCGGTCGCCACGCCCGGCCAGCTGCCTGCTGAGCTCTAGCAAAAGCGACGTCTTGCCGCCCCCACCCGTCAACGCCACCAGCTCACGGGGCCCAATCCCGAACGCGTCGATGAGGTCGAGTGTCATGGCTGTCGGTTCAGGTGGGTCAGGAGGGCCTCGACCACTCCGCCACCCACCGCCAGCGCCTTGTCCGAAATCTCAAAGCAGGCGGACGCCTCGCCGCGTGGATCGACGTCGGCAATCTTCGTCCCGGCCGTCACTCTCCTGCCCTCGGCAATGAGACCGCGCGCCACTCCCCCGATTGACGTTTCAACCGGTGATCCGGCCACCCATCCGATCACTTCTCCCCGGCCAACGGTGTCGCCAATCCGGACACTCCACGAGACCTCCCCATCCCGACTCGCCCGCAAGACTCGCTTGGACGATTCGCCGCCGACCACGCCGGGTTGGCCGGTGTTGGGGGCGGCCGATCCCGCCGTGATGACCCGGCCGAGGTGGTGTCCGCGCATGGTCTCGACCACCGCGTGGCAATCGGCGCCGGCGGTGAAACCGGGGCCGAGGCCTACCACCAGCGCGGCCTGGTTGATGCGGGTATCGAGATTCTGTTTGGCGAGGCGGGCGTCCACCACTGCCATGCGCTCGAGGTCGTCGGGCAACTCGGGCGAGACGAGGACTGCGATCGATCCGGCCCGGGCGAAATCGGTGGCTTCGGACACGGACGCAGCATGCACCGCTTCGAGTCCCTCCACCGACATCCGACCGCCGTCGATTGCACTCGAGACCGCTACCGCCCGCCGGATGGCCAGC
Source organism: uncultured Gammaproteobacteria bacterium (assembly GCA_964195905.1). Lineage (GTDB taxonomy): Bacteria > Actinomycetota > Acidimicrobiia > Spongiisociales > SHLN01 > SHLN01. The sequence goes on from CAXMQV010000010.1 coordinate 62,864, forward strand.
GGGGCGGCCAGTTCGAGCACCACCACAGGAAAGCCCGCTTGCCGAAGCCGGTAGGCCGAGCCGGTGCCGAGATCGCCTCCACCGCGGATGACCACGAGCTGGTCGGCGAACAGCATCAGCCCTCGGCGGGGGCGCCGCGCAGGCGAATGATCTCAGAAAGGATCGAGACGGCGATCTCCTCGAGCGTCTCGGCGTTGATGTCCAGCCCAATGGGGGCGTGGAGCCGCTCGAGCGCTGACTCGTCGAGGCCGGCCTCGGCGAGCTTCGATTGAACCTCGCGCCACCGCCGGTCGCTGCCCATCACTCCGATGTATCGGGCAGGTGTTTTCAGCAGGAGCGGGATGGCCTCGGCGTCCTTGTCGACGCTGCGGGTCACGACTGCCACCGAGGTGTCCTCGGTGACATCCACTCCGGCCAGCATGTCGGTGATCGACCCGACCAGGCGTTCGCCGGCGTTCGGCATGTCGGCTTCGGTCATCCGCTCGGGCCGGTCGTCGATGACGATCGTCCGGTACCCGAGCCAATCGGCCAGGTCGACGACGGCCCGTCCGACGTGACCGCCTCCGATGACGAGGATCGTGTGTGCTGGCATGTAGGGCTCCAGGTAGATCTGCACTTCACCGCCGCACACGCCGGGATCGCCGCGGGCGGGGTCCACCAGCGCATAGTCCAGCAGCTGAGGCCGGCGGGTGACGAATGCGCCCCGGGCCTCTTCGATGACTCGCGACTCCATTTCTCCGCCGCCCACCGTGCCGGTGAGTCTCCCATCCCGATAGACCAGCATCTTGGTGCCGGCGTGGCGGGGAACCGAACGGCTGGTGGCCACGATCGTGGCGAGCACCACGGGCTCGCCGTTCTGGATTGCGTCGCTCAACTCGCGCAGCACTCGTTCGTCCTGGCCGCCGCTCACGCCTAGTTCGCCTTGAGGGCCTTCCAGACCCTCTCGGGGGTGAATGGGATCGCATCGATCCAGGTGCCGGTGGCGTTTCCGATGGCACTGCGAATGGCCGGAGCCACCCCATCCTTGGGGATTTCCGCAATGGCCTTGGCGCCGAATGGCCCGCTCTTCTCCATCGTTTGCACGAGGTATGCCTCGATGCGCGGCATCTCGTCGGATCGGTAGATCTTGTAGGGACCGAGGCGGGGATTGACCATGCGGCCGTTCTCGTCGTAGGCCATCTCCTCGCAGTGCCCGTATCCGAGCGCCTGGATCATCCCACCCTCGACTTGCCCGGCCGATGTGATCGGGTTGATCGGGACGCCGCAGTCGACGGCCATGACGAGCGCCTTGACCGTCACCTGGCCGGTCTCGATGTCGACCTCGACCTCGGCGAATTGCGCCGCGTAAGGCGGCGGAGATTCGGGAGAGACATAGGAGGCAGTCGCCATGATTTGATGCTGCTGGTCCTGATGGAGCGAGTGGAGGGCAACCTCGTCGAGCCCGACCGAGCGGCCGTCGGCCGCCCAGGCCTTCCGGTCGGCAAGTTCTACCTCGCCTGGCGAGTCGAGATCGAGCATGAGCGCGGCCCGCTCGGTGATCTGGCGGTGGGCCTCTTCGGCCGCTTTCTTGACGGCCATCCCCGACACGTAGGTCGTGCTCGAGGCATAGGCGCCAACATCGAACGGCGTCATGTCGGTATCGGCCGCATAGACAAGGATGTCGGCAAGCGGAACTCCCAGGACTTCTGCGGCGATCTGTCCGAGCACCGTGTCGGCTCCGGTACCGAGGTCCGTTGCCCCGATCAGAAGGTTGAACGATCCGTCATCGTTGATCTTGATGCTGGCCGCCCCCATGTCGAGCCCTGGAATGGCGGTTCCGTGCATGCACATCGCAAAACCGATCCCCCGTCGGATATGAGGTCGATCGGGTGGCGCGATCCAGGTCGGATCAGCCCGGCGGTGCCAGCCGATGGCCCGCTCCCCCTGGGCAACACATTCCTCCAGCCCACTGGAGGTGATGACCGGCACGACCTCCATGTCGGAAGACCCCTCGCCGAGTCGCGTGGCGATGTCGAGCGGATCACCCACCCGGGTCCAATTGAGCCGTTTGAATGCGAGGGCATCCATGCCGATCTGGCGAGCCATGTCCTCCATGTGCGATTCGAGTGCGAACAACGCCTGGGGCGCTCCGTAGCCGCGGTAGGCGCCGGGGACCGGGATGTTCGTGTAGGCCACATCGCAGTCGAATCGCTTGCTCGGGCAGTTGTAGGAGCTCAAGCCTCGCAAGCCACTTACCTGTTGCACCGTGAGGGCATGGGTGCCATAGGCGCCCGTGTTGCCGACGATTCGCATCGACTGGCTCACGAGCACACCATCGTTGTTGACGCCGGTCTTGTAGGTGATGGTCTGGGGATGGCGGGTGCGGCTCGACATGAATTCTTCTGCCCGGGTCAACTCGAGACGGACCGGGTGTCCGGTAACAAGCGCCAGATGGCCAACGACGTCTTCGATCAACATCTCCTGCTTGGCCCCGAACCCACCTCCGATGCGGGGCTTGATCACCCGGATGTCCTTGACGGGAAGCCCCAGCAGGGGCGCCACCATCCGGCGGACGTGGAAGGGAACCTGGGTGGAGGTTCGGAGCACGAGGCGTTCGTCGCTGTCGAGATAGGCAATGGCGATGTGTGGCTCGATGGGAACCTGCTGGACCTGGTGCACCCGGTAGGTCTTCTCGAATACATGGTCGGCCTTGGCGAAGCCGGCTTCAACGTCGCCGACCTCCGCCTCCATGTGATGGACGATGTTGCGGGCGGCGTCGTAGGCGCCTTCCATGTCGGCCTCGTCGTGGATGACGGGGGCATCGCCGCTGATCGCTTCGAGCTCATCGAACACGGCCGGCAGAACCTCGTAGGTCACGTCGATCAGGCCGACGGCTTCCTCGGCGATCTCGATGCTGTCGGCGGCTACTGCCGCCACCCGGTCGCCGACATGGCGGACCTTGTTGTCGAAGCTGACCTGGTCGTACGGGAGCGGATTCGGATAGCTCTGCCCTCCCGAGGCGTAGCGAACCCGGGCGGTGTTCTCGTGATGGAGAACGGCATGGACCCCGGGCAGGGCCCGCGCCCCGGAGTCGTCGATGCTCACAATGCGGGCGTGGGCGTGGGGACTGTAGAGCATCTTGGCGTAGAGCATCCCCCGCATCTCGATATCGTCTGTGAACGCCGGCTTGCCCTTGGCCAGCTTGATGGCGTCGACCTTGCGCTCGGACTTCCCGACCACGTTCGTTTCGGGAACCTCGGGGCTCGGGATGACGAGCGGGGCGGCCGATGGGACACCCTCGAGCGGATGGGTGAGATCGACCGGACCATCGACCTCGGGACCGGTCAGGGCAGGCACGAGCCATGCTTCGATCGGCTCGACCGCCTCGCCGCGCAACACGGCGGCGGCCCGCAGGATCGCCAGGACTGGCCGCACGTAGCCGGTCTCACGGTCGAGGATGCCCGTCAGGACGTCCCGTACTTCCTCCTCCGTCGGGTCCGGCGTCCGGGCCAACAAGGCCTTGGCTGCCATCATCATGGCGGGTGTCGAGTAGCCAGATTGAATCGCACCGGTGACGATGAACGCCTCCTGGATGGGGTCGAGCCCTCGCCCGGGAGCCAGGCCCTCGACGGTTTCGACCGTGCAGCCATCGGCCTGAGCTGCCAGCAGGATTTCGGTCGAGACGAGCCGGCCGTCGACGAGCACGGCTGATGCACCGGTTTCGCCGGTTTCCGATCCGAAACGGACGCTGTAGTAGCCCTCCCGGCGGAGCACGGTCTTGAGCGATTCATGGGGTTCACAGGCGAACGTGCGCTCGACCCCGTTCACGGTGATGGTGGTCTTCATTGTTCCTCCCCCAGGCGGGTCATGACTCGTCGGGCCAGCACCCCGGCCAGCTCGCGGCGGTAGGCAGTCGAGCCGCGAAAGTCGGCGGGTGGCTCGAGCCGGTCGAGAGCCTCGGTTTCTACCAGCACCGGGGTCGAATCGACTCCGGTCATGGCCAGCCGCACCGAGCCTGCCTCGTTCCGGCGGGCAACCGCCATGACGATTGGGCGGTCCGCCGGGGTCCGCCCGGTTCTCTCGGCGGTGGCGTCGCCGCCGACCTCAACGGTGACACTCGTGATGATCCCGAGGCCGAGCCGTGAGGGCTCGGCCAGCAGTTCGCTGAGCGGAATGCTCTCGGAGCCAATCGATTGGACAACTGCGACGGTGGCGCCGAAGGCCAGCAGACCTGCCAGGAGCTCGCTCTCTGGATCGGCGGCGGCAACGGTTCCTCCCACGGTGGCGGCATTGCGCAACGTGTTGGGAGCTTCCCTCCGTGCCAGGTCCCGGAGCAAGGCCGGCGCCAGTTCGCTGGCTTCGAGATCGCTGAGACGAGCCATGGATCCAAACTCGAGGCGGTCACCATCGGCCTGGATCGCGTCGAGGCCGAGCGCCTGAAGGTCGATGACATCGATCGGCTGTTCTTCCGGCAGCCCATTGATGACCGTGCCTCCGGCCAGGATGGTCGCGTCGACGTCGGAGTGTGCCATCAGGGCCAGAGCCTCGTCGAGACTCTGCGGGCGGTGATACGCGCGAATGGTCGCCATGGTCCCCTCACAATCCCTTCGGTCGTCGACGCGAATCCTACCGGGGCGGTCAGGAGACACCCGGGGCCACCGGCGGCCAAAGAAAGACCGCGAAAATCCCGCTTATTCGGGGTTCGGGCCATTACCGTCCTCATTCAGCGTCAATGCGGTGGGTGGACGCCCGTGCCACCCCGCGGAGCCGCCTGGGCCCGGGTGCTCCGCCAGCGCCCGGGCCCCCGCCTTTCTCGGGACCGGCACCAGCCGTCGCGGGGAGTAGCCTGCAGCGCAGGAAGAGGAGGAGCCCCCATGCGGACCAAGTTCGGTTTGATCCTATTTGTTGTGTTGACACTGGTTGCCGCCGCTTGTGGTGACGACGATGCGGGAGATACCACCACACCAACGACGGCGGCTGCGACCACAACGACGGCCGCCGACGCAACTACGACCACCGCGGCAGTAACGACGACCACTGAGGTCGACGCCTGCGCCATTGATCAGCTCAACCTGGTCACCCCGGGGGTACTCACGGTCGGCACCGGCGAGCCGGCGTTCCCGCCCTGGGTAAATAGCATCACCGGTGGTGGATTCGACGAGCCGGAATCGAAGGAAGGCTTCGAAGCTGCACTGGCATACGAGGTAGCCGCGCATCTCGGCTTCGCCGACGATGAGGTCACGTGGGTTCGCACCACGTTCGATGAGGCCGTCACCCCGGGCGAGAAGAGTTTCGATTTCAACCTGCAGCAGTACTCGATCACCGCAATTCGCGACGAAGTCGTCGACTTCAGCGATCCCTACTACGAGGTGAAGCAGGCGCTCGTAACCGTAGTGGGCTCGGCAGCCGACGGCGCCACGACGCTTGAAGAGCTGAAAGGGCTCCGACTCGGTGCGGCCATTGCCACCACCAGCTTCGACCTGATCGAGTCGGTCATCGATCCGGACACCGAGGTGTCGGTATATAACGACAACGTCGACGTTCAATCGGCTCTGATCGCCGGCCAGATCGACGGCTTCGTTGTGGACTTCCCGACCGCCTTCTTCATCACGAACGTCACGTTAACCGTCGACGAGGTCGGGCAGGAAGGCGTGATCGTCGGCCAGTTCGAGTCACCCGGCGACGAACCGGAGGAGTTCGGTCTGCTCTTCGCCGATGGCAATCCCCTCGTTTCATGTGTCAATGAAGCGCTCGCCGCCCTGCGGAGCGACGGCACCCTGGCTGCCCTCGAACAGCAATGGTTGGTGAGCGGCGCGGACGTCGCGATATTCGGCTAGTCCCTGCCCGAACCGGGAGCGATCGTGACTGATCGGTCGACTCCGCTAGAGGAGGTCATGCGGCGAGGCCCCCGATTGCTGGGGCCCCGCCGACCCTCCGGTTCCCGCGAAGAAGGCGCCCGCAGCGCCCTCATAGCCTTCGTCTCGACGCTAATCCTGTCCGGCCTGGCTCTCTGGGTCGTTTTGACTTCAGAAGCGTGGCCGCGTGTCCAGCGACAGTTCTTCAATCCATCGGCGTTCCGCGAGGTGTGGCCGGACGTTGTTTCCGGCTTCTGGCTCGATATCCAGATGTTCCTCGTCGCGGAAGTCGTAATACTGATTCTGGCGCTCATCATCGCCATGATCCGCTCGCTGCGCGGCCCAGCCTTCCTCCCTATCCGGGCTCTTGCAATCTTCTACATAGACCTCGTACGCGGCATTCCTGTGATCCTTCTCATTCTGTTGCTGGGTTTCGGAGTTCCCGCCCTCCAGTTGTCGGGAGTTCCCGACGGGAGGCTGTTCTGGGGGGTGACCGCCCTTGTCCTCAGCTACACGGCTTACACCTCAGAGGTGTACCGGGCCGGCATCGAGTCCGTGCACGAAAGCCAGCGCATGTCCGCCCGGTCGCTCGGGCTCACCCAGGGCAAGACACTCTGGTACGTCATCGTCCCCCAGGCGGTCCGCAACGTGATTCCCGCCCTGCTGAACGGGTTCGTGAGCCTCCAGAAAGACGTCGCCCTCGTGTACGTGCTCGGGATCAGGGAAGCAGTACGAGCCGCACAGATCTACAACGCCCGAACGTTCAACTACACCGGCTACATCGCCGCAGCCATCTTGTTCCTCCTTGTATCGGTACCGGTTGCCCGATTCACAGATTGGTACACCGAACGTGACCGAGCCCGCAAACAAGCGATGAGTGCCTGATGGCCGTGAAGCTCGAACTCGCCAGCGTCGGCAAGTCCTTCGACGACAAAATCGTGCTGCGAGATATCGACCTGACAGTCCAGCAGCACGAGGTGGTATGCCTCATCGGGTCGTCGGGTTCCGGGAAATCAACCCTGCTCAAGTGCGTTGATCTGCTGGTCCCGATCGATGAAGGCGCCATCATCCTCGATGGCCATACGATCTCGGGGGCGGATGTGAACCCGAATCAGGTCCGCCAGAAGATGGGAATCGTCTTCCAAGCGTTCAACCTCTTCCCGCACATGAATGTGCTCGACAACATCACACTCGGGCCCCGCAAGGTGCACGGTCTCAGCCGGGAAGAAGCTGAGGCGCGAGCCGAGTTGCTTCTGGAGCGCTTCGGACTGACCGACAAGACGCACGACTACCCCGACCGGCTATCGGGCGGTCAGCAGCAGCGGGTGGCGGTCATCCGGGCACTGGCATCCGAGCCCGAGCTCATGTTGTTCGATGAAATCACCTCGGCCCTCGACCCGGAGCTGGTGGCCGAGGTGCTCAATGTCATTCGGGGCTTGAAGCAGGAAGGCATGACGATGCTCATCGCCACCCACGAGATGGGATTCGCCCGCGATGTCGCCGACCGGGTGTGCTTCCTCGACGGTGGGCTGATTCTCGAACAGGGCGCCCCCCGCGACCTCTTCACCAATCCGACCCAGCCCCGCACCCAGCAATTCCTCCAGCGAATAGTGGAGGCCGGACGCCTTTAGCCAGGCGTCGGCTACTCGAGCCCGGCAGCCTCGGTCATGAGCCGGTGGAGGGCCGGGCGCGGGTTGTAGCGGCGGTCGATGAGCCCATGCCTCGGGTAGTAGCCGCGGTCGTGATCCATAAACCCGTCCAGGAACACCCGGACGTCCGGATGCCGGAGGGCCGCTTCGGCTGCCTGCGCCACCCGCTCGGCCACTGCGGCGTCGTCGTCGAACCGGCGGCTCTCTGAGGCACGGGGCAGCTCGACATTGACAAGGGCGCCCCGGCCCACCCCCCCAACCAGGTCGGCGGCGGCGGCCACCACCGATTCGACCCGTTCCGAGGGCATCGCCCGAAACACAAGCTCCTTGAACATGCCGTGGGCGTCCAGAGCCAGCCACCGATCGAGATGCCCATCACCCCGAGGGGAGAATCCGGAGGACACGAAATGATCGGCGGCCGAAGAACCAGTCGGCACCACCGGGGCGATGGCTCGCCGCAGGTCGGCCGGCAGGTCGGCGGTCGCTACGGCGTCGAGGGCGGCGGCGAAATCAGCAGGAGGAACCACGAGCTCCCACCGAATCTCGAGATCACCGATGGCATTGATGGCGGCCAGGGTTGCCGCATCCGGGATCCCGGCCGAACGCACTGTGAACCGCATGCCCCGGGCGGTGAGATGCCCGAGGCGGGCGATTCCCTCGGCGGTCGTTACATCGCCCACCGGAATACGAACGTCGGCGATACGAGCCTCCCACAGGGCCAGGAGCGTCGAGTCGTTGCGCACCGTCTTGCGCCGGAACTCGTCGAGCCCGGCAGTTGGAAACGCTCGTGCCGCCATCCAATCATGCCGGAGCGTCACGCCGATCGGACTCACCCAATCC
>CAXMQV010000011.1:0-19571 GCA_964195905.1 uncultured Gammaproteobacteria bacterium
GGATCGAAGCCTGGTACAACCGCCGGCGACTCAGCTCTGTCCTCGGATACCTATCACCGACCGAATGGGAGGCCCGCTACCGTCACACCACCAACACCATGGCCGCATGAACAACGTGTCCGGCCAGAGGGGGGAACTCCACTCCGCGAGTAGGTGTGGATTGCTAGCTGGCACAGGCGAAAACTGCTTGGCGATCGATTAGTGACGTTATCTCAAGGAAGGAGAATGGGGTTCGTCGCCGACCTGTAGTAGTCGGACGGTGAGCAGAACACATCACACGGGTTTGGAGGTGGTGGTGGCCCGAAGTCGGTTTCGCACTCCGGGTCATCTCTGAAGTCGGTTACTTCTACAGTGACCTCTTCGTCCTCTTTTGTCGAGATCGCATAAATGCGGTCGTGGTCATCTCCACGGGTTTCCGGGAACCTGGTTGGAAAGAAGGCCCAGTCTTGATCGGCGGTCGGCCGCGCCGAGTCCATAGCCATTCCCCGGTCGACGTTGAGGTCTGCCTCCTTGCACTCCTCGATCGTGAACTGGATCCGACCCACACCAAATGGTCTGAGATCTAACGTCGCCTCGCCTGTCCCAGTGATGGCCTTCGTGCCGTATTCCATCTTGTACGGCGGCTTGCCCACCAACCCGCCGCCTGTATCTTCGACCACTCCGTCGATCATCGCCTCGAGGTATTCGTGGAACAGCGACTTCATGTCGGGGTACGCAGCCAGTTTCTCCTCCTGAGCTTTCTCATCGCCGCTGGTCGGCAGACGGGTAACGAGATGGAAGATCCCCTCAATTCCGATTTGCTCCTCCAGGTACTGAAAGAACAGAAAGTTCCCATACGAGAGGTCCAACAACGTCGTCCCCTTGCTGATCCGCGCCGTGTCCGGCAGGCTTGCCCACTCGAAATTGTTCTGCGGGTACACAACGCCGCTCAAGTAGTCGGCAAGCCCCTCCTCTCGCCACGCGCGGAACTTGTATTTGACTTTGAACGGGTCGTTCTGTTTGGGAAAGTTCTCTGTCTGGAAACAGTGGGCGAGTTCGTGGGCAATGGTCTGTTCGAAGTTGTTCGCTGTTTCTCTCTGCAGCGACTGGTATAGGACAACACCGCAGGATCTGCCGGCAACCGGCGTCGCCACCGCCAGATTCCCTCCGCCCCGGTAAATAGCAAAGACAAGGTTGACAGAGGGCATCTTCCCTTCGGCGCCGGCCGCCAACGCCAAGCGGCGACCCTCACCCTCATACCACCGGGCCGAGTGTTCCAGGGCCGTCAGGGCCAGATCGTAGTGATCCTCGGTCCAGCCTCCCTGCGGAAGCGGCGAAGCCGGAATAAACACTCGGTATTTACCTTCCAAGCCAGGCGCCACGTTGGCGGGCCGCCACTCCAGACAGGCACCTACCCCCGGACCGGCGCTCCCGTAGACGTCCTCGTTGAAGAAGCCCTGGCAGGCCTGTACCGCCTGCTGAGTGACGGATTGAACGGTGGGCAGGGAGACACGCACCACCGCGGGTGAGCTGGCCTCAGCCTCAGCCTCAGCGTCAGCGTCAGCGACCGGAACTATTCCCGCCATTGCCTCCAGTTGCTCGTTCGAGAACACCAGCAGGTCCAACAGGCGGGCAATCTCAGCCTGCGCGTCGGTGTCGGGTCCGTCCTCGAGGTACTCGTAGGCCATTGCCACGATCCCCGTACCCTCTTTGCTGAGGACCTCGGGATGGCGCAAGACGTCAGTTACATCCACTTCACCGGCAAACAGCTTCAGGGTTGCGACCAGGCCTTCACCCAGCGTCCATTCCCCCGCCTCCTCTTTTGCCAGCAAGTTGTCGACGAAACTGATAGCTGATCGATCCACCTCCACCTCATCGAAAGCGGCCTCGAAGTCAACGTCAACCGGAACTGGAGCCGGGGGCGGCACAACTCCGGGAAACTGCAGCAAAACCCTGCTCGCCAGTCTCTTCACCACCTCCAACTGAGCATCGGTATCCAGGTCAGGGCGGCCCAACCCGAGCCGAAACGAAAGCTCACCCAACTCCGTCGACTCACGCACCACCAACAATCCGAGGTTCCCACTACCCTCGGCTTCCTCACCACCAAACCACAAGCTCCCCTCACCAACATCGGGCACCCCCACACCCTCAACGCCCAATATCAACGCTCCCGACAAGAAATCCCCCAGCTCCGCTGGAGAAATCCCCACCACAAACCGCTCATCGGCCACCAACACTCTCCTACACGTCTCGCCCTGGCCAGAACCGAACAACCCACGTTCATCCTCAGGCCGATCTGCCACTCCCAAAGCCTCCTCCACTGCCTCGACGGGCAGCAGCGGAAAACACTCGAGCTTTGTCACGTCAGAATCCGAAGCGGATGGCACCAACGTGAACGGAACCGACTCCGACGAACCACCAAGCGCCGCATCCGATGTGGTCACAGGTGGATCCTCACCGCCGGACCCACCCCCACCAGCGAAGGCGAACACCAGCACGAGCACAATCACGCCAGCAAAAGCCGCTACCACAAACTGATTCCTGCGAGCCGGGTCCAACTCACCCTCCATTCGCTGTCCGACAGTGCCACTCAGCGTGACAACTGCCATCCTAGCGATCACCTACATGGCGGAGTTTGGTGGGCCAAGCAACCGGGAACAGAGCAACCTGGGCAAGGCGACTGCTCCGCGGTGAGCGAAACGACGGCGTAATCCAGATCGACTGGCAGGTCTTCGAGGTGGCCGACCCACTGACCGGAGGTGGAGGGTTGGCCTTCCGAGTGAACGCCATCACCGTAAGGTCTAGGTTTTTTCGGAGACCCGGCTCTGGAGGTTATGGAACTACCCCCTCTGGCGGGAATATCCCAAACAACTTGGCAAATGTAAGCACCAAGCCGCAGTAACGACGGTCATCTTTACGCCATCACGTTCAGCGACTAGCAATTCTCCGACAGACTGATCTCAGAGCACACCGGCGACATCTCCGGGCAGGATGACGGCACCCCGCACATAACCGGCTGGGAGGGATGATGTAGCTGTTTGTGACAACTTCCGCCTGTTGGTCCTCACGGCAGCCAACACTGGCCTCCGACTCGGCGAGATGGTGGGCCTGAAACGACACCGAGTGAACGTGTCGAACGTATCGAAGGGATACATCGACGTTGTCGAGGCTTTATCCGAGGTCCGGGGCGGCCTGGTAACGGCTCGACCAAAAACCGACGAATCGATCAGGAGGATGGAACTCCCCGCATTCCTGGCCAGAGCGCTGAAGGACCACTTCTCCCAGACGGTCGGCGAGTACGTTTTCCAGTCCCCTCACGGCGGACCAATCCGAGCGGCCAGCTTCCGGCGCAGGTATTGGGTCCCCGCTGTCGAGGCATCGGTTGGTCGCCCATGCCGAATTCACGACCTCCGACATACCCACGTTGCCTGGTTGATTGCCAGCGGCGTTGACCCCAAGAGCATCGCCCGCAGGCTGGGCCACACATCGGTGAGCGTCGTACTTGATGTTTACGGTCACCTGTTCGAGGGACATGATCGAGCCGTCGCGACAAAGCTCGATGAACTGCATTCCCGGGGCAGTGTTCACTTTTTGTTCACTCCCCCCACCGCTGATGTGGTGCCGATGCGAGCGGTGTAGTCGATGACCCCCTTAATCATTGACGTTTCCTGGTGGGCGCTACTGGGATTGAACCAGTGACCTCTGCCGTGTGAAGGCAGCGCTCTCCCGCTGAGCTAAGCGCCCGGAAGAACCGAGATGATAGTCGGCAGTACTGCCTTCAATTGAGCAGCGGAGACCTCCGCCTCACACCTCGGTTCGGATCACCTCAATGGTGCACTTGGTGACGACCGCGGCGATGGCACCGATGGCCGCCCACACCGGGAGGAGCAGCGCACCCACCACTCCGACGGTGAGCGGGATCTCGATGAGCCGTTTGCCCTCGTCGCTCGTGATGGTGATCCGACGCACGTTGCCTTCGTGCACGAGTTCCTTGATCTTGGCGAGGACCTCCTCACCATTCAGCTCGTAGTGCTCAGTGAATTCCTTCTCGTCTTCCACGGGTAACTCCCTTGCTCGACCGACAACCACCCAGTAGGCCACACCCGTCGATGGTCGACCAGAGTCGTCGGTCCCATGTGAGAGGGCTGGGTGGGGTGCCGGCTACAGCTCGCGGTCCGACGAGAACATCCGTGCCCCGAGATACAAGAGAAGGAGCGCACAGCCGAAGGCGGCACTGAAGACGAGCGGACGGACGTAGTCGGTAGGTGAGGCCAGCCCCCGGCCAATAGTGCCGAGCAGGACGACCGGATCGGTGAACAGATCCCAGCTGTTCCACCGCAGGACCCGTCCGAGCCAAACGCCGAGGCCGGTGAGCATGCCGGCTGAAGCGACGAAGGCCCAGCCGACGGACTGACCGAGCCGCTCCCGCACCACCGCGTGTACGTTGCCGAGGGACACAATCGCCAGCGCCAGACCGAGAGCCGCGAACGCCACGATGAGGACGGCATCCACAAACACGTAGCGGCCCGGCGACTCGGTGAGATGAACGAGGTCGGTCACGATGTAGGGAGCATTCGGGAAGAACAACAGCCAGAGTCCGACCGGCAGAACGAGAATGCCCGTGCCATGTTGGGTCCGATCGGCCAACCTGCCGATTGCCCTGCCGAGAACGTACGGGACCCAGGCCAGGAACAGGTTCCACGGCAGGTACCCCAACCGGCGGGTTCCGGTCACGGCGACATAGGCCGCCAGGACCGACAGGCACGCCACGGTCACCCAGGCGAAGGCTCTGCTTGGGTCGGGCCGCCGCCGCATCGGTGGATTGATCGCTTCCATGGATCTCGAGAATACGCCTGCAGCCGCCCTACGGGTACAGAGTGGAACGGTCCGCCTCCCACGCTGACGTAGAGTTCCCGCGCACATCGCCGAGGACCGCCATGACCCACACCACCCAGCCGCTCCGCCGCTTCATTGGCTGGCGCATTGCCTTCCTCGCCACCATCACTGCTGCCATGACGGGACCCGGCCAAACGATTGGCGTCTCGGTGTTCGTCGATCCGATCATCGAGAGCCTTGGATTGACCCGCTCCCAGGTATCCACCGCCTACCTGATCGGCACCTTGCTCGGCGCGCTGGCCCTACCGTCGGTTGGTCGATGGGTCGACCGGGTCGGATCGCGGCGGGCGATGATCACCATTGGGGCCGGCTTCGGTGCCGGCCTCGTGGCCATGAGCGGGGTCCAAGGCTTCATCACCCTGGCCATCGGGTTCACACTCATCCGGTGGCTCGGACAAGGTTCGCTGTCGCTCGTGAGCACCGTGGCGGTCACTCACTGGTTCCAACGCCGCCGGGGGTTCGTCTTCGGGGTCATGATGACGGCCGTCAGTGCGCTCATGGCCCTCACCCCGGTGTTTCTCAATATCGCCATCGAGGCCTACAGCTGGCGAACGGCCTGGCTGCTAGCGGCGGGCGCGGTCTGGCTCATCGTCGTGCCGATCGGGTGGTTCGGTCTGGTGAACAAGCCGGCCGACGTCGGACAGCACACCGACGGGGACTCGGCCGCCAGCGTCGCCGACGCCGTCACCCACCAGGCCCGATCCCACTCGCGGCGGGAGGCCGTTGGGGAAGGTCGGTTCTGGCTACTCAGCCTCACCGTCGCCACCACCGCCATGCTCATCACCGCCGTCAACTTCCACCAGATCTCCATCCTGGGCGAGGTCGGGCTCTCCTCGACGGAGGCAGCCACCATGTTCCTCCCCCAGGTGATCGGGGCAATCGGCGCCGGCCTCGTGGTGGGAGCGCTTTCTGACCGGGTCCCGGTCCGCTTCCTTCTGGCAGCCTCCATGGGCCTGATGGCAACGGGGCTGTTCCTCATCAACATCGTCGAGCCAGGATGGCAAGTGGTGTTGTACGCGGTGACGCTGGGAGCAGCCGCCGGCGCCCAGCGGCCCCTGGCCGCCACGGTCCTGCCCCGCTGGTTCGGCCTCGCCAACATCGGGGCCATCCAGGGACTCTCCTCTTTCATCGGAGTGGGAGCCTCGGCGATAGGGCCGGTGGCTCTGTCCTTGGGCCGCAGCTGGGTGGGCGGTTACAGCGAGGCCGCCGCACTGTTCGCCGTAATCCCGCTGGCAATCGGTCTCGCCTCGCTGGCGGTTAGCGAACCAGAAAGGGTCGACTCAACTCGCTGAGTCGGGAACCTTGATGTACCAGTCGGTGAACTCGGTGCAGGCCCCGTCCGCATCGAGACGGATCACCCACAGGTTCTCGTAGTCGGCCTCATCGGCGTACCCGACCCACCCGCGCACGAATCCGACCTCGCCGTCCACCCCCAGTATCTCGAAGCGGAACCGCCAGGTACCCGGTTCCTCGCGGTGTCGCATCCACCACTGCACGATGGCTTTCCGGCCCTCCCAGGGGGTGGCAAAAGGCTCAGTGAAGTAGCGGGCGTCTTCGGCAAACAGTTTGCCGACCTCGTCGGGGTGGTTGCTCCCCCAGGCCTGGACGTATCGCAGAACCCAGGAAGCGATTGCGTCGTGCATCGACCCAACCTAGTCCCCGTAGGCTGGCCGGCATGGACCGCAACGCCTTCGAGGCCCTCGTTGATCGGGCACTCGAGCAGCTTCCGGCATGGGTGCTCGATGTGCTGGACAACATCGTCGTCGTCGTCGAGGATGGGCCGACCCGGGAGCAGGATCCGCACGGAGAGGACATCCTCGGCATCTACGAGGGCATCTCGCTCCATGATCGGGGATTCGAGTACACGATGGCACTCCCGGATCGGATCGTCATCTTCCGCCTGCCCCACCTGAGCTTGAACCTGTCGACCTCCGATCTGGAGCAGGAAGTCCGAACCACGGTCCTGCACGAAATCGCCCACCACCTCGGCATCGACGACGAACGCCTGCACGAGCTCGGCTGGGACTAGGCGACTCCCGCAACGAACACAGTCCTAAGTCGCCCCGGTTTGCTGCCGATACATGCGACATGGACCGAGAGTTCGACCATATCGACGACCCGTACCGCCGGTGCGAGGATCACTGCAATCACGACCTCGTGCGGGGCATTCTCGTGGCCGATCTGCTCGGAATCGACGGCCCCTATCGTCCCACCAGCCTCCTCGTCACTCTCCCGTTCGATCGAGGCATCCAGGACGACGACCTGCGCCGAGCTTCCTAGAAAGACCGCCGTCCCGCGGTCCTGTCCCCTTGGCAGCGCTCTCGTGGCGAATTCGCGCCGCGAAAAGGGTGAGCCACCCCTCTTCTTCCTTCCCCTCGACCTCAATCCACGGTTGCTTTCGTCTCCTCCCCCGGAGGGGGAGGAGACCCGTAGGGGCGGAGGGGGCGCCTTCTCTAGCGATTCAGGGAGCGCCCCCCTCCCGGCTACGCCGGACTCCCCCCTCCGGGGGGAGAGAACAATCCCCTGTGGTTCGCACCGATCGCTTCCGTGGAGTGTGACGGATGGGGGGAGACCCGGATGCCAAGAACCCGGACAGTTCGCCGGTTCTATCCCTCCCCCACCCCGTCTCCTCCTTCGTCGGAGCACGAACCCGGAGGTTCGCCCCCTCACCTCATGGAGGGGAAGAAAATCCAAGAGGCACCTCGGAGAGGACAACCGTGGATTGCGGTTCAGGCTGGGAACCGAACGCGCCTCGAAACCAGTTCGCTGCCTCCTCCACCCCCGCCTCCGTCTCCTGTGGAGTTTCGAGCCCGCAGGGTTCGCCCCGCCCTCAGAGCCGGAGAGGAGAACTTTCCCCCGTTCGACGGGTCCTAACTTCAGAAGACATCATCCCCAGGAGGACATATGGACAAGCTGCTCGAACTCGTGCAGGAAAAGGCCGGCATCTCGGCCGATCAAGCCCAGAAGGCTATTGAGGCCGTCGTCGGCTTCATGAAGGACAAGTTGCCCGGACCACTCGGAGATCAGCTCGCCAAGTTCGTGGACGGCGGCGATGACGATGAGGACGGCGACGAAGGCGGTGGCGGCATGCTCGGTGGGCTCACCGACAAACTCGGCGGCCTCCTCGGCGGCGGCAAGTAGCGTCACCCACCATTGATTGAGAACGCGTCCCGGCTTACCGGGGCGCGTTTTCGTGCTCAGCTACCAGCCTCCGAGAGCACTTGGCGTTCCTTGGCAGTTGCTCCGCAGCTCCGCAGCCGCGCCATTCGAGGGAGGTCAGCCTCTCGGCCACCAGTCGGTGTCGGGGAAATTGCCGTACCAGGCGAACCAGAATGACTGGCCCGAGACAAGTCGTACCAGCTCGGTGCCGTCCGAGAGGGTTAGCGAGTCTTCAGTAACCGCGACTGCCGCACCCTCGAAGACCACATTCCCATCGAGGACCTCGATACCGTCAGCCGACTCGTAGACACGGGCGCCATTCTCCGAGGCGACAAAGACGACGGGCCGGCCCGCCACGCTCCTGACCAGTCCACCTGCCTCGAGCAGGGCGTCGAGCCCGACCGCCAGGCGGTCCCCGAGGTAGTCGAGGGTGACGACTTCGTCCTTCTGGGCGAAGTCGTCGGGGACCTCAAAGGACGGAAACCACAGTTCGCTCCCGGCGTAGTAGTCGGCGTAGGCGTCACCGGGCTCGTAGGAATAGCCGCCGGTCGGGTTGAGCCGGGCCAGGTCGGGATCGAGCCCGATGGTCGGCACCTTCTGGACATCCGTGTCAGGGTGTCGGGCGATCCAGTCGGCCCACGTGGTCACAACCATCGGGAGCCGCGCGAGGACCTCTCCGGCGAGCGGCCCGGCGAACGCTTCACCGGTGAGCTGATTCCACAAGGAATCGGTCTGGATATCCACCATGACCTTGTTCGAGTTCTCCAGGAGCCCGGACGTCTCGAAGTCGAGCACCCGGCCGGCCACCTCCCGGTGGTAGAAGACCGGAGTGCGACAGAGCGTGCAATACACGAGGGAAACCGGCTCACCGCCGAGCGTGTCGTTGGCCAGCTCATGGTGCCCGAGTATCCGTACCGGATAGGCACGGGCCTCTCCATTCACCACGGCCCCGAACACCACCTCCTCGTCGAGCATGTAGTCGGCTTCGGCGACCGGGATAGTTTCGGCGTTGTTCAGCTCCGGGATGCCGCCCCGCAGGACACCGCCCCATTGCAGCCGGGCGGCGGTGACGGCATCATCGACCGAGGCGATGAGCGGCTCAAAGTCGGAATCGATGTTCCCAAAGAGCGCCCCTTTCCAGGCGATGTAGGCGCGTCCGGGATCGGGGGCGTTGTTCATGATCCAGTTGCCGAAGAAGAGGGACTGGGTTCGGACATCGTCGGCCGGAGCCGTCTCGCCGGTGATGCGAGAGATCGTGGCCATGGCCTGGCGGAAGGTCTCGTTGTCGGAGACCCGGGCGACGTCGTAGGCATACGGCACCAGGTCGGAGTCCGATCCACTGCCGACCGCCTCGACAACAGCCTTCGCTTGTTCGAGCGAGACGATCGGACCGATCCCGACCAGGACGGCTTCGATCTCCGCCCGGGTGGCGGCGAAACGCTCGGAGGGCACCTCGCTCGTCGCCGTGGTCGGGGAGGCCTCGGTGGTCGTCGCCACTGAACCGGAGCAGGCCGACAAGAGAGCAACGGAGATTGCCATGAAGCGCTTCACGCCCCTAGGAACGCTCCCATCACGTCAATCGTTCCTCCCGTGATTCACGGCCAATCGGCCCTAGCCAGCTTTCGCTCTCGCCCATAGCGTGGGTAACTGGAGCAGCTCAAGACGGTAGTTGAGGAGACATGGAACAGATCGGTCGGTATCGAACCGAGCGCGTGTTGGGGAGCGGTGCATTCGCAACGGTGTGGCTGGCGCACGACGACGACCTGGAAGCAGCCGTCGCTATCAAAGTCCTGGCCGACAACTGGGCGCGGGATGAGGACATCCGCCGCCGTTTCATTGAAGAGGCGAAGATCCTCTGGAACGCCAAGTCTCCCCACATCATTTCGATCCATCACATGGGAGAGCTCCCCGACGGCCGGCCCTACTTCGTCATGGAAATCGCCGATGGCGGGTCACTGGAAGACCGCATGCGCCAGCGTGCCATTGATCGCCTTCAATTCACCGTCGCCGAGGCGTGCGGTATCAGCATCGACATTGCCACCGGCCTCGAGGCCGCTCATGCCCTCGGGGTGGTTCACCGGGACCTGAAACCGTCTGCGGTTCTCTTCCGGTCGGATCCGACCGGTCGGGCGGGCCAAGAGACGCTCGTATTGGCCGACTTCGGCATCGCAAAGTCGCTCGCCAAGGCCAAGACCACCATTGCGACCGGCACGCCCCACTACATGGCTCCGGAACAGGCAGAGGGTCGGGTGGACGAACGCACCGACCTGTACAGCGCCGGCGTCATCATGTATGAGCTCCTCGCCGGCCGGGTCCCGTATGCATTCGACTCGCTCCCGGCGGTCGTGAAGGCCCAGGCATCCGGACCGCCGGTGGATATCACGCTGCTGCGACCGGACGTTGCACCGGCCCTCGCTCATGCCCTCAGCCGGGTGCTGAGCCGCGACCCGGACGGTCGGTTCGATTCGGCCGCAGGCTGGAAGGAAGCCCTCACCCGCGCCGCCGATACACCCGACGCGGTGCCGAGCGCTCCCCTACCGGCGGCGGCCACTCCGCTCGCCGCAACCATGGGTCCTGAAGCATTCCAGGCCGCGGCGGCCGGGGCGACCGGGGAGATCCCTCCCACTCCGCCGTCGGCCGCGCCACCGCCAGCCCAACCCCCCGCCGGGCCACCCCCATCGGTGCCACCGCCAGCCCAACCCCCCGCCGGGCCACCTCCCTCAGCACCGCCACCCCCCGGCCTCCCACCCCCGACCGGACCGCCCGGCGGTGGCACTCCCCCGCCAGGCGAGCGGCCCCGCCGGAAGAGGGGGTTCCTCACCCCGCTCCTGATCGCCTTGATCCTGGCCGCGATCACGATCGGCGCCGTGGTAGCCCTCACCGGCGGAGAGGAAGATGGCCCCGACCTCAACGAGGTGTTCGCCGAGCCCGTTTCCTTCCCCGGCGTCGACGCGTTCACCGGATCGATGGTGCCGATCGCCGCCATGATCCCTGCCGGCGACGACGGGACGATCGCCCGCATCATCGAGCTCCTCAACCCACCCATCGGAAGCCTCTCGGAGATCGAGTTCCCCGAGTTCGAGCTCCCCGGCAGCCAACCACCGCCCACCGTCGGCTCGGGCGAGACCACCACGACTGCCCCACCGGTCGTCACAACGCTGGCCGGCTCCTCCCCGGGGCTGTACGGGGGCACCAACATCATCGATGCCTGCAGCAAGGAGCAGCTCATTCAGTTCCTGACCGCCAACAGCGACAAGGCAAAGGCCTGGGCCGACGTGGAGGGCATCGCAGTCGAAGCCATCCCCACCTACATTTCGTCGCTCACCGACGCCATTCTCCAGGTCGACACCCGGGTGGTGAACCATGGGTTCCGCAACGGGATCGCCAATCCCATCAACTCGGTGCTCCAGGCCGGGACCGCCGTACTGATCGATTCGTTCGGTGTGCCCCGGACCCGGTGCAAGTGCGGCAATCCACTCTTGCCGGCAGTCGAACTGGCGGCCGGGGCGAGCGTCTCAGGCACCACCTGGCCGGGATTCACTCTCGCCGGGTCGGTGGCGGTCAAGGCCGTGGACGCAGTAGCCGATTTCGATCTCGTCGACGTGCTGACCGGCCGACGTTTCGTCAAGCCGATCGGGTCGGGGCCGGTGCCAACCATCCCGACGACAACCACCACAGTGCCGGCCACCACCACGACGGTGCTCGGGACCGGCGACATCCAGGTCACGTTGCGCTGGACCGGCGACTCCGACTTTGATCTCCACGTCATTGACCCCGACGGCAACGAGATCTACTACGAGGTGGCGAGTTCGCCTACCGGCGGGATTCTCGATGTCGATGCCGTCCCGACCTGCGGTGTGGAGACCGGAGAGCACGCCGAGAACGTGTTCTGGCCGGAGGGTGGATCCGTGGCCGGGACCTACCAGGCCTTCGTCTATCACTTCGACCTCAGCTGCGAAGCTGCCGCCAGCTATCAGCTGGAGATCAAAGTCGACGGCGTCGTGGTCGTGAGTGATACCGGAACACTCGCCCCGGGTGAGCGGTCGGATTCGATCAGCGTCGTCGGCGGCGGGTAGTGAGCGGAGCCGTCGGGCCACTCCGCGTTGAAGTCGGCACCGACCACCGCCTACTGTCGCCCGGCGATGTGCTCACGATCGGTCGCGATCCGGTCGGGGGAATGGTCATCGACGACGGAGGCGTTTCCCGCCGCCATCTCCAGATCTCGGCCGGCGCCGAGGGATGGATCGTCGAGGACCTCGGCAGCAGCAACGGGACCTTCTACGCCGGGAATCGCATCGCTCGCCTCCGAATCGTCGCCCCAACGACGGTGATGCTGGGAGACGCCGTCGGCGGGCGGGAAGTGACCCTGCGCCCGATCGAGGCGGCCCCCTCCCCCGGTGCCACCTTCATCGACCTGGGCACCGTCGAGGCCGTCCACCAACCAGGTGCTCGCATCACCACGATCGGCCGTGATCCCGTCAACGACATCGTGCTCGACGATCTGATGGTGTCCCGCCACCACGCCGAGCTGCGAGCCGCAGGACAGGGTCAATACGAGATCGTCGACCTCGATAGTCACAACGGAACCTTCGTCAACGGTCGCCGGGTCTATCGAATCGAGCTTCGCATCGACGACACCGTGCGGATCGGGCGCCACACGCTGCTCGTCACGCATGATGGATTGACCGAGTTCGAGGAGCGTGGCGGAGTCGCCTATGCCGCTTCCGGGCTCAGTGTCAGAACCAAGCAAGGCACCGTCATCCTCGACGGCATCAGCTTCGCCCTCGACGGAGCCAGTTTCCTGGGCGTGGTCGGGCCGTCCGGTTCGGGCAAGTCGACCCTCGTCGGTGCCCTCACCGGACAACGCCCTGCCGACGTCGGCTCGGTCTTCTACGCCGGTCGGGATCTCTATCAGGAGATCGAGCACCTCCGCCGGCTCATCGGTTTCGTCCCCCAGGACGACGTCCTCCACATGGAGCTGACCGTCCGCAAGACCCTCGATTTCGCCGCCGAGCTGCGCTTCCCCCCCGATGTGTCCAAAGCAGAGCGCTCCGCCCGGGTGGAGGAGGTGATCGAGGAGTTGGGCCTAACCGCTCGCCATGACGTCGTCATCTCGAACTTGTCGGGCGGCCAGCGCAAGCGAGTCAGCGTTGCGCTCGAGCTGCTCACTCAGCCGTCGCTCTTGATCCTCGATGAGCCGACCTCGGGCCTTGATCCCGGATACGAACGCTCGCTCATGGAGCTACTGGCCGGGTTGGCGAGGGCCGGCCGGACCGTTGTGGTCGTTACCCACAGCGTCCAGAGCCTTCACTTGTGCGACCGGGTGATGTGCCTCGCCCCGGGCGGACGGCTGGCATGGTTCGGGCCGCCGAATCGGCTCACCGACTACTTCGGCCGAGAGGACTACCAGGAGGTGTTTTCGGATCTGAGCAGCGTCGACGGAGCCGTATGGCAGGAGCGCTTCAACGCCCACCCCGACCATGCGGCCTACGTGGCGGCTCCGCTCTCGCAATACCGGCCCGACCCCTCTGCGGCCCGGCCAGACACGCGGATGCCGCGCTGGGCGTGGTTCCGACAGTTCTCGGTCTTGACCCGCCGCTATATCGCCACCTTGAGCGCCGATCGTCGCACCGTCGGCCTGATGATCGGCATGGCCGTGGCCATGGCGCTCCTCATGCTGGTCGCCCTCCCGGCTGATGAGCTCGGCAGGATTGACCTCCCGCTGGTGCGACTGGTGTCCAAGGCGCCGCTGGTGCTGCTGACGCTGGTCCTGGGAGCCACTCAGCTGGGTTCGTTCAATGCGATCCGAGAGATCGCCAAGGAACTACCGCTCTACCGGAGAGAACGGGCCGTCGGGCTCTCGATCTCGGCCTACGTCGCTTCCAAGACGGTGGTGCTCGGGTCGATCACGACGCTCCAGGTTGTGCTCCTCACTGCCGTGGGCGCAGCCCGCCAGGGTGGGCCCGAGGAAGCGGTCGTGTTCGGGTGGCCGATGGGCGAGTTCATGCTCGTCATGGTCATGACCGGCTTGGCCGCCATGGCGTTGGGGCTGCTGGTCTCGGCCTCGCTCAACACCGTCGATCGAGCTATGACCATGCTGCCGGTCATCCTCGTACTCCAGATGGTGCTGGCGGCCGGGGGGATCTTCCCGGAGTTCACCGAAAAGCCGGGACTGCTACAAGCCAGCTTCGTCTCGAGCGCCCAATGGGGATTCAGCGGAACCGCCGCCGTTTCGGACCTCAACGATCTGCAGCGGATCAGCACGATGGCCGCCGATATTCCCATCATCGATCTGTCGAGCCCACTGCAGTTGATCGAGGAGATCAGCAATGTGAGCGGCGGCCCATCCCGTTTCAGTCACGACGCCACCGCCCTCCTCAGCGCCCTGGTGGCTCTCGGGGTGATCACCGGGGTCTGCCTGGTGGCAGCGGCACTAGTGCTGCGCCGGCACGATGCCGGCTGAGGCAGCCGTACAATTCGGCACCTGATGGAATCGTCCGCCGCCCACCACCTCTCGGCCCGCGGTGCGTGGCTGGCCAACAATCGGCCGATGCCCCGCTACATCGACGAGCACTTCGCCAGAGTCGAGGACTCCTGGGATCCCGATTCGAACCCGGATGGCTACATCTCCATGTGCATCGCCGAAAACAAGCTCGTGTGGGATCTGCTCGGGCCAAAGCTGGCAGCCGGCCGGGAGGTGCCCGCCAGGGTGGTCGCCTACGACGCCATGACCGGGGCGGCGTCGTTCCGCAGCGCGCTGGCCGCCTTCCTGGAGCGCCGCCTGCTCGGCCGGCCGGTCGACCCCGACCATCTCATCACGCTGGCCGGAAGCGGCACCGTCCTCGAGATGCTGTTCTATGCGCTCGCCGATCCCGGCGAGGGCATCCTCATCCCAACTCCCAGCTACTCAGGCTTCTGGCCCGACATCGAGACCCGGGACCGGTTACAAGTCATCCCCGTGCACACGAGCAGCGCCACCGGGTTCGGCCTGAACGTCGATCTCCTCGACGCCGCCCTGGACGCCTCACCCGTCCCCGTGCGAGCGCTTCTGTTCACGTCCCCCAACAACCCGCTCGGACGGGTGTACGCCCCTGCGGAGCTCGACGAGGTAGTCACCTGGGCCGAGCAGCGCGACATCCATCTGGTGCTCGATGAACTGTTTGCGCTGTCGGTATTCGGTGATGCCACCTTCGTGAGCGGAGCAAGCCTGCGACCCGCCCTCGGGCCGCGCAGGCATGTCGTATGGGCTTTCAGCAAGGATTTCGCCGCCAGCGGTCTGCGTGCCGGTGTCCTCCTATCGGAGAATGAGGGTGTTCGCCAGGCCATAGACGGGCTCGCCTACTGGGCGGCCGTGTCGGGGGACACCCAGTACGTCCTCGAGCAATTGATCACCGATGACGCCTGGGTCGACGACTTCGTCGCCGAGAACCAGCGACGGCTCGGAGAGGCCTACCGGGCGGCCACGGCCGCCCTCGAGGCAGCTGCCATCCCCTACCTGCCCGGCCAGGCCGGCTTCTTCTTCCTCTGTGACCTCCGTCAGTTCATGGAGGAAGTCACCTGGGAGGCCGAGGCCGCACTGTGGGAATGGCTGTTGAACATGGCCAATGTCAACCTGACCCCGGGCGCCGATTGTCATATCGGTGAGCCCGGCTTCGTGCGGCTTGTCTTCGCCAGCGAGCCCACCGCGGCCGTCGTCGCCGGAATTGAACGGATGGGCCGGGCACTCGCAACAAGAAGGAGACCGTGATGCGCAAGATGCTCTCGATGGTGGCGCTGGTGAGCTGTTTGCTGCTGGCGGCTTGCGTCGCCCAAGCATCCTCGGATGTGACGAAAGTCCGTGACCAGGCTTCCATCGCGGCGGGTGTTGTGCTCTATGAAGCCAATTGCGCCCGCTGCCACCGAGCCGACCTGGGCGGCGGTTCTTTCTCGGGCGGGATCGCACCGTCGCTGGCCACCAAGACCGGGCCGAGCGATGCGACATTGATCGAGATCGTCAAGCGGGGAGCCGGTTTGGGCATGCCTTCGTTTGCGACCCAGCTCGAGGAGGCCGAGATCGCCTCCATCATCGACTACGTGCGGAGCGTGCAGGCCTCCCTCATCGGGGAGTAGCCGGGTCAGTCGTCGTCGGGCTTCTTGTGGCCCAGCAGCCGACCGAGGGCACCACCAACCGTGTCCTCAACCCGGTCCACCGTCGCCTTGGCGCGGGTCCCTAGCTTCTTGGCTTCCTCGGCGGCCAGATTCTCGGCGGCGGTCCGGAAACTGACCGAGCCCTGATCGGGGAACAGGCTCTGACGGCGCCGATGCACCCAGAGATACAGGTCGCTGATCGGCGCATGCCCCATCAGTTTGTCGAGACCGACCGCTTCGATTTCGGCGATGTTCTTCAGATACACGTTGTCGTACCAGTCGGCGGCCACCGCCTCCTTTGACAGGACGTCCTCCCGCTCCTGCTGAAGGTGGTATCCATGGACCTCGAGGTTCTCGAGCAGCTGAACGTATCCGACCGGTCTCGAGAACTCGATGCGGGCGTCGGGCCTGACCAGCCCGAGGCCGGACTGGTGGAGGAAAAGCCTGCGCTGCTGGAGGTGAATGATGTCTCCGAGGTCGTCCTCGGGCTTGAGCTCGTAGGGCGAGTGGAGCTCGGTGATATCGGCATCGATGAATTCAATCTCCCGGGCACGGGCGACGCCGACCCGATGATGGCCGTCGATGACGTAGTAGGTGTTGTCGACCTGGTAGACGTCGATTGGCGGGAAGTCCCCGCGCGGAAACGCCCGCTCAATCTGCTCCCAGCGGCGTTTTGAGCGGTCGGTGCGCGGCCGGAAGTCCTTGTCGAAGTCCTCGCTCTTGTCGACCGAGCCGACGATCTCGTCTACCCGGATGGGACGAACCCCGACGTACGACTGCTGGAAGAGGGCCAGGCGGCCTTGCACATCGTCAAGATCCATGAGGATCTCCGGTTGCTGGCCCTGCACGACCTTGGCAATCCGGTTGCGTGCTTCCTGCCAGCGCGCCCGCTCATAGGTGTCATGGGGGTACCAGGTCACAACTCCACCTCCAGCAGCTTGTGAGGGATCACGTTGATGATGCGAGTATCGCCGAGTTGACGGTCGGGCTTCATGAATCCATGCGGATGGATGTGGCCGTGCAACATCATCCGGGGTTTGAGCGCCTCGATGAGCGGGATGAACGAGGCGAACCCCTGATGGGGACCGTCGCCCTCATCGCCCATCCCTTTCGGGGGCGAGTGGGTGATGAGGATGTCCACGGGCGCTCGCCGGAGCTTTGCCTGGCGCCGCAGCCGGCGAGCCCGGGTCGCCATCTGGCGCTCGGTGTATTGATTGGGGCCCTCCCGGTAGCGGATCGAACCGCCTAAACCGGCGATGGTGAGGCCCTTGATCGTGACGATTTGCCCGTCGGCGTTGAGGCCGCTCGCCTGGGTGATCCCTTCATCGGACGGACCGCCTCCTCCCCACACATCATCGAAGTTGAGAAAGCCGGGGACAGGCGGCGCCTTGCGTGATGCGGGCACGGGGTCATGGTTGCCGGGCACGAACACGAGCGAAGCGTTGGCTGCCGATGACACGAAGTCGAGGTAGTCGTGGCCGAGATCGCCGCACGAGATCACTAGATCAGGTTTCATCTCTTTCAGGCGTTCCGGAGTCAGACCCCGGTCGGTCTCATCGGCAATGGCAAGAATCCGCATCCGACTGAGTGTATGTCGCTACATCTCGCCAGCGGGCTTATCGGCCGCCACCGGCGGGGCCGACAAGCGGGGCCGTTCGGTTCGAAGGAACCAGAAGAACCCCCAGGTGGCGAGGGCCGAGAGAAGGTGCCAGATGGCGTGCGCCTGAATGAGGGAGTCGGGTCGGCACCAGGAGTGCTCGTTCGTGCCGGTCAGCCAGATGGCGTAGGCGGTCAGGAACGAGCCGACCCCGACCCAGAACCAGGGTGTGTAACGGCGCACCGTCGTAGGCGGGTGAGTGGCGAGGAGCCCCGGGAGCCAGAAGAGAATGACCCACCAGTACTCGCCGGGGGCGGCCAGCATCTCAGCGGGAGTAATCCCGAACACGAAGGCAATGACGAAGCCGAAGAACCCGGAAGCAATCCGCATCGAAGGCGACCAGAACCGGTGGAGCAACTCGGAGATGATCCAGAGGGCGATGGAGATGTCGAAGAACTCGAGCCCGATCCCGAGGTCAGGATCGATGAACCAGTACCCGAGGGCGTAGATGGCAACGAGGGCGCCATAGGTTCGAAACAGAGTGGACATCGACCACCTGCCAAGTCGCGACAGGTTGTAGAGCCATGGAATGAGGATGTAGGCGACCATGGAGAGGTTGTCGATCCAGGCCCCGAAGAAGGTGTGAGTGCCGTGCATGACGGCCGACCCGGGACCGAGGAAGACGGCGGCCGAGCCGTACAGGAGCGCCAGCGGGGTGTGCCCGTGGAAGCGACTCGGCTCCCCCGCCGTCCGGTCCCGAGCCAGCACCCGGAACATGGCAAGCCCGGCAACGACAAACCCGAGATTCCCGAGCGCATTGACCGGCTCCCGCAGGAGCCCATCGCGGACCCGTTCGCACCACCGCGAGATCTCTCCGATCGCCTGCTCGTTCTCGGCAGGTGCCCCCCACCCGTTCAGGCCGAACGCGATGTAGACGACGACAAAGGCAGCAAACGCGCCGACGGCGATCCGGGTCGGAGT
This sequence comes from uncultured Gammaproteobacteria bacterium, assembly GCA_964195905.1. Classification (GTDB taxonomy): domain Bacteria; phylum Actinomycetota; class Acidimicrobiia; order Spongiisociales; family SHLN01; genus SHLN01. Next base: position 18,740 of record CAXMQV010000011.1, read on the forward strand.
CCAGGACTTCACGGAACCACGGTATCAATCAAAGACCTCGGCGTGCGCGCTAACGGGGGCGGTAGACGTCTGCACGGTGGTCGATGTAGATCACCCGGACGGTCAGGTCGCTGTCGCTGTCGCTGATCTCATAGACCACGCGATAGGCGCCAACTCTGGCGGAAACGCCAACGGCGTTCCCGTGGGCGCTACAGGGATTGAACCTGTGACCTCTTCCACGTCAAACCATTTCGGGAGGTTTCAGAAGAGTCGATGGTTGCTGGTCGCTTTGCGTTTTCCCTTTTGCCAGTTCACTTTCCTTGCCTCACAGTTTCTCACCGGTTTTCGACGTTTCTCGATGTTCTGATGCAAATATGTTGCAACTTCCGCCTAGATAGCCGCTATCCGAGGCTCCCCCCGGAGTGCGCAACAACCTTCGCCACAATGCCAGGCGAGCCGTGACCGAACGTCGTGGGCTGGTCGTGCCGATCGCCCGGCCAGATGATCAGGGATATGGGGGAGTGTTGTGTCCGTTTGTGCCGTGCTGTGCATCGCGTTCGGGGCAGTTGGGTTGCGATATGGTTGGTCTCGAACCACGTCGGAGCCCGACTTCTGACTGCATGACTCGGCCGATGTGAGCCGGAGCGCCGCCACCCGAATCTCGCCCCAGCCGCTCGTATTCAAGAGAATCACTCAAAGTGAGCGCATGGTTGCTTATAGTGCGGCCGACGGCGAGACAGTTGCGAGACATACCATCTCTATCGTCCCGACGTCAGGGTGCGAGGTCTAAAAAGAAGTGACCTTCCACCGATGAGTCACGATAAGGAGTGAGTGCGATGAGGAAATTGATTGC
>CAXMQV010000012.1:0-1848 GCA_964195905.1 uncultured Gammaproteobacteria bacterium
GAGAACCACGAGGTCGGGCGCCTGGCGGCGTACCTCCTCGAGGGCAGTGGTGCCGTCGGCGGCAGCGATGACCTCGTGGCCGTCTAGCTGCAGATATCGGGTGACGACCTCGCGGACCATCGGCTCGTCGTCGACGACGACTACCCGGCCGCTGATTCGTTCATCGATGAGTGTCACTGCCCTTCCCTTCTGGGTTTCTAACTACGGCGAGGCCCTGTCGGTTCCTGACCAGACCGTAAGCCACTCCGCGGCCGCCGACTAGGCCTAGAGCCGTTTGTTCACCGGTTGTTCATCTTCCTGTAGTGCTGTCGTAAGGAGGGGGTCGCAAGCTTGTCTCCTGTCTCGAACAAGGAGAGAACATGAGACGAGTGATGATTGTGTTTGCAGCGTTCGCCCTTTCTGTCGCACTGGCCGCACCGGTGCTGGCAGGAGGCCCACCGCCTACCCACGAGGATGGCAGTCGGGTCCGAGTGACCGTAGTTGTTGACAGCAGCGGCCTGGAGTACGACTCCATCGTCGGCCCCTCGCTGCCAGCCAATGGCCCCTTCCAGGAGCTGTACATGGGAATGGACGGGAAGCTGCACACCGCGTTCGGCCCCGGCGACACCGGGTACGTGGGTGGCCGCTGGGCCTTGACAATGGAGGATGGATCGGTGGCTTACTTCTCCTGTCCCCTCCTAGGGAACGGCAACGCTTCCTAGCAACCGAACCACTAATCGAAAGAGACGGCGGCATCGGCCGCCGTCTCTTCGCGTCTGCGCCGAGTCGCGAGCAGCGGCCCCGTGAACCCTCCCCCTCCAGGGGGAGGTGGCCGAGCGGAGCGAGGTCGGAGGGGGTCGAAGCGCGGGCGATCCGAGGGCACGACCGACCCAGGGAGGGGGGCCGGTAGGCGAGCAACCTTGCTGGTTCCGTTTCCCCCTCCGCCCCTACGGGCACCTCTCCCGTTGGCCGGGGAGAGGTGCCGCCAAGTGGGGTCGAACAGCCCTACCCAGAGCCTGCAACTGCCGGAACACTCAACATCTAAGACGAGACGCGTCGACTAGGGGGTTTCCCATGCATACCAAGGCTTGGCTAGTGGCCGTTGGGCTTGTGGTGCTCGGTGCTGGTTGCGGCGATGTCACCATCGGCGACGGGACGCGGACCGAAGGATCGGGCACCATCGTCACTGAGTCGAGGGAGGTCTCGGGTTTCGACGCCGTGCGGATCTTCGGCTCGGGTGACATCGCCATCGACATCACGGGAACCGAGTCGTTAAGCCTGACCGCCGACGACAACCTGATGGAAATCCTGACGACCGAGGTCTCAGGTAACACCCTGGATCTCAGCGTCGAGCGTGGCAATTCCATCTCGCCGTCTCAGGAAATCGAGTACGACATCACAGCAGAGAACCTGACCGCGCTTTCGATCTTCGGATCGGCCGACATCAAGGTCACCGGTGCCGACGTCTCCGAATTCGAAATCAACATCTCTGGCTCGGGCGATATCGAACTCGTCGGGGCCGCGGAGTTGCTGTCGATCGTCATCAGCGGGTCTGGAGACATCGATGCTTCCGCCCTGGTGACCAAGGCGGGCTCGGTGAGGATTTCCGGCAGTGGCGACATCGTGGTCAACGCCACGGACGAGCTCGACGTGACCATCAGTGGATCTGGCAACGTCGAGTACATCGGCAGCCCCATCGTCAACCAGACGATCTCCGGCACCGGATCGGTATCCCAGCGCTAATGCTCCCCCTAGGGGGGAGGAAACCCCACGGCGATCGCGTCGCCTGCGCTGGTGGCCTATCTGTTTCTCCCCCCTTAGGGGGGAGTACCGGCGAAGCCGGGGAGGGGGGCTTCCTCGCGAGCGCGC